>NZ_QHLP01000002.1:0-341254 GCF_003185985.1 Auritidibacter sp. NML100628
CCATAGTTCCCAGACTCGGCGGCGTTCGGTCTCCGGCAGTCCAGGTCGTCCTAGTTTCGCCATATTCCACCTCTACCAGAAGTTGACTAGGGGTGTTGCACTGACGGTTTGAGTCTAGAGCGGCCTTTTTTAGGAATTCATTTTCCATTTTCAGCCGCGGGTTTTCTTCTTCTAACTCCGCTAACCGGCCATGATCAGCAGGAGTCATCGCCTTCCCCGGCTCTGGATTCTCTTGCCTGTATTTCTTCACCCAGTTACCCAACGTGCCAGGCTTGAGCCCAAGCTCGCCGGCAACCTCGACAATCTGCCGATCCGACTGGACCACCAACTGGACCGCCTCAGCCTTGAACTGCGGACTGAACTTCCGCCTCGATGATGTTGCCACACTCTTGATCCTTCCCCATCAAGAGAAACTGTCCAACACCCTTGATACACCCCAGGAGTGGTGCGGGGAGTCCTGTTGGAAATCACGGTAGCACGAGTCCGTTCCGATAGCTATAGGTAGCACGATAATCTCCATAGGAGTCGGTGTCGTGGATCGGCTTCGGCCACGCGGGATTGAATACTTTTGCTGTCATCGGCAGTTGAGCGAGAGCCCTCTATAATAGGTTCCATCCTCACAAGGCGTTGGGTTTCACCCCGCCGGAAGAATATAGGAGGCAATGGCCATAGACCGCATAAATCAGGCGGACCTAAAACCAGTGCACTCTATGGCTTTTGAAAGGCAATCACGTTATGACCCGACTTCAGATTTCACGACTCGTGAGTATCACCTCTGGCTTGGTTACCGTGGCGTTGTTTGTGCCCACAGCCGTTCATGCAAGTCCACTAGATTCAGTTTCTGGTACCACTGAGGCCAAATGGGTTGAGGATACAGTAATCTCGGCGTCGACCTCAGAGGAGCCGTTGGCCCAAAGCGCCACTCGATCGTCAAGCAGTGTTTCACTTGACAACGATGGGATTTCTACGTTGGTGACCAGTGATCCCGAGGAGTATGCCAGCATTGATATCGACGACGAAGTCTCCGTTGGCCTTTCGCTTGCTGATACCTCTGTCGTGGAGGAGGGGGCCGTTGCTCCCGACGGGACAACGGTGTTCCGGATCAAAGGGTTGGATGACGCATATGCTTTCCAGATACTTGAGAGTGGATCAATTAGCTCCAGTGCGCTAACAACGTCATCGCAGTCCAGCCAGACATTCGCCTACAGACTATCCAGCGGTATTACGCCTGTCGTTCAGAAAACGGGTGCTGTGGCGTTGTATGAGGGCGAGGATCTGGTAGGGATCGTGGAGCACCCTGAAGCTCGTGACGCTGCGGGGCGCGATGTGTCTTCTGCGTATTCTGTTGTCGATGGTGACCTTGTCCAGAGGACCCGTCCATCAGTCAATACCGCCTACCCTGTAGTGACAACCGCTAGGATCGGGGTGTTCCAGACAAAGGAAAGGGTGACGATGTTCACGTCACTCGAGGACAAGCATCAGGTCATGGATGGTGGCTGAAGGGAACGACAAATGCCGCTAAAGCCAAGGTCACCGTCCAGTTGCAGTACAAACCAAAGAAGAATTCAAGTTGGCAGAACCGTGGCAGGGCCGGTGTCAGAACAATCAAGTCCGGTGGGTCCAAGCGCGCCAACGCGAGGATGACGTGTCGATCCCGCGGGAACAAGCAGTGGCGTAGCTGGGTCGACGTCGATCTGATCGGGTATCTTGATACCCCCAATAAGCTCTACACTCGCGCCAAGACTATCAAATGCACCCTGTGACAGAATCAGCTGACGCTGCCCCGGTGATTGTCAGCCTATCGGGGTCGGTTTTCCTCTCTGCTCCAGTCGTGACTGCGTTCCAGTCCGGAGAGTTGGAACCGGAAGGAGCGTTCGCACGTTTTTATGGTACGTGTCATGCCTTGGGACCACACTGGTTTAATACGAAACAGCTTGAGGCCCATGAAGCGTTCTGGTGCTTCGGGGATGTTGTACGAAGTGGCCGGTTTAGTGGTGATCTGGCCTGGTTCCAGACAGGCGTGTATGACTTGTCAACCGCGCTGGTGTCGGTCCCGTTGCTGGTCCACGCTAGCGGGGTGGCGGTCGAACAATTAGGACCCTGCACGTTCACGAGCGTGCGCGTCCAAGTGCCAGCTACCGGACGTCGCTTCGACGAGGAAACGGTCCTGCAGCTTGTCGACCAGTTCTCCGCGTTGGCCGACGTGGATACGACGGCCGTTGAGATACGTGCTCAACTCATGAGTCGAGCACGCCCCGAGCGATGGACCGTAGCCGCTGCGGCATGGTTTGAGGACATTTGCCTGGAGCCACTTGCCGTGCAGGATCTGGCCATATCAGATGATCGTGTTTACCTTGACGACCGTTGGGCGTTCCGGCAATCGCCGGGCACGTGTACTGCGGTGTTCTCCGCACCTGAATGGTCTTTATCAGCCGCATCGACCATCACAGTGCTCATGGTCGAGGCAGCACGTAGCGCTGGTATCAACGGGACCTTCGTCGTGGACGTTAGCTGTGCGTGAGTTGTAGTACAGAGTCGATTGAGGATCTCCGCTCGTTGTTTGCGGATGGAGCCCATTTTCTCCGGTTGTAGAATCCGGTCTTCACCTTCGACCAGAAGGATTATGGAGCACGATCGCGCTCTGGCATAACGGGGTCGTGGAGTCCTCCCACAACCGGATACGCGACGTACTGTTAGAAGAAAATAGCACCAAGAACCTGACTCACGCCCGAATCCTGCTCGATGAGTGGTTACATCGGTACAATGAGTTTCACCCGTATTCCTGACTGGGCTATTTCAGCTCACAGGCGTGTGCGGACACATGGAGAAACGAACACCTGGTCAACGCTCAAATCGAGTGGACCTCATCCTTAGAGCAGGCCATTAGGTCCACTTGGTTGAAGCGTTGACCGTGTTTTCTTGTCTCCATTGTTCCGCATACTGCCGCGGGCTGAGGTAGCCCAGTGATGAGTGCGGATGGAAGTCATTGTAGCGCCGTGACCATTGGGCCACGAGTAGGCGGGCATGGTCGAGATTTTCGATACTGTTATCTTCCAAGAGTTCGTCTCGCATCCGGTTATGGAACGACTCAACGAACCCGTTATGCCAGGGCTGGCCTGGCGGGATGAACGCTTGGATCGTCTCATCCTCGGCCGCCCAAGCCTCGAGGGCGTGGGCGATGAACTCAGGCCCGTTATCCATCCGGATCACCCTAGGGCGTCCTCTGTGCTCCAGACAAGCCACGTCAAGGAGTGAAGTGTCCCGGGTTTTGTTCCGTCTGAGTAGATGGGAAAATCTGGAACATGCCAAGAAAATTTGACCAGGATGTGAAGGACCGCGTGGTTCGCTTGGTGGAGGATCGCATCCTGGCAGAGAACATGTCGATGCAGGCTGCGTGCCAGGCAGTTGCGCCGAAGCTGGGCGTCTCATGGCATACTGCTCGGCAGTGGACACAAGCGGCTCGCCGTGACGGTCGTATTGCCGAGCTGTTGCCCGAAGACCTCGTGGCAGAGGTAGCCAAGCTTCGGCGTGAGAATCAAGAACTTCGCGACACCAACGAGCTGTTAAAGGCCGCGTCGGTTTTTTTCGCATCGAAACTCGACCCAAAACGTCGGAAATGATCCAGTTCATCGATAAACACCGGAATCATTTCACCGTCGAGTTCATCTGCACGACGTTAAACACACACCGTGTTGGCGGCTTCCTTACTTCTCGTGGGTACCGCCAATCTAAGGCTCGGGGATTAAGTGTCCGTAGCCTTCGTGACGCCGCCCTAGTAGAGCGCATTACCGAAGTTCATCAACAAAACTACGGCGTCTACGGGATTCGCAAAATGTGGCACGCGCTGCGCCGTGAAGGAATCGACATTGGACGTGAACAGACCGCGCGTCTGATGCGCCTTGCAGGTGTGTCTGGCAAAGGTAAAGGCCGGTCTCCCGTGATGACACATAAGCCCAAGGGACCCGACACTCGCCCCGACTTGGTGGGTCGTGAGTTTCGAGCCTGTGGGCCTAATCGGCTATGGGTGGCAGACATTGAGCGCCACGAGGTGCTCTCGAACCTTGCGGTGGTGAAAGGACACCGCTCGATGCCTGTCGCAGCAGGCGTGTGATAGCTGGAGGACGATCTGGCCCGTTGGCGTGAGCGGGGTGGGTGGAGCAGTCCTCGACAACGACGAGTCGTGTCAGAACTGCCAGATGGTACGGGCTCGGCTAGCGAGACGGAGAGGCATACGGATAGGAACCAGTGGCTGAAAGCCCCTCAATACGAGACCACCGACTCCAACCTGGCGGATGCGGGTCGGGTTGCATCGCGCACCCTCACTGCTTCGGCGGTGAGGGGAACTCCTGGACTGGGTGATGTCGCCAGTCGGGAGGCCACGGTGAAAGCCTGCGGCGTAGCCGTGGCGAGGATGCTGGGGCATAACTGGGTGCCGATCCCGTCGAAGGGTTCGAGAGTGAACGTGGGAACCATCCCGGTCTCGCCGGAGGTGCGTCGCCGCCAGCGACGACACCGACGGCTGAGCGCACGGCCTGCTGATCGGGCCGGGATGGGACGGAGGGCCCGTAGTAGTCCGAGGCTGGGAAAGCCGGTCGCATGGCGAAGGGGTCTAGTGTGATCGCAGGATCGACAAGCGGTAAAGGAGACACAGCCGTGAATGCGGATGTTTCGTGGCCAGCCGACACTTCGGAGGCGTGGGCACGGGTACTGAGAATGCAGACGAAACTGCACCAATGGGCGACGACCGACCCCGGTCGTCGTTTCGATGATGTGTTCAACCTGGTCTATGACCCCGGCTTCCTCGTTGCGGCGTGGAGTCGGGTGGCGGGCAACAAGGGAGGTCGCACCGCCGGAGTTGACGGAATCGCCCCGCGATCCGTCCCACCGGAGAAGGTGCACGGGATGCTCGCCGAGCTGCGCGAGAGCGTCAAGCGCGGCGAGTTCGTCCCCGAACGGGTGCGTCAGAAGTCGATCCCGAAAGCGAACGGCAAGGTCCGCAAGCTCGGGATTCCGACGATGACGGACCGGATCGTTCAAGCCTCTCTGAAGCTGGTGTTGGAACCAATATTCGAGGCCGACTTCCAGCCGTCCTCGTATGGGTTCCGGCCGCGCAGGCGGGCGCAGGACGCGATCGCGGAGATCCATTTCTACGCCTCACGTGGCTACGTGCAGGTGTTTGAAGCGGACATCACCGCGTGCTTCGACGAGATCGATCACGACGCGCTCATGCAGCGCGTCCGGGCGAGGATCGTCGACAAGCGCGTGTTGCGCCTGGTCCGCGGGTTCCTGAGAGCGGGTGTCCTCAGTGAGGACGGCGTGAACAGGGACACCTACACCGGCACCCCGCAAGGCGGGATCCTGTCGCCGCTACTGGCGAACATCGCCCTGTCCGTGGTGGACGAGCACTTCCAACGCAAGTGGGATGCGCTCGGCCCGCAATGGTCGCGCACGAAGCATCAACGCGCCGGGGGCGCGACGATGAAGCTGGTCCGCTACGCGGACGACTTCGTCGTCCTCGTCCGAGGCACCCGCGAGGATGCCGACGCGCTCTGGGACGAAGTCGCCGCGGTGCTCGCGCCGATGGGTTTGCGCCTGTCGGCCGAGAAGACGACGGTCACGCACATAGACACCGGGTTCGACTTCCTCGGGTGGCACATCCAGCGCCGCCGGATCAGAGGTCACGGTGGGAAGACCGCGATCTACACCTACCCCTCACGGAAGTCGCTGGCTTCCATCCGGGACAAGGTGCGGACGCTGACCCGCCGGGCATCCCATCGAACGCTCGCAGACCTGCTGCGCCGACTCAACCCGGCGCTACGGGGCTGGTGCGCCTACTTCCAGCACGGCGTCGTCAAACACCTCTTCAGCTATCTCGACCGGTTCGCCTTCTGGCGGATCGTGGGCTGGCTGAAAAAGCGGCACCCGAAGCTGAACATGCGCACCCTCGTCAGGCGACTTCTGCCCCGGTGGCAGATCCGCGCCGAAGGGATCGAGTTCTTCCGCGCCTGGCAGGTTCCCGTGACCCGCTACCGCTACCGAGGAACCCGCATCCCAAACCCCTGGGCGAGCGTCACGGCGTGATCACATGGAGAGCCGGATGCTCAGGAATGGGCACGTCCGGTTCGGAGGGCGGCCAGCAGAAACCCATCCAGCGGCAACGCGGGCAGGGCGCTGCTGGCCGACCCTACACCTATGTGCGCACATCGTATGGCTTCGTGTACACCGCGTTCGTCATCGATGCGTACTCCCGTCGTATCGCCGGCTGGGCGACCAGATCATCGATGACGACGCACGCGCTGTCCTTAGAAGCGCTGTAGCACGCGCTGAACACCGCGACCACAGGCATTGCTGAACTGGTCCATCACTCCGCTCGTGGATCGCAATACGTTGCCATTGCCTACACTGAACGGCTCATCACCGCAGGAATCACCCCATCAGTCGGAACAGTCGGCGATAGCTACGACAATGCCCTTGCTGAAACCGTCAACGGCTTGTACAAGGCCGAGCTGATCTACTCCCAGCCGGCCTGGAACAGCCTGACCGATGTCGAGTTCGCGACCATGAACTGGGTCCACTGGTGGAACACCACCCGGCTGCACGAAGCACTGGGCTACAAGACACCAGCAGAAGTCGAAGCCCAATACACCGAAAGCCTCACCAACGATGAACTGTCTTTACCAACCATCTAGGAACGAAACCCAGGACGGTTCACATCGACGATGGGGTAACGAAACGGAACCCCACGGCAATGATCCTGAATCGCCTTGCTCGTATTGGTGTATCCAAGCGCCGTTACCGCATCACGGCCACAGAAATACACCTTGTCCTCATGCTCGACAGTTCGGATCGTTCCAAAGGCATCGTTAGTGAATACCTGAAGATCTCTCGTAGCCATGTTTGGCTCCTTCTAAGAGCCAGGATTGACGTGAATTCCAGCAAGCCACGGGTGCGGCCGCTTCGGGCTCTCACGTATACGCCCCTGAGCGTGCAAGAATCCGGACACCCGGTCTTGCTGAAATACTCAGGCCACTCGCTCACATGAGAAGCTTGAGCGGTGATGCAGTCCGATTCTTTCTCCCAACGCTCGACTATCCGCAGTATTGCGAATGTCCTGGCCAGTACTGATTTGCCGGGCCTAAGCGGAAGCCAAATCGACGAACTTCTCCTCGACATTGGAGCGCCACCGCGTGTTGCCGGGAGTAAGCGAGAAGGACTGTTTGGCGCGCTTACGGAGGGAATGTCCGTAGCGCAAGCAGGTCAACACACTCGTGAGTTCATAGCGACGGCGATGAGCCCGACACGGTATACCACCGATCGTCAGCGTTGGGATGATTTGCGCCGCTTGCTCAACAAGGTGCTGGCGACCGAAGGATGGCATATCGACGATGCTGGCGAGTTGACCCAACTCGCTGAGGCGGCACGCACATTCGATGATATCGAGCGTCTCACCAGCTCTCTCGTGGAGGAGCTTCAGCGGCGCAGTACCCACGAACGCCTGATGGAGTATTGCAGCCAAGAACTGATCGCCGAGTCTCTGTTTCACGCGGTATCCGAGACAGCCAAGTCGATTCCTGACCGCATCCGCATCCTTACTGGCTCTACAGACGATGGTCAAAAGTTGTTCGACGCAGCTTTGGGAACAAACAATTCTGCCCCTAAGCTCGTGATTAATAGCTTTTCACGGAGTCGGAAAAATCGGAACACAAGGGTTTAGGCAGGTGCATGCAGACGTACACGCTGGTGGTTCAGAATGCGGTGGACCGTACTGAACTGGGGGTTGCAACTGCGGCGGTGCAGTTCTTCCGTAACGTCGGGTCCACGATTGGAATTGCGGTGCTGGGGTCGATCATGAGTTCGGCGATGATGCCTAAGATTCAAGAACATCTGCCTGCGGGGGGCCAAGAATATGGGCGGCTCGATGGGTGCGGGTTCAGGGGTTGGTTCTGCCTTGGATCCGGCGAAACTTGAAGCCTTACCAGGCCCAATTGCCGATGCCATTCACCAGGGCATGGGCGAAGCGATGCATTTAGTTTTTGTAAGTGGCGTGCCCTTCGTAGCAGCCGCACTTGTATTGGCACTGTTCGTTAAGCAGCTGACTCTGAGGACAACCCACTAGAGTCGCTTGTCTGCTGGGGTGGCCGTTCCCGAGGTGGTAGAAAGTAGGCCCGCACCTCCCCAACCGCGACCTGCCAGGATGAACTGATTTCTCACCTGGCGGGAGGCGCTAAAGGAAAGTGCGGGCCCTCGTTGTGCAGGACTTAGCTCTTGCGACGGCGTGCAGCTACAAGTTGCGCAACACCAGCAACAACAAGTGCACCAGCGGTCAGTCCAACCGGAAGTACCGTGGCACCGGTACGGGGCAGGGAGTTGCCGTTGTTCGAAGCGGTGCCGTTTGAACCATTTGCACCAGTGCCGTTCGAATCATTCGAACCAGTGTTGTCACCTGAACCGCCCGAGGTGCTGTTCGCACCGTTGTCGGAGTCGCCTCCGTCTCCTTCAGCAGGAGCTTCCGTCTGTTTGTCGTCAGGCTTCCTGCTGTCGTCGTTGTCGGACTCACCAGGCTGAGCCGGTTCGTTTGGCTCCTGCGAAGGTGCTTCACCGGGCTCCTCGCCAGGCTGCTCCTCTGACGGTTCCTGTGACGGGGCTTGAGTTGGCTCCTGCGACGGCTCCACAGGTGGTTCCTGCGTTGGCTGTTCGCCTGGTGCTTCACTCGGCTTTTCACTTGGCGGAGTCGAGACGTCTCCGTCTTCACCACCTGGCTTGTGATCCACGACGAACGTGAGACGTTGCGTCTTCGCTGTCACACTGCCACCAGCCCTTCGTGCACCGCCCACCTCCTGCTTGGCGCGCGCCGTCACGTCGATCGTGTACGTTCCAGGTTTGGTGAATGCCCACGCAGTGTGCATGTGGGTTCCGGGCGGAAGAGGAATGTCTGCAGCCTTCTCGCTGGATGCGTACATCGTTTGAATGGAGCCGAGGTTCTCCGTGTAGGCAAACCATTTTCCGCCTTCAGGTGCGCTCACAGGTGTGAGTGTCATCGTCGCACCTTCGGGATACTTCATGCGGTCGAGTGTTTCGCTTGAAAAACCTGGCCACACACGGCCTGGTTGTTGAGCTTGCGGCAGAATGTAGAGTTCAGTGCCTTTGGGACCGAGGACGTCGTAGCTTGGGTTGGCAAGCACGTTGCCTTCACGCTTAACCTTCGCAAGTTTCGTGACTTCCAGGGTCGTCGAGTCGATAGTGCGTGTCACGGATTCCTGTGCGTGCTGTCGCGAATCGTCACCGAGCGCTACGGTCAGTTCACCATTGAGGTCCATGGCACGCAGGTCGACGTGTCCGTTATTAATCGTGACAGGCGTGTTGAGGAGACTTTCGTCAGAGCCGTCGTTTCCGTCGCCTGGGTTTGGTGTTTCACTACCGTCGCCTGGGTCGGGTGTGGTGGTGGCACCGCTTTCGGAAAACTGGGCCTGAACTGTATTGCCCGTGTTACTGACCTGTCCAAGGTCAATGGTGTCTGTATTACCAATTGCGGCGCGCGGCTGTGGCTCCAATGTGAGCCGTAGCGTGTACTCGTCTCCCGTGCAGTACTCGCGACTAACTTCGAGCGTACGGCGCCCAGGGCCACTTACACCATCTACCGCACACGTTGGTTCGTCGTAACCTTCTTCGTAAAAGCCACCCGTGATGTTGTAGATAAGAGAGTCATCAGCGGGTTTCGTGTCAATTGTGACTCGGTTGCCGTCACCTTGGGTGTGTGCGTTGACGGACACATCGCGCGAGCTCACCGTTACTTCGCCTGTTGAGAAGTCTCCGGCAGGTGTGTCAGGTGTTTCTGTGGGGAATTGCCCTGTGTTCGTGGTGGACACTGCTGTCTGCCCGGTGCTTGAGGTCAGGGGTGCACTGATCCAGCGTGCAGCACCCTGGGTGGGCACAAACACGGCCTGGAAACTTGATGTGTGAGAGCCGATCATTTCGCTCCACGTTGCTTTACCACCCGTAACAGGGATTTCGGCGAGGTGGTAGCCGTCGATGTAGAACACGACCGTACCTTCAGCGGCGTCGTTACCAGCATTGAAAGTGAGATCAGTGAGGTTCTTATCGCCGTCTTTTTCATTGCCTGCGTGTGGGGCGATCGTGAAGCTCGGAGCGGAATTGCCCGTGACACCTGCGGCCTGGTCATACGCGACCCTCACGTCACCGAGCTTTTCGTCGGCGGGGTTGGTACCACCTACCCGCCACACTAACGTGGTTGGTTTTGAAGCCGTGAAAGAACCGTCAGATTTCCGCGCACTTGCATCGAAAGTGACTTCGTAGCGGCCCGGCTTTGTAAACGTGGTGATGTTGTGGGTGTGCGTACCTGGGTCTAACCACACTGTCCGAGAAACCTTGTCGTGGGAGGAGAACAAGCGAGTCACCGGTAGGTCGCCGAATGTCGAATAGTTGAACATGTTCATTTGGCCGGGGCCATTAAAGCCCACGAGTTCCAGGGCGAAATTCCCGTCACGGAACTGTTCAATAGGGACTGCGGTGTCAGCGCCGAAACCTGACCAAATGGGGCTATTGCCAGGCCCAGGGACCTGTGGGGCCATGTAGAGAAGCTGGCCGTCCTTGCCAAGAAAGCCGAGGCGGTGGTCGTTAGTAACTGGGAATACGTAGTTCTGGCTACCGTCATAGTTGTAGCCACGACCCACCCAGTTTGCTGTCTTGTCCAGCGGAGCTGTTTTCCCGTTCGACTGTGAGTTGATGTCGAATGTGTTCGCCTCTTTGTTCCAAAAAACTTTGGGCGCGTCAATGTGTGCTTTCGTCTCGACGCTACGATCGTCATCTGGTCCCGCGAAGGCAGGAGTGGTGGCGAACGAAAAAGCCGTAATTGCAACAGCCGCGAGTGAGGCACAGGTTGCACGAAATACGCGCATGAACCTCTCCTTTAATGTAAGTATTCTCACTGACAAGAGCCAGCGGAATAACACTACCATGACACAAGGAGACTTGCCGTATGCATAAGCATCCACGAATGTTATGCAGTATCGCTTATACGCCGCTTCAAACCGATAAAACAGGGTCAACGCGAGGGGGGTGACGCTAAAGTGCACGCTCCCTTAGATAGCGGTTTAGGCGCGGGAGGTAGTGACTAGGGAACGCACGGGGTCTGATCTCCTTGCACATGACCCCAAGGTGTTACACCTTATTTCCGCAGCGTGAGTTTCGGTAGCGAATTAACGATCTTCACCGTCTCTACACTCACATAGGTGATCTTCTTGATGAGGTCCACAATGTAGCGCGGGTTTCCGTGCTCCAGACCCCCAGTCGCTGGGGTCGTTGACATTGCCGGAGTTCTTGTCAGTCTTCACCTGGTATCGATCCAGAATCCACTCCAAGGCCGAACGTGACCCGAGCATGTATTCGTGAGCCTCATCCGGAATGCCTGTCAGCGTGATGTTGTCATTCACCACAATCTGCGTTTTGTTCGGCGTACGAGACTTCCCGCCCCCAACGCAGCTTCTGCACACGATAGAAATCTAGGTCGTCAGTATCGCCAAACACGGCTTCTTCACCCAACGAATACTCCGGCTGCTCCTCATAGCGAATGTGCAGTTCCAACAGCTGCTCACCGGCTTCAACGAACTGACGGAAATCCTCCGCCGTGTCCGGCAACGGGATCTACGGCAGCTGCCGTTTAAGGTCAGCCGCATAGGTGCTCCGATACAGCTCCGAATGAAGCAGAGCGTAAATGCTTGCGAAGATGTCGTCCTTCGTCGCCCCGTCACCGAACGCTGCTTGGTAGCGCTGGAGCGCGTCATCAGAAATATTGTCGATCCGCCTGTATCCGTTGACGACGGTGTCACCCGAAACGCGGCCATCGGTCAGGTCGAACGTCCCCTGCGGATCGCTCGGCCCTGATGAGTCATCCAGCTTTTCGTAGGTAAACCGTGGGAAGAACTGGCCAGTCTCAATTAGATGCAAGTCTGGGATCACGTTGACAGCCAAAACTGCAAAGTGGTGTCCTCCTCCACCCGACAAGCAATAAAACCCGTAGTTCTCCATTCCCGCTTCCGGGAACATCCGCGGAACCTGGCTGCGTTCATGATTGAGTCCCGACCCAAAAGCAAGACTGGATTTCATGAAGGGCCTGTAGATACTCCTGCGGAACGTGTCTGAGCTGATTTCAATCTGTCTGTCCCGGGCCGCCCAGTTACGCAAAGAGCGGGACCATTTGATCCTCGTTGCGTCCAAATACTCTGGATTGTCTCCAAGCCATTTCTGGACATCGGTTTCGTTACGGTGCTCACGCGGTTCAGCCTGGTAGGAAACGCGCACCTCATCAAATGTCCCACTAGAGCGGCCACATTTGACCTCAGCTTCTTCTCACTGAAGTTGTAGACCCACGCATCACGATTAGTCTGCAAGCCTGCTGAGTACGTTGAGAACAATGCCCTCGTAGTTTCATCACGATGCTTATCGCCAATCGGATAAAACGCCTGAAACGCGTCTGACGACTGGTTGATCCATTCGCCACGCTCGTTCAGCTCAAGCTCAGACCATTCGATAGTGCCAACGTCGGATGTCTCTACGATTTCGAGCTTCTTCACGGCTCAGATAGTCGCCAATGTCGTTGTAGTGCAGCACGCACGGCCCTGCGTGAGCAGGGTCTTTGACCGCCAACATGATGGCAACAGTCGCGCGGCTTCCCGCTTCGAACGCATTTCCGCCTTCTTTGCGACGCTGTTCTCCCGAGGTTCGAGCATTACCTCGCAAGTTGTGCACATACAGGTGGTTAAAGTCGTCGATGAGGCTGTTTCTCAACCCGTCGGCTGAATTCGAGTCGATATACCCACCGTTCGTCACATAGGCCAAAACGCCCTGGTCGTCCAAACGGTCAGCTCCCCAGCGAATAGCCCGAATGTAGGAGCCGTACAGGCTGTTGACGTTTCCACCCTTGGTTGTTCGTTTGGCAGCGTAAGTGTCGCGGATTCGGCTATCGAGTGTCGGATACGTCTGATTTGGGTTGTTATCGTTCGCGCTCGTTTGTCCGGCTGAGTACGGCGGGTTGCCCAGAATAATCTGTATGGGGCAGTCCAGCTGGCGAGTGGCACGTTCGCTGTTCTGCGTGAACATTTGCGTGTCGAGGGTGTCGCCGTCTTCTGACATCTGGAATGTGTCAGCCAGGACGATTCCCTCAAACGGCGTGTACTCACCACCCATAACACCGTGGTAGGTGGCCTCAATATTGATAGCGGCCACGTAGTAGGCCAACAGCATGAGTTCGTTCGCGTGGAGTTCGTTCGCATATTTGCGAGCCAGGTCGTGCGTGTTGATGATGCCCGACTGCAGCAGGCGCACAATGAAGGTTCCTGTACCCGTGAACGGATCATCCGCTGCACAGACTCCGATGTGTAGTCCGGCTCGGGGAGGTGGCCGTAGCGTCGCACCGACTCATCTCTGGCGCCGGTCGCATACGCTTCTGTATCTAGCTCGGATAGGAGACGCAGGCGGGTGTTCTCGGCGGTGATCGGCAGGATGGTGCGATGACTTATTGGGAACACCCCAAGCCTGTGCAACGCCTCCGCGCGGTGGATATCCAAGATCTTGCCAGAGCATCGGTGAGATTATTAGATGCTGGGGGGCTGAAAGCACTAACCCTGCGTGCTGTCGCTCAAGACATCGGTGTAGCTCCCGCTAGTCTTTACTCACGCGTGGAATCGGTAGATGATCTCTACGATCTTGCCTTGGATATAGCATTAGCGGACGACGCACAGATGGCGGTAGCGACCCGTGAGGCTGAGCTGCCATTGCTGATGCAGTGCTTTTTTACACATCTCACCACTCATCGGTGGGCCGGTCAGGTCATCGGCATGCGGGCCCCTCGGGGCCCAGCGTATTTGGCCCTGTCCGAGCGGATGTGCGTGTTATTGGACAGCGCAGGAGTGGCCGATCCGCTCGGGACCGCCTATCAGTTGTCCAATGTGGTGATAGGGTCGGCGCTCACTGCGCCCATGGCCTTCGATGAAAAACGCGTGCCCGTCGATGCCGAGCGGGCGCCGACCTACGCTCGACTCAAGGCCACACACCAGATCAGTCCCCACAAAGTTCTGGCAGATGCTGTGGACGCGCTGCTGTCACGATGCCACACGATGTGAGGGAGCTGCGCGGTGCCTATCACTAAGGCGTGACATCCAGAACCCCAAACATCCGGTATGCGGGATGATTGCTCGGCCTGGGGCTGACCGTGCTTGTGGGTTTTCTCATGCCCGATGAGCTAGCCATAGCGGCACGGGTGACCGCCGCGGTCGTCGTGCTGATGGGAACCTGGTGGGTTACCGAAGCCGTGCCGTTGCCGGTTACTGCCATGGTGCCACTTATCGCGTTCCCGGCCACCCAGGTGTTTCCCCTGGATGAAGTCGCCGGATCATATGCCAGCGAGATCATCTTCTTGTTGCTCGGCGGATTCCTGCTCGCACTTGGCATTCAGCGTTGGAACCTGCACCGTCGCATCGCCATACTCATCGTCTTGGTCGTGGGGACGAAACCTTCCCGGATGATTCTGGGGTTGATGATGGCCACCGCTGCGCTCGGTATGTGGGTCTCCAATACCGCCACCGCGCTGATGATGATTCCACTGGTGCGCGAGGAAGGCGGGGGTCGTGATGTGGGGGACGCCGATTCCGGCCACTCACAATTCGGTATTGGGCTGATGATTGCGATTGCCTATGCCGCCACGCTCAGTGCCTGTGATTCCATCATCGCCTCACCAGGCAATATCTTCGTGGTGGGATACCTGCAGGAAACGGTCGGTTACCAGGTCGGGTTCCTACAGTGGATGCTGTTTGGCATTCCGTTTTTGATCGTCTTTCTCGTCCTGGGTTGGCTGATCATCACCAAGGTTTTGTTTCGCCCGGAGGTGAAAGATCTCCCTGGAGGTCGCGACCTCTTCCTTGCGGAACTGAAGAAATTGGGCCCGATGGGTTCCGGCGAACTGGGTATCACGATGATGTTTCTGAGCGCTGCAGTGTCCTGGATCGTGGTCCCGATGCTCTTTGACGACCCCTGGGCCACCGACGCGGTGATCGCCCTGGTTGCCGGCGTGGCTACCGTCGTGATCCCTGCTCAGCCATCCAAAGGTGTGATGCTGATGAATTGGGAAACCGCGCTGAAGACACCGTGGGGTGTGCTGATTCTTTGTGGTGGGGGATGAGCGCTATCGGCCCAAGTGACCGACAGTGGCTTGGCTGATTGGCTAGGTGCTTCCCTGGGCGGCCTTGGTGCCGTTCCAGTCTGGGTGCTGGCCCCGATGGTGGTGCTATTGGTGATCGTCCTGAGGGAATTCACGTCTTCGATGGCCACGATCATCACCTTTGTACCGATCGTGGCTGGGGTCGCCGCCTCCGTGGGACACGACCCGGTGATTTTCGCGATGATGGTGACCCAGGCCTGCCAATGTGCCTTCATGCTTCCGGTTGCTTCCGCGCCCAATGCGATTGCGTTCTCTACCGGGGAGCTGAAGATCTCTCATATGGTCAAAGCCGGACTCTGGATGACTGTGGTCGGCTTGATCCTAGTCAGTTCTCTCGCTCTCTTTGTTCTTCCGGTCATTCTTCGGTAGCCGGTCACGCGGTGCGCCGTTGACCTGGAGAAACAGGTAGTATTCGACCATGTCCAGAACCCAAACCAGACGTGTCGTCTCGCTGTGGCAGCTGTGGGCTACTCTGGTAGTGCTCAGCCTGGTGCTGACCGGTTGCACCAACCAAGAGCGGGGCAATCCTGATGGTTGGGTCGAGATCGTGCCTGAGACCGTCCCCGAGATTGCTGCGTTGGTTCCCGAGGACCTGCAAGAACGTGGCGTGCTCCGGATGGGCACCAACACGCCCTTTGCACCCTTCGAATTCAAAGACTCCGATGGCACCATCATCGGCACCGAAATGGACCTGGGACGAGCTCTGGCCTCAGTGATGGGTCTAGAGTTTGAACCGGTAGAGCAGGACTTCGCCCTCATCCTGCCCTCGGTGTCATCCGGCACCGTGGATGTGGGCGGTTCCGGATTCACCGACACCGAAGAGCGTCGGCAGAACTACGATTTCGTCAATACGCTCTACGCCGGCATTCAGTGGGCCCAGCACGCCGAGCGCGACGCAGAGATCGATCCCGAACATCCCTGTGGACTCACCGTGGCCGTGCAACGTAATACCGTGGCCCAAACCGATGAGATCATTCCCAAGTCCCAAGCGTGTGCAGAAGCCGGCGAGGAACCGATCGAGATTCTGGCCTATGACACCTCGGATAATGCCGCGACCGCGTTTGTGCTGGGTCGGGCTGATGCCTTCGCCGCGGATTCTCCGATTGTCAGCTGGGTTGAAGACCAAGCCGACGGCGAGATTCAGGAGGTCGGGCCGATGTATCACGCCGCTCCCTACGGTTTTGCTGTGCCGAAAGATGCAGAACTCACCAACGCGCTGGTCGCAGCCATGGCGTATCTCATTGAAACTGGTACCTACGAAGAGATTCTGGACCAATGGAATATTCAGGACGGTCTGATTGAAGAACCCTTAGTCAACGAAAAACCCGTCGAGATCCCCTCATCCCACACACCCGCGCCCTAGTGGAGCCAGCACATGACAGATCACACCACAGCTAAGACATCACCCGAGAGCCGAGCGGTTAGGCCCGAACCCATTCGCGCCAAGCCCTTGCGCCATCCCGGTCGGTGGGTAGCCGCCGTGGTGGTGGCCGGATTGCTGTTGTGGTTCGTGATCTCGGCGCTGAACAACGAGAACTACGGGTGGGACGTCTACCGGTCTTACCTGTTTGACACCCGCATCATCAACGCCGCCGGACATACCCTGGCACTGACCGTGCTGTCGATGCTGTTCGGCGTCATCCTCGGATCGGTCACTGCGGTGATGCGGATGTCGCCGAATATCGTGCTCAAATCGGTGGCGTGGCTGTACCTGTGGATTTTCCGTGGAACCCCGATCTACGTCCAGTTGGTGTTTTGGGGCCTGGCCGGCTCGTTGTACCAGTCAATCAACCTCGGATTTGCCGAGATCGACGTGCAGTCGTTGCTGTCGAATATGTTCGTCCTGGCCGTGGTCGGCCTATCGCTCAATGAAGGCGCGTACATGTCCGAAATTGTCCGCTCCGGCATTCAAGCGGTCCCCGAAGGACAGGTGGAAGCCTCCCAAGCGTTGGGCATGGGCTGGTGGCTGACCATGCGTCGCACCATCCTGCCGCAAGCGATGCGCATCATCATTCCACCCACCGGCAACGAGCTGATCTCGATGCTGAAAACGACCTCCCTGGTCGTGGCAATTCCGTACTCGCTGGAGCTTTACGGCCGGTCGCTGGATATTGCCAATGCGCTGTTTGATCCGGTGCCGATGCTGTTGGTGGCAGCCACCTGGTACCTGGCGATCACCTCGGTGCTGATGATCGGACAACACTACCTGGAAGAGCATTTCAACAAGGGAGTCTCCCGCGAACTGACGCCACGTCAGTTGGTCGCACTGGCCGACGCGGAAGGTGATTTCCCCTCCAACATCACCCTGGTCAACTCCGCAGACAAGGAGCGTCGTAACCGATGAATGCTCAAGCCAGCCTGACACCCATGATTGATGCTCAGCAGATCTGGAAGTCCTACGGAGATCTGGACGTGCTCAAAGGCATCGATCTACAGGTTGCCCCCGGAGAAGTCACCTGTCTGATTGGACCTTCGGGCTCGGGCAAGTCCACGTTTTTACGATGCGTGAATCACCTGGAGCAGATCACCGCCGGCCGACTCTACGTCGATGGTGAACTGATGGGCTACCGGGAACAGGACGGGGTACTGCACGAAATCACCCCGAAACAGGCCGCCGCCCAGCGCTCTGAGATTGGCATGGTGTTCCAACAGTTCAACCTCTTCCCGCACCGCACGGCGTTGGAGAACATCATTGAGGCACCCGTCAAGGTGAAAAAGCAGCCCCTGGATGAGGCCCGAGCCACCGCGAAGAAGCTCTTGGCCCAAATGGGTCTGGCTGCGAAAGCCACCGCCTATCCGGCCCAGCTTTCGGGTGGTCAGCAACAACGTGTCGCCATCGCTCGGGCGGTGGCGATGAACCCGAAACTGATGCTGTTCGATGAGCCCACCTCGGCGCTGGACCCAGAGCTGGTCGGAGAAGTCTTGACCGTGATGCGCGAGCTTGCCGAGGATGGAATGACCATGTTGGTGGTCACCCACGAAATGGGCTTTGCGCGGAATGTCGCCGATACGGTGGTGTTCATGGACGGGGGAGTCGTGGTCGAAGCAGGGGAGGCCGGGCAGGTCATCGAAGACCCCCAGCAACGTCGCACCCAGGAATTCTTAGCCAGTATCCGACGTTAGTGTCGGGCTGGGCCGTCGGGAAGGGAGCAGCTCATGGCCGAGCCACAGGTTTACGTGCTGGGTAGCGCTAATGTGGACCGTTATTTGTTGGTCGAACACATCGTGCGGGCAGGGGAGACCATTCTTGCCCAGGACACTTCCGCCTCGCTGGGCGGAAAGGGACTCAACCAGGCGGTGGCCTCTGCACGCTACGGGGCGAGGACGCATCTGGTGGGATGTCTCGGAACTGATGTCGAAGCTGAGTTGATCGTCGAGACCATCACGTCCGAACCCCGTCTCGATACCTCGCTGGTGACCCAGGTGGAGTCCCATCCCACTGGCATTGCCACCATCCAGCGTGATCGGAAAGGGGAAAATAGCATTATTGTGGCCGCCGGAGCCAATGCTGCCTTGCATCCCGACCATGCCGTCGCCTCGTTGAACCAAGTCAGCACCGATGATCTCGTCCTGGCCCAGCTGGAGATTCCCTACCCCTGTGTGGTGGCCGGACTACGCGCTGGGCAGCGGGCTGGTGCTCGCACGGTGCTCAACGCTGCCCCGGCAACCACTCACGCTGAGGTGCTGGAGTACACCGACGTGCTGGTGGTCAATGAGATTGAAGCCACCACGTTGAGTGGCGATACCTCGGGTCTGGGCACCGTTGATCTGGCTACTCGACTCTCCCAGCGCTATCACCTTGATGTGGTGGTGACCCTGGGTGAGCGCGGGTGCCAGGTGTGTACTCAGCAGGGCCAGGAGCTGGTGACGGTGCCGGCGCGAGACACCGACGTGGTCGATACCACTGGCGCCGGGGATGCTTTCACGGGAGCCCTGGTGGCGGCCTTGGTCGCTGGCGAAGACGTGGTCACGGCAGCCGCCTGGGGCACCGTCGCCGGATCCTTCGCCTGTGAGTCCCAGGGCGCCCAAGGTTACCCCACACGACAGCCGGACCTGGAGGAAAAGGTGCCGGCCATTCTGGACGCTATCCGCTAGAGACCGAACACCTCGCGCAGATGCGGACTCAGCATCGTCCCGGAGGAATCCAGACATTGACGCACCCGGAGGAAATCCTCCCAGTGTTCATAGCGTGTAGCACACTGCTCGGCGGTCAGTGTATGCCACTTACCCCAGTGAGGCCGGCCCTGATACGCCGACATCACCTCGCTGACGGTGGCAAAGTAGTCGGCGAAATCCTCTGGGGCGTGCCGGTGCACGGCAATATAGCCGGTGGTTCGACCCTGGCTGGTGGCTAACCACCCGCTATCGGCGGCCGCACTACGCACCTCGATCGGGAATGTGGCTGATAAGCCCCGATCACGCAGGGCTCGGTCAAGTTCGCGTAGTACTTCGGGAACTGCCTGGAAATCTACGGCGAACTCGGTCTCGTTGAACCGTACTCGCCGCGGTGAAGCAAAAGCAGTCGCCCAATTCTTGATCCGCTCGGATTGACCCCACCCCCGAGTGGTGAGGTCATTGAGTCGTGGGGTCACCTGCGGTGCCAGATTGCCCAGCCGGCAGATCGCAGCGAATCCGGCGTTACTGATCACCTCCTCGCGCACCAGCCCGGTGAGGTCTTGACCTCGTTGCACGAGGCGGGAATGCCCGGCCTGAGTCTTCGCCGCGGTCCCGGCGGGAAGCCGACGAGAGGTTTTGGTGACCGCCTGCTGGCTACGCATGAACCAAAAGAACTCAAAGTGGTCGTTGTCTGTGTTCAGCTGTTCCCACCCATCGAGTACCTCGTCGATGGGTTGCAAGCACTGGCTGGTGTGCAGATCATAGTCGGGGACCAGTTGCAGGGTGACCTCGGTGAGGACACCACAAGCGCCCAGGGTCACCCGCAAGGCGTCCAGCAGTTGAGGGTGTTGATCGGAAACTTTCAGGTGCTCGCCGTCGCCGGTGATCATAGCCAATCCGGCAAGTTGGGAGGAAAGCCCACCGAACCGGAGTCCGGTGCCATGAGTTCCGGTGGAGATGGCCCCGGCAATGGACTGGCGGTTAATATCACCGAGATTCTCCATCGCCCACCCCGTGCCGGCCAACAGGTGCGGGATCTGCCACAACTTTGTACCGGCTGCTAGCGTCACCCGCCCGGCGCGATGATCGATGTCGATTAGCCCGCTGAGATGATCGGTGAGCACCTGGATGTCTTCACCGACCGCGACGGCCGAAAAGCTATGTCCAGAACCGACCGGACGTACCTGCCGGCCGGTGGTTCGGGCCCGGGTGAGAATGGCCTGTAGTTCATCCACCGACCTAGGATTCAGGGTGGTGCGCGGGCTCCACCGGTAATGACCCGACCAATTCCGCTGTGATCCGATGGGTTTTCGACGTGGTAACCACCGTGGTATTGCCATCACCACATCTGTCCTTCTCCGCGATAGGTCGTGACCACTCCGAGATGGTCAGCGCCATCAACGACGTGCAATTCATTGAGATGCTCACATAGCTCTCCGGCCTTGGTATGGCGCATCCACACTCGGTCGCCAATACCCACTTGGTGACCGGCAGCTACGGTCATTGGGGTCTGCACCTCGCCGGCACCTTCCCGCGAGGTCAGGCGTAACCCCTCGGGGTAGACCGGAACCGGTAACCGGTCTGGTCCGGGTGCTCCGGAGGCAATCCATCCGCCACCGGCGGCGGTGACGTACCCGGGTGCCGGTATCCGGGTGATATCCAAGACGAAGTAGGTAGCCGGGCGTTGCGTGAAGGTGGTGTAGTGATCGAAATAGTGGGAGGCGTAGAGCCCTGAGCCGACCGTGATCTCGGTGACTGACGGATCAATCCTGGTGGACTCCACCGAGCCGGTGCCCCCGCCGTTGACGAATTCCAGCTCGGTCAGCTCGCCGATAGCGGACACCGCTTCACCACGGCGGGCGGTCAGTTCAGGCACCGAGAGCTTCTTCAGCATCCGCACCGCAGGGCTGGTGTCGTTCACCCCGGCCACTTGAGCCTCATACCCCATGATCCCCACGAGGTTGAGCGCCGGGGTCGCGATCACTGCACGGGCTGCGTTGACCGCCTGCTGGCGGTGGTGAATGGGCGAGCGCCGGGTCCCTAAGTGCAAGCCCGCAAACCGGTAGGAACAATCCAGGTCCAAACAGACTCGAAACCGGTGGGTCGGCGAGCCCGCCTGGCGGTGCACTGAAGCCAGCAGCCCGAGGTGGTCAGGGTGGTCGACCATCAGGGTGATGGCATCGCTGAGTGTCTGGTCGCTGATCAGCTCTGTCAGTACCGCGGTATCGACGCTGGGATAGGCGACCACCACATCATCCAGACCGTCACGCACCAACCAGATCGCCTCGCGCAGTGAATAGGCCAGAACCCCCTGAAAACCCGGCACACGCAACACCGCATGAAGCACCGGCACAGAACGCACCGATTTAGAAGCCACCCGTAGCGGGATCCCGTCGGCACGGTTGCGCAGGGTAGCAACATTGGTGGTGAAAGCCCGCCGGTCTAGCACACCCAGGGGCGCGCTGAACCCCGTGATAGCGCGAGCCATCTCCGCAAAGCCGGACCGTTGCTGCGCGCTGGGTGTATCGCTGGTGGTAGCCAGGTCGCTGAGCCCGAGCAACTCGGTGGCAGCGTCCGGGGTGGCGGGCTGGCGATGAGCAGGCAATGTGTGTTCTGTCACACTGATAGCATATCGTGCGACCGGCCCAGCGGATGATTTTTAGTGCTTGTGATACAGCTGTGTTTTGCGCTGATACTTTGGCTCGGAGGTGACTTGCATCCCCAGGGACCGGAAGATGCCCTCATCCACCGAGCCCAGAATAGTCGTGGTGTGTACATCGCAGCCACGCAGATTCTTGATCTGGTCAATGGCGCGGGCTGCCGTGGGATTGGAAGCGGCCGAGACCGATAGCGCAATAAGCACCTCATCGGTATGCAGACGCGGGTTCTTCGAACCTAAGTGCTGGGTTTTCAGGGTCTGGATCGGCTCAATCGACTCAGGAGACAGCAGGTGTTGGTGATCGTCAATGCCGGCCAAGTACTTCAGTGCGTTAAGTAACATCGCCGCGGAACACCCCAACAGCGGTGAGGTCTTGCCGGTAATAATCTTGCCGTCGGCGACTTGCATGGCGCTGGCCGGCTGGCCGGTCTTCTCAGCCCGCTCCAGGGCAGGTGCGACCACCACGCGGTCATGAGGCTCCACCCCGGCTTTGGCCATCACAATCCGAATCCGGGATGATACGGTGTCGTCGATATCGGCTTTGAATTCATCGACCTTGGCCTTATACCAGCGCCGGATGATCTCTTGTTGAGCGGCGTGCTGGCAGGCGAGATCGTTACTGATGCACCGACCGGCCATATTCACGCCCATATCGGTGGGCGACTGATAGGGCGATGTTCCCGAGAGCTTTTCCAGCATCGCCTTTAGCAGGGGGAAGACCTCGACGTCGCGGTTATAACTGGTCACCTTTTCGTCATAGGCGGTCAAGTGATACGGGTCGATCACGTTAATATCGTCGAGGTCGGCGGTAGCGGCCTCATAGGCGAGGTTAACCGGGTGTTCTAGGGGGAGGTTCCAGATCGGGAAGGTTTCAAACTTGGCATAGCCGGCGACGACACCTCGTTGGTACTCGTGATAGATCTGCGATAGCGACGTCGCCAATTTTCCAGACCCCGGTCCCGGTGCGGTGACGACCACCAGGTCTCGGGTCGTTTCGGCGAATTCGTCCTGTCCGAATCCTTCGTCGGAAATCACCCGGGACGTGTCATTGGGGTATCCGGGAATGGTGAAGTGGTGCGAGACCTGCAGTCCGGCGTTGCCGAGGCGACGAGAGAAGTCTTTCGCGAGGGCATTATCGTCTGAATATTGTGTAATCACGACGTTCTGCACCAGGACTCCGCGTTCGCGAAACACGTCGATGAGCCGTAGCACATCTTCTTCATAGGTAATGCCTAAATCGGCACGAATCTTCTGACCTTGGATATCGAAAGCATTGACACAGATGAGGATTTCCAGCTCATCGCGGAGCTGATGGAGCATCGAGATCTTATTGTCCGGGGTGAAACCGGGAAGGACTCGGGAAGCGTGGAAATCATCGAAGAGCTTCCCACCCATTTCGAGGTAGAGTTTGCCGCCGATCTTCTCGCGACGTTCGATAATATAGCGTGACTGTAACTCAATGTAGCGTTGCGGGTCGAAACCGTGAGGGTGAATGGTGGATGGCTCTGGAGCAACGAATTCACGCAGTGTGGTCATGTCTGTCCATTCAAGCACCTTCTGCTGGGACAAACCTGACACCCCGCCGCGTGACGTGAGATTAGCCGGTGAGTTGAGCAGTAGCGAGGATGAGGCCAGAAGGCGAGGACTATTCTTGCCCCGGTGGATAGGTGAGAATGAGGAAGACAGTTATGAACGCAACAACGGCATGGCCGGCGATTGTGGAGTATGTCAGACAGGACCCCGAGGCTCGTTTTCCCCGGTTACTGGCCCTGGATATGGACGGGACCCTGCTGGACGGGGCCAAGAGAATTCCGGATTCGTTCTGGTCATTAGCCCAGGATCTACATCGGGCGGGATGTCAGGTGGTGCCCAGCTCGGGACGCCAGCTGGCGACCTTGTCAGAGATGTTTGCTTCAGACGAAACGATCAGCGACTTCGTGGCGGAAAACGGTGCTGTGGTCGCCAGTCAAGGCCAGGTTATCGCCACCCAATCGTGGAACAAGCCCACGGTGATGGCCACATTAGGGGCGATCACCGCTGCCACGACCGGACTAGACCGGGTAGGGGTGGTGGTCTGTTCAGCTGCGGAAGCGCTCATTCGCCAGGTTGATCCGTCCCTGTTCGAGGCCATTCAGGCCTATTACCGGAGCCTGCGGTATGACGATGAGCTGGTGAGCACCGTCGGTCGTGCAGAGTTTGACGTCGTGAAGATCGCCGTCTACATTCCCAACGCGGATCAATACCAACGGTTCCTGACGAGTCTCGAAGAGCATGCCGCAAATACTGAGCAGCTCGCCACTGTCGATATCGTGCGCTCGGGACGCCAATGGGTTGACATCATGGATTCCCGCGTCAGTAAAGCCACGGGGTTGTCCGCTTTGGGAAAGCATCACGAGGTCTCACTACAAGACTGCATGGCCGTGGGAGATTACCTCAATGATCTGCAGATGCTTAAAGGCGTTGGCACGTCGGTCGTGGTCGCTAATGCTCATCCTGAGGTATTCGAGGTGGCAGATTTTGCGATTGGCGCCAATACAGATCACGGAGTGATTGCCTTGATGGAAGCACTCGTGGAATACGCGCCTTAGACCTGACATCGACAGGCCGAGTACGCCAGACGCTCGGTCTGCGTCAGCTCTCATGGTGGTGGTCGTTTCAGGGCTCCTGCGCGACTCATAGTTATATTCTGACGATCTTCACCACCGGCACCCCTTAGACACAATCCCTAGTGGTTTTCCGTTATGGAGTCCACTAGGGATTGTGTTTTGTCAGGTTACGACGCGCGACACGCGGGGTGAGATAAGAAACTTTTTGGCGATTTTTGGGTGGACAACCTCATGCACACGTTGTGGATACCCTGCGTGGTGTTGAGTCAGAAGCGCGCGTTCGTGCGGATGCGCAACTGCTGTTCATCTGCCATTCACCCTCATGTTCTGTGGACAAGCCTGTGGAGGAGTTACAGGCATGTAATCCACAGGATATTGTGGTTGCTTGCAAAGCTCATCCCTAGATGTAGTATTAAACAAGATCGATCGCCACAACGTACCTGACCTGGCAGATCGAATAAAGAGACCAAGAACCCCGGATTGGTTGTCAAGCGTTGCTTTGAAAAACCGTCCTTGTTTTTCAGGAGATAGATCATGAGCGTGACCGTTTACAGCAAGCCAGCCTGCGTTCAGTGCAACGCTACCTACCGTGCCCTGGATAAGAAGGGTATCGAGTACAAGGTGGTCGACATGTCTGAAGACATGGAGGCACTGGAGCAGGTGCGTGCACTGGGCTACATGCAGGCTCCTGTCGTGATGACCGAAGGTGATCACTGGTCAGGTTTCCGTCCCGACAAGATTGCTGAGCTCGGCCAGCAGCAGGCCACCACTGTCGCCTAACACCTTTTTCTGTCAGGAGGGAGTCACGAGATGAGCACCGCGGTCGCAGATCGTTCATTTATTCGCTCCCCAGAACAGCAGCAGCTGCAGACCACCAATGCTCGGCTGATCTATTTTTCATCGGCGTCAGGCTACACCCACCATTTCGTGGAAAAACTTCAGCTACCAGCTGGGGAAACCGCCCGGTTGCCGTTGATGACCAAAGAACCCACCCTCGAAGCACAACAGCCTTTTGTGCTGTTGCTTCCCACTTATGGTGGGGGAGACGGTCGCGGGGCCGTCCCTAAACAGGTCATCAAATTCCTCAACCTCAAAAAAAACCGGGACCTACTTCAAGGCGTGATCGGTTCTGGAAATACCAATTTTTACGATGCTTATTGCCTGGGTGCCGACATCATCTCCGCCAAGACCCAGGTACCGGTAATGTACAGGTTTGAACTGATGGGCACCGCCTCCGACGTTGCCCGCGTTAAAGAAGGATTGGAAGAATTTTGGCAACAGCAGTCACGGAACAAGAATTGATTCAGTCCGCTAAGTCGATGCCCGAAGCATGGCAGAACATGGGCTACCATGAGCTGAACGCCATGCTCAATCTCTACGGGCCCGACGGCAAGATCCAGTTTGAGGCCGATCACGCTGCTGCTCGACAGTACTTCTTACAGCACGTCAATAAGAATACTGTCTTCTTTCACAGCACCGATGAGAAGATTAAGTACCTCATTGAGCACGACTACTATGAGCCAGAGACTTTCGAGCAATACTCGAAAGAATTTGTTGACTCACTCTTCGACCGTGCCTACGCATATAAGTTCCGTTTTCCCTCCTTCTTGGGAGCGTTTAAGTTCTACACCTCTTATGCGCTGAAGACCTTCGACGGCGAACGCTACCTGGAGCGCTATGAAGACCGTGTGGTGATGAACGCACTCTACCTGGGCCGTGGCGATGAACAACTAGCCACTAATCTGCTGGATGAAATCATCGGCGGACGGTTCCAGCCTGCCACCCCAACCTTCTTGAACGCCGGGAAGAAACAGCGGGGCGAACTAGTGTCGTGCTTTTTGCTACGGGTTGAAGACAATATGGAATCTATCGCCCGTGGCATCAACTCCTCACTGCAGCTGTCCAAGCGTGGTGGTGGCGTGGCACTGTCGCTGACCAACTTGCGTGAAAACGGCGCACCGATCAAGCACATCGAGAACCAGTCCTCGGGCGTGGTCCCGGTCATGAAGCTACTGGAGGACTCCTTCTCCTACGCCAACCAGCTCGGTGCCCGTCAGGGGGCCGGCGCCGTATACCTGCACGCCCACCACCCCGACATCAACCGGTTCCTCGACACCAAGCGCGAAAATGCTGATGAGAAAATCCGGATCAAGACCCTGTCTTTGGGAGTGGTGATCCCTGACATCACCTTTGAACTGGCTAAGAAGAACGAGGCCATGTACTTGTTCAGTCCCTATGACGTTGAGCGGGTTTACGGTAAGCCGTTTAGCGATATCTCGGTAACGGAAAAGTACTACGAGATGGTCGATGATCCTCGAATCCGCAAGACGAAAATCAACGCTCGTGATTTTTTCCAGACGCTAGCGGAAATCCAGTTCGAATCGGGCTACCCCTACATCGTTTTTGAAGACACGGTCAACAGGGCCAACCCGATCAAGGGTCGGATCACCATGTCGAATCTGTGCTCAGAGATCCTGCAGGTCTCGGAAGCCTCCACCTACGCCGAGAACCTCGACTACGAGTTCGTGGGCAAGGACATCTCGTGCAATCTCGGATCAATGAACATTGCCAAAGCTATGGACTCCGGAGACCTGGGTGGCTCGGTGGAGACCGCGATCCGGGCGCTGACTGCTGTGTCGGATCTGTCCAACATTGCTTCGGTGCCTTCGATTGCCAAAGGCAATGCTTCCTCGCATGCCATCGGTCTGGGGCAGATGAACCTGCACGGTTATCTCGGACGCGAACACATCCACTACGGCTCCGAAGAAGGCTTGGACTTCACCAACATGTATTTCTACACGGTGCTGTACCACGCGTTGCGGGCCTCCAACAAGATCGCGATCGAAACCGGAGAACGTTTTGGAGGATTCGAAGACTCGGACTACGCCTCCGGAGTGTTCTTCGATAAGTACACCGACCAGGCGTGGCAGCCGGCGACCGAACGGGTCGCTCAGCTCTTTGCCGACAGTGGCATTGACATCCCGACCCAGGATGACTGGCGGGAACTGAAGGACTCGGTGATGACCCACGGGATCTACAACCAGAACCTGCAGGCCGTCCCACCGACAGGTTCGATCTCCTACATCAATAACTCGACCTCCTCGATTCACCCGATCGCGTCCAAGATCGAGATTCGTAAAGAAGGCAAGCTGGGTCGTGTCTACTACCCGGCTCCCTACTTGAATAACGACAACTTGGAGTACTTCGAGGATGCCTACGAGGTCGGATACCAAAAGATCATCGACACCTACGCCGCTGCGACCCAGCATGTGGACCAAGGGCTGTCCCTGACACTGTTCTTCAAAGACACCGCCACGACCCGCGATGTCAACAAGGCTCAGATCTACGCCTGGACCCACGGCATCAAGACCATGTACTACATTCGGATTCGCCAGCTGGCATTGGAAGGAACTGAAGTCGAAGGTTGCGTCTCGTGCATGCTGTAGGGTCGTGAGCGGATTCGTTCCGCACTTGCCTCCCTACTCCGTGACGATCTGCTCCAAAGGACACCAAGGACATCATGACACCTGAAGAAGTCAAAGCACGGTTTACGAACTTTCAGGCCATCAACTGGAACGATATAGAAGACGAAAAAGACCTGGAGGTCTGGAATCGTCTGACCTCGAACTTTTGGTTGCCTGAAAAAGTTCCGCTCTCCAACGACCTGCAGTCGTGGGCGCGAATGACTGACCAAGAAAAAGACGTGACCATGAAGATCTTTGCGGGTCTGACCCTGCTTGATACCATTCAGGGCACGATTGGTGCGGTCTCGCTGATGCCGGACTCGCTGACTCCGCATGAAGAAGCGGTATACACCAATATCTGTTTCATGGAATCAGTTCACGCCAAGTCCTATTCCTCGATTTTTTCGACCTTGGCCTCCTCGGACGCCATTGACCAGGTGTTTCGCTGGGCCGGGGACGAACCTACGTTGCAGTACAAGGCCTCCCAGGTGGTCGAACACTACGAAGGCGATGACCCCCAGAAGCGCAAGATTGCCTCTACGATGCTGGAATCCTTCTTGTTCTACTCCGGGTTCTACTGGCCGATGTACCTGTCCTCCCAAGCACGTTTGACCAACACCGCAGATTTGATCCGACTGATCATCCGTGACGAGGCCGTGCACGGGTACTACATCGGATATAAGTATCAGCGCAACCTGGTCAACGATAGCCCGGAGCGGCAGGCAGAGCTGAAGGAATTTACCTTCGACCTGCTGCAAGATCTCTACGATAACGAAGTTACCTACACCCACGACATCTACGATCAGCTGGGATTGGCTGAAGACGTCAAGAAATTCTTGCACTACAACGCCAATAAAGCCCTGATGAACCTCGGTTACGAGGCCATGTTCCCGGATACCCTCACCGATGTGAACCCGGCGATCCTCTCGGCTTTGAGCCCGAATGCTGATGAGAACCATGACTTCTTCTCCGGTTCTGGTTCTTCCTACGTGATTGGTAAAGCTGAGGAAACCGAAGACGACGACTGGGACTTCTAACTAATACTTCAAGCCACCACGATAGCTCAGCCCCGCAGAAACCTGCGGGGCTGAGCTATGTTAGCTCCACGTCGAGAAGCAACGCCAAAGAGCCAAACAGATTGACAGGACGACTCTTTGAGAGTCATTCGGTCCCTTCGGGTGTGTGTGACCTCATATTTGTGGTGAAAAAGTGGTTAGATAGCGGTTATGGCTGAAGAAACACACTCCACACCACACGCGTATTTCGTTCGATCCGGGGCAACCGAGTTCACTGAGGGAACTCGGATTTCATATTTCACCTCAACAGAACGTGCCACTGGGTCCTGGCAAGACGATGAACTGCACATGGCTGCTGTGTCTGGCCTGGTCGCCGCGGAACTGGAGGCCTATGAACCGCGTGAGAACTTCGCCACCTCACGTATCAGTTTCGATATTCTCGGCAAGCTTCATGCCGGCGAAGTGAAGGTCACCACCCGCAACATTCGCCCCGGTCGCACTATCGAGCTGGTTCAGTCCACTGTGGAGGCCCAAGGCCGTGCGGTACTGACTGCGCGGACCTGGCGACTCATTTCCTCTGATACGTCCCGGGCACACCGTCTGCATGATGACACACTTCTCGCTCCGATTGATCAGTGTTCCCCGGATGCCGGCTTCAATAAGCGGTGGGCCGGGGGACTGGTGGCCTCCATTCAATCTCGGGCAGCAGACGACCACGCGCCGGGACACGGCCGGATCTGGGCCAATACGGAGATTCCCATGATCCTGGATGAGCCTACCAGCCCGTTCGTGCACGCGATCGGGATGATCGATATCGCCAACGGATTGGCACCAGCAGTTGAGCCCTATCACGACGAGGTCTATTTCGCCAACGTTGACCTGAGCATCCACCTGATGCGCGAACCCTCTGAGGACTGGCTGGGGATGGCCACCTCGGTGTCGTTGGGCGACAACGGTCTGGGGGTTACCTCCACGGTGCTTTCCGACAGCAAAGGATATCTCGGGCGTGCCGAACAGTCACTGTCGGTACGTGATATGAGGGCCTAACATGCATGCCTATCGTTGTGGCCGGTGACCCGACAGGTCTCCGGCCACTGCTGAATAAGTGCTTGTGATTGGTTTTCGCGATAATCTTTAGTATCCGCGATCAATCCATTCCTGCAGGTGTGGTTTTACAGTGCCGATGGTGCTGGACTCACCGTGACCGGTCAATACCCGCGTGGATTCAGGCAACTCCAACAACACCTCGGAAATCGATTTAATGATGGCGTCAAAGCTGGTGTAGGACCGTCCTCCGGTAGCACCGGGCCCCCCAGCAAAAAGTGTGTCACCGGTGAAGACCGCGCCCTGCCCATCTTCCAGCTCCGCAGAATAGAAACAGGTGGATCCGGGCGAGTGACCGGGGGTTTCAAACGCTGTTAAGGTGACACCAGCAATCGTGAAAGTATCTCCGTCCTGAATAGATCCGTCGGGACCTTGGACGGGGTAGACCGCGTCCCAGAGCATCCGGTCTTCAGCATTGAGCAAAACCGGGGCATCGACGAAATCACGAACTGTGAGAGCTTCGGAAATATGGTCATCGTGACCGTGCGTGAGCAGGATAGCGGCGACGTTGCGACCTTGGACTGCCTGATGGACAGCATTGGCATCGTGCGCTGGATCGATGATGATGCACTCGGTCGAGTTACCGACGATCCATACATTGTTGTCGACCTGATGGGTTTCGCCATCGAGACTAAAAGTTCCTGACGTTTCGAGGTGGTCAATGCGGGCTGTCATGGTCGGTTCTCCTTCGGACCGCTCAACGGTCGGTATCGGGTAATCAGAGGTTTTGGAGCACAAAGTGTCGCAACGAAACTGGATGTTAGAGCTCGACAACCGAGCGGAGGACATCGCCCGCGTGCATCTTTTTGAAAGCACCATTGATGTCATCGAGACCAATTCGTTCGGTGACAAAAGCATTGAGATCTAGGCGCCCCAGCCGGTACTGGTTAACAAGCATCGGGAAATCTCGAGACGGCAAGCAATCGCCATACCAGGACGATTTGAGAGCGCCACCATGAGAGAAGACATCCTGGAAGGGAAGGGTGATATCCATGTCTGGGCGTGGTACACCGACCAAGACCACGCGACCGGCCAGGTCACGGGAATAGAAGGCTTGTTTATAGGTTTCAGGGTGACCGACTGCCTCAATGACGACATCGGCTCCGAACCCACCGGTCAGCTCTTGGATGGCAGCTACCGGATCGGTATTTTTCGAGTTGACCGTTTCCGTGGCACCAAACTGCTTCGCCTGCTCGAGTTTCCGATCTTCGATATCGACGGCGATGATCGTGGTAGCTCCGGCCAATTGTGCCCCGGCAATAGCGGCCATGCCGACACCACCGCAACCGATGACTGCCACAGCTTCCCCTCGTTTGATCTCGCCAGTATTGATGGCAGCACCGATACCTGCCATGACGCCACAACCCAGCAGTCCTACGGCAGCGTCAGAAGACTCTGGGACTTCATCGATTTTGGTGCACTGACCGGCGGCAACAAGGGTTTTCTCGGCAAAGGACCCGATACCCAGGGCTGCTTCGAGTTCGGTCCCGTCCTCCAGAGTCATTTTCTGGGTGGCGTTGTGGGTATTGAAACAGTACTTCAGATCACCCTTACGGCACGCGCGGCATTCACCGCAGACAGCTCGCCAGTTCAGAATGACCTTATCGCCGACAGCAACTTCGGTAACGCCTTCCCCAATTTCGGAGACGACAGCGGTGGACTCGTGGCCGAGAAGATACGGATAATTATCGCCTACGCCACCGGAGACATAACTGTAATCGGTATGGCAGACGCCGCAGGTTTTGACATCGACGACGACTTCACCGGGCCCAGGATGGGGGACCACGATGGTTTCAATGGAGACCGGGTCATCTTGGGATTTAACAACCGCTGCTTTGACGTGGTGGGACATCAGGGAAACACACGCTCCTCAATTGACGAAAGCTCAGTGTTGTGAGAGGGAATTTTCCCTTGCTCTCCATCTCATCACAGTTCGGCACCGAAATATAAGAGTTTGTTTATTATTGCTACCGCAAGCTGTGATCAGTCCTTCACCATGAACGCTTGAGCAGCTCGTGGCATACTGGCACCATGTGCGGACGATTTGTGATGGCTCGAGCGATCGGCGACTTAGTTGCAGCCGCAGGGGCTCACACCCCGGAAGAACAGCTAGAACTCCGTGAAGACTACAACGTGGCTCCGACCAAGGACGTAGCGATTGTCGTGGAGCGACCGGTCGAGGCAACGTCCGAAAACGCGGACGATTCCGGCGGACACGTGCGCCGGGAGGTTCATCTGGCACACTGGGGTCTGGTCCCTGGCTGGGCGAAGGATCTGTCCTTTGGGTCCAGAACGTTCAATGCCAGATCAGAAACGGTGGTCACCAAACCAAGTTTTCGTGCTGCCGTTCGATCCCAACGTTGCGCGGTTCCGGTCGATGGATACTACGAGTGGAAAGAGCTTCCCGGTACCACTGCACGAGGCACCCAGAAAAAACAGCCCTATTATGTGAGCCGCAAAGACGGTGCCCCGATCTTTTTTGCTGGGTTATACGAATGGTGGGCTGACCCTGAAATAGCCACCGATGATCCGCGTGGCTGGGTGCTGTCTACCACGATCCTCACCGGGGCTTCTCCGGAACCCGGTAGTAGCCCCGAGGTCCTCGACGAGCTAGCGGGACTGCATGATCGGTTTCCGTTGCCCATGAATCAGTTGACCATGGACCACTGGCTGGCGCCGGAGAAATTGACCAATGCTGATCAGGCCCAAGCTCTGGTCGATACCGTGGTTGCACAAGCCTACGACACAGCGGGCGACCAGTGGCAGATGCACCCGGTCTCGACCGCGGTCGGCAATGTGCGCAACAACGGCCCCGAACTGACTAAACCGGTCGAGACGCAACATCTTCCAGGACTCTAAGATCCTTCGCTTGGTCGCACACCCTCTTTTATCCACCAATCAAATGTTCTTATCTTGTCCCTGGTAGCCCGATAAGTTCAGTTGCAGTTAGAACGAATGTTCTCTTAGACTGGTGGTCATGATCGGCCTTCCCAACGATCATGTGCTTCCCATTTCTGCATATTTGGCCTGAGAACCAGGCTGATTGATTGGAAGTATGGTGAAAGAAGGCATCATCATGGGGTTGTTAACTCAATCTGTTCGGGTCGTGTGCACCACGGCCGGCATGCCCTTACATCTGCATCTCAAGGGCCGAAACTATACCGTGGTCGCTGAACCACAGCGTTGGTTTCAACGTTGCCGCTGGTGGTCCCAACAATCACGTTTTGTCGCTGGTAGGGGCCAAGGGATGATCGATCACGAAGTATGGCGCCTACAGATCAGACCCGCTATATCTTCGTCCACGCAACCGGTGATGACCGTGGATGTCTCCCATCATCTGGACTCCGGGCTGTGGAGGCTCATTAAGGTTCACGATGGTGCCCAGCTTGCCGAACGGGAAACCGCTTAGGGATGGGCATCCGGCATACCTCGCCGTTTCCCCATCTGAATGTTTCCAGCTCGTATAGTACGCACTACGGTGTGTCCTGGCCAGAAGATTTAGTGGCTGCAGCAGCTGCTGATGGGGCAGAAATTCTAGGGCTCACAGACCGTGATGGGCTCTACGGGATGGCAAAGCACCTCCGCGCATGTCTTGATCACGGGATTGCACCTGTGGTGGGAGTTAACCTAGCGGTCGCTGGAGATCATCCTGCACCGAAACCAGGCCGTATCCCACGCCATCGGTTAGGACGCCTCACTATTTTGGCAGCCGGTCATCATGAGGCCGGGTCATGCTCCTCACCTCATATGGGTGCTGGCTACCGTGCGCTGGTACGGCTGATCTCTCAGGCCCATGCACACACGCTGGGCGGAACCAGCGGGGGAGCCCCCTACATCACCGTCACAGAGCTGGCTGATGCCATGGGAGGCGGCTACTCTACTACGGCACCGGCACCGGATCTCTATGTTCTGCTGGGTCCAGAATCACCGGTCGGTCACGCCTTTGCCCAACGGCGTTACCACGACGGGCGGAAGTTGCTACGTCAATGGCGAAATATCCTGCCACACGGTGGGCTGTGGATTGAGGTTGTCAGCCATCTAGCTCCGCCGGGGCAACGACTCTCAACCTCACACGCGGTGAAGTTTTTACGGGTTGCCGAAGACCTGAGACTTCCCTCGGTGCTCACCAATGCGGTGCGCTATGTTAGCCCCGATCAAGCAGCCACCGCCGATGTGCTGGATGCGGCCCGTAGCTTGACCAGTTTAGATCAGTTACACGATCTTCAGCCCACTGGCCAAGGGTGGCTGAAAAGCTCCGCACAGATGCACCAGCTGGCTGGCGAAATATCGCATCAGGCAGGTACCGGTCTGAGCGGAGCCCGTCAACTGATCACCCGTACCCAAGAGCTGGCTCGCCGGTGTGTGCTGGATCCTCGAACCGATCTTGGATGGGGACAACCCAGGGTTCCAGAAACCGGGGTGATCGGTCTGAACACAGATCCCGGACGTGAACTCACGCAACGTTGCCGGGCCGGACTTGCTCAACGCTTTCCCGGAGTGCCGGAACATTCCCACCACGGAATTCAGCTGTCCCATCGCCTGCAACACGAGCTGAACATCATCCAGGACTTGGATTTTTCCAGCTATTTTCTCACCGTGGCAGAAGTGGTTGCCATGATTGAGAACATGGGAGTGCGTGCCTCGGCCCGTGGCTCGGGTGCGTCCTCACTGGTCAATTACGTTTTACGTATCTCAGATGTCGACCCCATCGAACACGAGCTGATCTTTGAACGGTTCCTCTCTCAAGATCGGTCGACTCTGCCCGATATTGATATCGACGTCGAATCTGCCCGACGCCACGAGATCTACCGAGCGATCTTTGACCGCTTCGGTGACTCGCGCACCACGTTAATGAGCATGCAAAACGGGTACCGAGTTCGCGGGGCGATCCGTGATGCTGGACGTGCCCTGGGCATGGAAGAACACGACGTCGATGCCATTGCCCAACAGATGTGGCGGTTTTCGGCCTCACATTTCCGAGAAGCCATGGAAACTATGCCAGAACTAGCAGAGTTCTCCCACCGGTTACAGGCCCAACGGAGCTTGGGCAATCACCAGCTGGACTTACTAGTTGATATCACCGAACGCCTCGACCGGTTGCCACGACACATCTCCATGCACCCCTGCGGGGTGATCCTCTCCGATTCCACCCTGCCCGATCGCACCCCGGTGCAACCTTCCGGGATCGATTTGCCCATGAGTCAGTTTGATAAACACGACATGGACTCGATGGGGCTGTTGAAACTGGATGTGCTGGGAGTGCGCATGCAGTCCACCATCGCCTACACGCTCCAGCAGATCCAGGAATCCACCGGGGAAGTCATCGACCTCGAACACGTCAGCTGCGATGATCGCGCTACCTTCGACATGATCGGTAGTACCCACACCCTCGGATGTTTCCAAATTGAATCACCGGGCCAGCGTGAGCTGATCGGCAAACTGGAACCCCGAAACCTCAATGACCTGATCATTGATATCTCGTTATTTCGCCCCGGCCCCATGAAATCCGACATGGTGAGGCCTTTCCTCGATTTCCGCAACGGAGATGCCCCGGCGCACTATCCTCACCCGGCGCTACAAGGGATTCTGGAAGAGACCCACGGGGTCACGGTGTTCCATGAACAAATTCTGCGCACCCTGGATACACTGACCGGTTGCGGACTGGCCCGAGCCGATGAGCTACGTCGTCAACTCGGCTCGGAGCAACAAGACAAGGTTGAATCCTATTTTCGTTCCCGGGCACACCAACGAGGGTGGGACCGCGCAGTCATCGACGAGGTGTGGAACACCCTGGCAGCTTTCGGGTCATTTGGGTTCTGTAAAGCACACGGGGCAGCCTTCGCAGTGCCCACCTACCATTCAGCCTGGCTAAAAACCCACTACCCCGAAGCCTTTATGGCTGCAGTACTCGAACACGACCCCGGTATGTATCCGCAACGTGTGATGGTCGCCGAAGCCCGCCGGTTGGGTATCCCGGTGCTTCCGGTCGATATTAACCGGTCCACTGAGCACATGCATCTGGAATGGGTGCCCGACCAAAAGCGTTGGGGCATCCGGCTGTCGCTGACGACGGTCTCGGGCATGAGCGCGACCGAACGAAAACGTCTCCTCGCGGCACGGCCCTATACCACCCTGGCTGATGTGCGCGATCGCTCCGGACTCCATCGCCGGACCTTAGAACACTTAGCACAGCTCGGTGCTCTCGATGCTCTGATCACCCCGCACGGGCTGTCGCGGACCGATCTGGTGCACTATCTGCAACACCAACATGCCCGACAAGACTCTGCCACAGGAGACCTGTCGGGCCGTCGAGTCCGCAAACCGTCGCGTCAAATTCCCGGGCAGCTGGCCTTTGAACTTCCCGACACCGAGCTGTCGAGCCTGCCGGCACTGTTTCCTGCTCCGACGGTAACCGAACAGGTTGCGACCGAATTAGATCTCACCGCCTTGGATACCACCGCGCACCTGATGCAATCCCACTACCCGTATCTGAATGCTCTGGGCGTGACCCCAGCTGACAAACTGTTGAGCCTGCGCACCCAATCTCGCGTGTTGGTTGCTGGAGTTAGAGTTGCTACTCAAACTCCGCCGATGCGTAGCGGACGTCGGGTGGTGTTTATCTCTGTCGATGACGGGACCGGACTCGTTGACACCACGTTCTTTACTGAGGCCCAACATAACTCCGGCAACCTGCTGTTTGGTTCCCGTCTCTTGCTCATTGAAGGTACGACACGTAGAACCGGTCGCCGAGCGGTCAATGTGCAGGCTGTTCGGGCTTGGGACCTCCATGACCGGCAACGTCTGCCCGACCCGGACTACTTAGACAAAACCCGAGAGCAATGGGCCGCCTGGTTACACCGTGACCGCAAGCTTCCGCCGCTGAAGGTCATACCCCACCATGCCCGGACCATTCCCGTTCCAGATCCCGAGACGTGGGAACCCATGCCCCTTGACAGCACTCCACAACCATGACCTCAGGACACAAACAAAAACGAAGGGACCACCATGTACCTGAGCACACCAGATCAACCCATTAGCCTGGCTGCTCCCAAAAACATCATCTACGCATTCCAGCAGGCCTGGAATCAACACGACGACCACCACTTAGCCAAACTGTTTGTTGCTGACGCCTCATTCGTTAGTGACACCGGATTGTGGTGGACAGGCCACGACGAGATTCAGCGAGCTCACGCGGAAGACTTTCAGGGCCCCCTGCGGGCGGCAAACATCATCGTCGGCCGGGTCGAACTACGCATGCTGGGCGACCGCCACGCCATGGTCCAGGCCCGCATCACCATGACCGGACACCACGATCGCACAGTACCGGCTGATCACCCCCCGTCGCATGATCATGAGTTTCGTGCTCGCCCGAACAACTCATTCCTCACCGGAGTCAGCGACCACCGGTGGAGCACACTGGCGTATCGTCTCCGCGCACCAGACTGATCTCACCACTCATGGTCTCGCAGCTTGTGTCGATGCCGGCCCTACTGGGCTCTAACGGGAATACTGTTGTCTTATGATGAAGAATTCATGGCTGGCCTTGACCGCCGGACTAATGCTGACGGTGACCTTGGCAGGCTGCTCGAACGATTCCCAGGAGCCGGAGGAGCCCGCGAGCCCAGAATCAGCCACCACTGCCTCAACTCCGAGTCCGTCACAGACGGTTATGGACAGGCCATCAAACACGTTAAAGCCGGGCCAGAAAACGCTGACTGACAGCAACAGTCCGTCAGCAACCGACCAGGACACGTCAGAGGATCAGCCACCGCTGAGCTCCGGTGTTCAGGAATCTGAGGGATTCCCGGACTCTTCCCAGGGTGACGGCCTGTATGCCACCGGTGTGCGGTCAGCGGTCCACGAGGGGTATGACCGCATTGTCATCGACCACGCCGGGAGCGGAACACCGGCCTATCGGGCTGAATACACCGATCACCCACTGGCTCCAGGTATTGGGGAACCCATTCCGGGAGCCGAGGAGGCTTCCGGCACCTATTTAGAAATCAATCTCACCGGAATGGCCTCCCACGACCAGGTTGACGAAGCCCAGGCGCTACAGAACGGGCATCGGGTGACCTCCCTGGATGCCCAAGTGGCCCAAGATGTGGTGACCTACTTACCCTGGGAGGCCACCTCGACCTATTACATTGGCGTGGACCAACAACGTCAGTACCGCGTGCAGGTTCTCGAAAATCCCAGTCGCGTGGTGATTGACCTCGCCCATGACTGACAACACTCAGCGAAATAGGGGAGAACCCGGGGTCAGGCGTAGAATGTGCTGTGGTTGTTTGGTGGTCCCGTATGCCATCAAAAGCTCAACCTGACATCAAGGAGGAACAGGCCTGTGGCCGAAATGAACCAAATCACGATCACCGTTGATGGCGAACAACGTGCGGTGGGCGCAGAGACAACCGGTACCGAACTCTTCGTCGATCAAAAAACCACGGTGGTCATGAAAGTCAATGGCGCATTGCAGGACCTGTCCCGCACCATTCCCGATGGTGCCGACGTGGTGGCTGTGGACATCACCGACCCTGAAGGTCTCGAGGTATTGCGTCACTCGACCGCACACGTGCTGGCCCAGGCCGTTCAAGAGCTGTATCCCAATGCAAAGCTGGGTATTGGCCCCTACATTACCGACGGGTTCTACTACGATTTTGACGTCGAGGAACCTTTTACCCCAGAAAACCTGAAGGCTCTGGAAAAGAAAATGCTGAAAATTGTCAACCAGACTCAGCATTTCCGTCGCCGTGAAGTCACCGAAGCGCAAGCCCGCGAAGAGCTGGCTCACGAGCCCTATAAACTCCAGTTGCTCGACAAACAGCACGAAGCCGATACCACCGGCGAAGGCGCCTCAGTAGAGATTGGCGCCGGCGAAATCACCATCTACGACAACATCGATCACCATGGTGAAACCGTCTGGAAAGATCTCTGCCGTGGACCGCATGTGCCGACCACCAAGCTGATCTCCAATGCTTTCGCCCTGACCCGCGCCGCTGGCGCGTACTGGCTGGGGAATGAGAAGAATAAGCAGCTACAACGCATCTACGGTACCGCTTGGCCGACCAAACAGGATCTGAAAGCCTACCAGGAACGCGTGGCTGAAGCCGAGCGTCGTGACCATCGTAAACTCGGTGCCGAACTAGACCTGTTCTCTTTCCCCGATGAGCTCGGTTCCGGTCTTCCGGTCTTCCACCCCAAGGGCGGAATTATTCGTAAGGAAATGGAAGACTATTCTCGGACCCGCCACGAAGAAGCCGGCTACGAGTTCGTCTATACCCCGCATATCACCAAACAGCACCTGTATGAAGTGTCCGGCCACCTGGACTGGTATGCCGAGGGGATGTTCCCGCCGATGCATGTCGATGAAGAGCGGGACCCAGAGACCGGCGACGTCACTCGCCAGGGCCAAAACTACTACCTGAAGCCGATGAACTGCCCGATGCACAACTTGATCTTTGCCTCTCGTGGCCGGTCCTATCGTGAACTGCCGTTGCGGTTATTTGAGTTCGGGTCGGTCTATCGCTATGAGAAATCCGGTGTCGTGCACGGTCTGACCCGCGTGCGCGGGATGACACAGGATGACGCGCACATCTACTGCACCCGCGAACAGATGAAAGACGAGCTGTCCAATACCCTGAAGTTTGTGCTGGACTTGCTGAAGGACTACGGGCTCGACGACTTCTATTTGGAACTGTCGACTAAGGACCCCGAGAAGTTCGTGGGATCGGACGAGATTTGGGAAGAAGCCACCCGCACCCTGGCCGAAGTGGCCACCGACTCCGGTCTGGAACTGGTTGACGATCCGGGTGGGGCTGCCTTCTATGGACCGAAGGTCTCCGTCCAGGCTCGCGATGCCATCGGACGCACCTGGCAGATGTCGACCATCCAGCTGGATTTCAATCTGCCGGAACGTTTCGACCTGGAATACCAGGCAGCCGACGGCACCCGGCAGCGTCCGGTGATGATCCACCGCGCGCTGTTCGGCTCGATTGAACGCTTCCTTGGCGTGCTCACCGAACACTACGCGGGTGCTTTCCCCGTCTGGTTAGCTCCCGAACAAGTCATTGCCATCCCGGTTGCGGAGGCATTCAATGACTACTTGGACACCATTGTGCAACGGTTGCGCGAGCGCGGTATTCGGGTGCGATTGGATGATTCCACCGACCGATTCCCGAAGAAGATCCGCACCGCCTCGAAGCAGAAAGTTCCCTTCGTGCTGATTGCCGGGGGAGAAGACCAAGAAGCCGGTGCGGTCTCCTTCCGGTATCGGGACGGTTCCCAGGACAACGGGGTGCCGATCGATCAAGCCATTGAACGCATTGTGCAGGCGGTGGAGACTAAAGAGCAGGTTTAAATCATGACGGATAACCAACAGACTCCTCACCCAGAAGACGCCGAGGTGACCGATGGCTTTGAGCTGCCGGGAACCCCGGACCGGCTCGATCGGTTGTGGACCCCACACCGGATGGCCTACGTCAAGCGTGGCCAGGGACAAGTCAAGGATGAAGCAAGCTGTCCGTTCTGTGCTGGCCCCTCACGTAGCGATGAGGACTCCTTGATTGTCACCCGGGGTGAGCATTGTTATGTGTTGATGAACCTCTATCCCTATAACCCCGGGCACCTGTTGGTGTGTCCGTACCGTCATGTTCCTGACTACACGGACCTAACCATCGAAGAGACTGCCGAATTCGGACGTCTCAGCCAGATTGGCATGGTCGTGCTCCGACGGGTTTCACGAGCCCAGGGGTATAACCTGGGGATGAACCAGGGCAAGGTCGGCGGTGCCGGGATTGCGGCCCACCTGCATCAGCACATTGTCCCGCGGTTTGGCGGAGACGGGAACTTTATGCCCATTATCGCCCAGACTAAAGCACTGACGCAGACTCTGGCAGAAATGCGCGAGCTCATCGCCGAGGATTGGCCGGAGGCGACCCAAGAATTTGACCACCACCAGTCGCAGTCCGGTCACCAGACCGATGCCGCTGACCGTTCACAATGAGGCGCTATGACTACTTACACCCCTGCCGAGGACGAATCCACGCAGAACCCCCTGAGCCTGGGCGAGATGTTCTTGCTGTTATGCATCGATGATCGTGGAAAATTGTTGGCTTCCAAAAACATGGTGTCGTTGGCCTTGGCCGGAGCTGAATTAGCGGACCTTACCCGCCGTGGCCTGCTGACTGTCACGCAGGACCTGGTCATCCAATCAGAAGAGTTTTCTGGAAGTGACACGCCGCTGGCGCGAATATCCCAGGTCCTAGAGGATTCCCCTGAGAATCAGGACGCCGAACAGTGGATCTACCGGTTCGGTCGTACCGCGCTGTTCGATGCGGTGTTGGCTCAGCTCGAAGAACGGCAGATGGTCGAAGAGCTCAACAAAAAAATATTGGGCATTTGGCCCTGCACCCGGTACCGGAAGTGGGGTGCGTTCGAGAACGTCGACATTGTGACGGTGCTTCGCGGAGCGTTATTTGAAAATGAGCCTGTGGATCTCACCACCTGGCCGGTGCTGGCGCTGATGAACATGACCGGCATCTTAGACCAGGTCTTCCCGAACTTCAGCGCCGATACGGTCTCGCGCGTGCTGTATACCCGCCCGGGCATGACGCAGACCTCCGTGACTGAATCTGTTGCCGAGGTGTTGCAAGCTACCGAAAATGTCCTGGCAGAACACCTCACGGCAACCCGTGGCGGGGCCTCCGGTTTGCCCGGCACCCGTGACCTGCGTGGCAAGGACTAAGAAGCACCAACTGCCACAGACCGTGAGGAGACCAAGGTTGGCTTTTAGGTGAGCTGTTCGGTGATATTACGCTTGATGCGACCCAAGAGCGCGCTCATGCCACGCAAACGCAAGGGTGTGAGTGCCTTAGTCAGACCCAGCTGGCTGGCCATATCATCGGGCACGGCCAGAATTTCGGAGGCTTTGAAACCGGAAATCCCCTGAAGGACCACTGAGGCGAAACCGCGGGTCGTGGGTGCCTCCGCTGGCGCGGAAATCACCAGAGTCACCTCGGGGTCTTCTCCCTTACCGGTTTCAACCGCCAAAAATAGTGGGGTCTGGCACTCTACAACCTGTTCCATCTCGTCCTCGTGCCCGGCGTATTTTTCCGGAACCTCCGGCAACTCCTCGGAGAATTCAAAAAGTAATTCCAGACGGTCTGCCTCGGGAACGGCCTGAAAATCGTCGATGATCTCCTGTAGCGGGGCGGGATAGGTTGCGGTCATAACACCCTTTCAGCAACGAAGGACCTGCCGGCGCTGATCTGGGCCACCGGCACCGCTCCATTCTACGCCGATGGCACCTGTCATCCTAACGACAACAGGTGCCATCACTGTGGGCTGAGCAGACCAGATCCGGTTCTGAATCTGACCTAGTGCGACCGTGGGTCGGTGCCGGGTTCTTCGCCTTCTACAATCGGCACACCCACCGAGTTACCCCACTCTGTCCAGGAGCCGTCGTAGTTCCGCACCGAATCGTAGCCGAGTAGGTACTTCAGCACGAACCAGGTGTGGGAAGAACGCTCACCAATACGGCAGTAGGCAATCACATCATCGGTATCACCGAGTTCAGCCTGCTGGGTGTAGATCTCGCGAAGTTCCTCGACCGATTTGAAGGTTCCATCCTCGCGGGCTGCCGAGGCCCACGGCACCGACTGCGCGGTAGGAATGTGTCCACCGCGCAGGGTTCCTTCTTGCGGGTAGCCGGCCATGTGGGTGGTCTCTCCGGTGTATTCAGCGAAGGAGCGCACATCGATCAGGGGGCGATGGCCAATGTGGTTGAGCACCTGGGATTGTACCGCACGGTTGGTGGTATCGTCGCGGTCCACAACCGGGTACTCGACGGCGCTGACATCAGGCTTCTCCTGGGTGATTTCGCGTCCTTCGGCAATCCACTTATCCCGTCCACCATTCATCAACCGAGTGTCTGGGTGACCGAAGAGCGTGAATACCCACAGTGCGTAGGCAGCCCACCAGTTGGACTTATCGCCGTAGAACACCACGGTGGTGTCGCGGTCGATCCCTTTGGAACCGACCACCTCGGCGAACTGTTCTGGCGACGCGAAGTCACGAGTCACCGGGTCATTAAGTTCGGTGTGCCAGTCAATTTTGACCGCGCCAGGGATGTGGCCGGTGGAGTACAACAGCGTGTCTTCATTGGACTCCAAGATCACCACGTTGGGATCATCTTTGTGCTGGGCAACCCACGCGGTGGAGACCAATTTTTCCGGGTGGGCGTATTCACTGGACTCGACCGGGGGAGTGTTTTGTGTCTCGCTCATCGTGGTTGCACCTTTCCGTTGGGGTCATTGACTCACGTCACTGTGTGGGTTTAACCCTAATCTTCGACGATGGTCGATGGCAGGGTCCCGGGGGTGTTTGCGTCATACAAAGTCATAGGATGCAGGTGCGCTCGTCGGGACGAAACAGGATGTCTTCTGGCAGATGTATCGGGGCGAGAAGTTTTCGGGGTAGTGTCGTGACAGGAAACTTCACTGGTTTCTTCTCATCATCGTTTCCTACCAGAAGGGCCTGTTCCTCGTGACCGAGATTGTCCGCTTGGCCGAACGTCAACCCCAGGTATCTGCCGAACAACTGCTGGCAGGATTCCACCCCTCCTATCGCTTTGGTGAGGTGTCGTTCGAGACTTACATTCCTGATGATCGGTATCCATCTCAGGCTGAAGCGGTCAGTCGTCTGAAAAAATTCGCCGAGTCCATCTCCGGTTCCGGTTCGAACACCTCCGGAGGGTTCCTCGGTTTATTTGGGAAGAAAAAGAAGAAGGACAACCAGCCTGCCGGCCTGTACCTTGACGGTGGTTTCGGTGTAGGGAAAACCCACCTGTTGGCCTCACTGTGGCATGCGGCCGGAGGCGACCATAAAGCATTCGGTACCTTTGTGGAGTACACGAACTTGGTTGGGGCACTAACCTTTAGCAAAACCGTTGAGGTGCTCAAACAGTACTCACTGGTGTGCATCGACGAGTTCGAACTCGATGATCCCGGCGATACCGTGCTGATGTCGCGTCTGATGCGTGAGCTGGCCGATGCCGGGGTGAAACTGGCGGCTACATCTAATACTTTGCCAGGTGCACTCGGAGAAGGACGCTTCGCTGCCCAAGACTTCAAACGGGAGATTCAGGTATTGTCCTCTCAATTTGAAGTGGTCCGCATTGACGGTGAAGACTACCGCCATCGCGGTCTGGAAGAAGCCCCCGACCCGGTGGAGGATGACAAGATTGAACACCTGGCCCAGGAGAACTTCCCCGAAGCCCACGTCGTGGCGGTCGACGATTTCGCAGCGTTGATGAAAAACCTCTCACAGGTTCATCCCTCCCGTTATCGCGAAATGGTCACGGATATCGACGTGCTGGTGCTCCACGACGTGGAGACCATTACCGAGCAGGCGATGGCCCTGCGGTTCGTGGTGCTGGCCGACAGACTCTACGATAAGGACGTTCCGGTTATCGCCTCCGGTGTGCCATTCGACCAGCTGTTCACCGAGGAGATGATGAACGGCGGGTACCTGAAGAAATATTTCCGAACGGTCTCGCGCATGACCGCGTTAGCACGGGAAGGTGTGCTCGGCCAAACCGAAGCAAAGTAGACCCGGTTTCGGCACCGGCGGGGGTTGCAGAGACAAAAGCAGGCTGGTCACGATCTCGCGTGACCAGCCTGGTGTTGGAGCGGATGACGAGATTCGAACTCGCGACCCCCACCTTGGCAAGGTGGTGCTCTAGCCAGCTGAGCTACATCCGCATGAACCATCCACCGGTTCAGTGCGCGATACTGGACTCGAACCAGTGACCTCTTCCGTGTCGAGGAAGCGCGCTAACCAACTGCGCCAATCGCGCTCAGATGCCGTGGCCATCGACCACAGTATCAGAACTTGAACACTCCCTATACTACTGGGTTACCACCCTGTCCGGGGGAGCATCTGAGGTGGGGACGGGAGTCGAACCCGCGTAGACGGCTTTGCAGGCCGCTGCCTCACCACTCGGCCACCCCACCAGGGTGCTTGTTCTGCGAGCGGATGACGAGATTCGAACTCGCGACCCCCACCTTGGCAAGGTGGTGCTCTAGCCAGCTGAGCTACATCCGCATCAGAAAACCGCGTCCGGAGTCCCGGGGGCGATTTCCAACGAGTTGAAACTCTATTACACAAACTCACGATTCGTCCAATCGAGCACCAGTGGCGGTGTGTCGTGAGCGGGATCCTGCGGTGTTTAGCCCCCAATAGACACCTTCGTATGCCACCGTGAGCCCGCAATGATGCGGCAGACCAAGAAAGGACGCGTGAGTGTCGTGTGATCAAGCGCTCATGGGCACCACTGCACCAGGGCGCGATCGTCACGACTCAATCCGCAGCTGTCGGTGGTCATCGGCGACAATGGTGACTATGACTCAACCCCTGTTGGCGCATCAAACACCTGCCGGACGTATGTATGCCCGAAGTACCCGGGATGCTCCCCAAGTTCCGTCCATCACCACGGTCATTGCGCAACAGCCAGCTGACCTGACCGGTTGGGCCAGCTATATGGCCACCCAGGCACTGATCACAGATACCCGATTGCCACAGGCGCTTGGCTCCGGGCCCAAACTCAAAGCGCTCGCTCGACACGCCAATGAGGCCGCCAGCCAGTACCGCGACCAGGCAGCCGAACGTGGTGACCGGGTGCACTACTATGCAGAACAGGTGGCCCGCGCACAGCTGGGTCAATCTCATCAGGTGCCACAGGCTCGTCAACTGCTGGTCGAGCACGCAGAGACTGCTTTCGCGGACCGGTTCGATGAGTGGTGGGATAACTATCAGGTCCGCGCTCTGGCCGCTGAAGTCACGGTGTGGAATCACACGGTCGGTTATGCCGGGACGTTGGATCTGGTGGCCGAAATTGGTGGCCGGATCTGCTTGATTGACTACAAAACCAAAGGCACGACCCGTGATGGGCGGGTGAAGCCACTGGATGAAAAAGTGGTCATGCAATTGACCGCCGGTATGAAAGCCGAAGAATCCTTACGTGATGCCGACCAGGGTAGCTGGGTGCCCTGGGAATTTGGGCATGACGCGGTGCTGTTGGCGGTGGCCCTGGGCGAAACCGAAGCAGTGGCCTATCAAGCCCGCCCCGAGGTGCTGGCCGATCACTGGCGCAAATTCTGGTCACTGCGTCAAGCCTGGGAGTACGCCCGCGTGGTGGAGAACACTCCTCCTGCGCTACGACCCATTGCCCCGCCGGCGAGGGCGCGCTAGGCCGTGCGCCCAGATCGGGATAGGGTGGCCTGGTGACTGTTTTAGCTTTACGCACGGTACCAGACCCGGTCCTGAAGACTGCCTGCCGAGAGGTTGATTCGGCTCGTTTCGGAACCGACAAACTACGACGTTTGATCACAGACATGATGGAAACGATGCAGGCGGTCGATGGTGTCGGGTTAGCCGGCCCCCAGGTCGGGGTCAGCCAATCGTTATTCGTCTTCGACGTGGAGGGTCGGCAAGGTCACGTCATCAATCCTGTCCTCGAGGTCAGCGGTGACGTATTGTACGAGCCGTCGGAAGGTTGCCTGTCGGTACCGGGACTGTTCTACGCGCCACCCCGGCGCGCAGAAGCGACAGTAACCGGACTCAATACCGAAGGCCAGGCAGTGACCTACCACGGGCACGGCTTGTTCGCGCGGATGCTTCAGCACGAAACCGATCATCTGACCGGTCACCTGTTTGTGGATCGTCTGCAGGGCGAACAACGGCATCAGGCGCGCCGGGCGATGAATACCAAACAGTTCAAGGCTGACACTGCCCAGACCCAGCATCAACGGGCCGAGCAGATCGGCTCGGCGTTTATGCGCGAGGGTCACTCCGCCGGCCCGCACTTGGCCCCGAGCCTGAAGCAACATACCCCCGGAGGAAAACGAGGCTAGGATGCGCATACTGTTTGCCGGCACCCCGCAGCCCGCGGTGACCGCGCTGGAATCCCTGCGGGCTACGATCAGCACTGACGTGGAGATCGTTGGCGTTTTGACCCGTCAGGATGCCCCCACTGGACGTCGTAAGAAACTCACGGCTTCACCGGTGGCTGATTATGCCACGCACCACCGGCTACCGGTCATCAAAGCCAACCGGCTCAGTGGTGTCCACGGCGAATCTGTGCTGGCCCAGCTCGATGAGCTCCAACCCGATCTGGGTGTTGTGGTTGCCTACGGGGCGCTGCTGCCGGCAGACGTGTTGGCGCATCTTCGTCTGGGTTGGATCAATCTACACTTTTCGCTCTTGCCCGAGTACCGTGGCGCGGCCCCGGTTCAACAGGCCATGATTGACGGTCGGTACCACACGGGAATGACGGTATTTCAGCTCGATGAAGGGCTCGATTCCGGAGCCGTGTGGGCCAGACAAAACTACACCATCGACCCGGAGCAAACCGCAGGTGCAGTGCTGGAAGACATGGCAACACGCGGGGGAGAGCTTCTCGCACACACCGTGGAGACGATCTCGGCCGGAACGGTGACGCCACGAGCACAGACCGGGGACTCTAGTTACGCCCCCAAGCTCTCGGGCGTCGATGGTTTGATTGATGCTAACCAGCCGGCTGAGCGCGTGCTCGCCCGGGTTAACGGCACCACCCCGGAGCCGGGCGCTTGGGGGATGCTGGTAACCGACAACCTCGGTCCGAGGGCAGACGGCGGTGACGAAGACCCCACGGCTCAAGCAGTGCGAGTCAAGCTCGGCGGGGCACGTCAAGTCACCCCGGAGGAGCCGACTGCATCCCAGGCCGGTACCCTCAGCGTGCGAGGCAAGCGCGTCGTGCTGAGTTGTGCGGAGGGAAGCGTCGAAATTACCGCAATCCAGCCGGCCGGGAAGAAAATGATGCCCGCCATTAATTGGGCTCGCGGTCAGAACGCACCGGTCAGACTCCTGACTACCGCGACCGCCCCCGATCTATTCGTGGCCAGCACAGGGAAGACAGATCAGAGACGATGAACACTGCATACCAAGACAACTCGGCTGCTGAACCACGTCGTGAACGTCGAAACCGGCAGGGACGAACTCGCAACCGTGGTGCCTCGGGCAAGAAGCGGCAGTATTCCTCCCAGGCGCCCTCGCACCGCAACCGCACCGCAGATCCGGCGCGGCTAACCGCTTACCAGGTGGTACGTGCTGTTTCGGCCGATGATGCCTACGCAAACTTGGTGCTACCGCAGTACATTCGGCGCAACCTGCTGAACAAACGTGACGCGGGGTTCGCTACAGAGCTGACCTACGGTAGCCTGCGTTGGCAGGGTAGCTACGATGCGATTCTGGCCGAGTGTGTGGACCGGGAATTGGACAAGCTTGATCCCGAAGTGCTCGACGTGTTGCGTTTGGGAACTCACCAACTTATGCATATGCGGGTCCCCACCCACGCTGCGCTGGACTCTACAGTGGCCCTGGTGCGAGACCAGATTGGTGCCGGACCGTCCGGATTGGTTAACGCGGTGCTACGCAAGGTATCGCACGCCACCTTCGATGAGTGGCTGGAAAAGTTGGCGCCCGGTGACGGTGACGATGATCTGGCCATCTGGTATGGGCACCCACGCTGGATTGTTCGTGCGTTGAAACAAGCTTTGGTGACCCACGGCCGGTCAGCCGGTGAGCTGGTGCAACTCTTGGAGGCCGATAATCTGGCCCCCGATGTGAATCTCGTGGCACTTCCGGGGATCGGAGACCTTCAGCCGGTATTGGATCACGGCGCGGAACCCTCAAGCTGGGCCCCGGATGCGGCCACTTTTTCCGGTGGCGACGCCGGCAAGATCCCCGGTGTGGCTACCGGAGCTGTGCGGATCCAGGACGTCGGCTCCCAATTGGCTGCCCGCGCCCTGGTCGAGGTTGCCCCGGTCGGGGAGTGCGAACGATGGTTAGACATGTGCGCCGGTCCGGGCGGTAAAGCCGCGCTGTTGGCGGCAGAAGCCCAACGCGCCGGTGCGCACCTGGTGGCCAATGAAGTCTCCGAGCATCGATCGCGCCTGGTGGGCCAGGCCCTGGCACCGGTGGAAGGCTCGGTCTGGGAGCTGGTCACCTACGACGGTCGGGAACTCACCGACGGACTGGCACAACACGGAGCACCCGAAACCTTTGACCGCATTATGCTCGATGCACCCTGTACGGGGCTGGGTGCTCTACGCCGCCGTCCGGAGTCGCGGTGGCGTCGCACCACGCAAGATTTGGCGGTGCTTTCTCAGTTGCAACGGCAACTGGCTGATGCGGCCGTGGAGTTGCTCGAGCCGGGGGGATACCTGGGGTATGTCACCTGTTCTCCCCATCAGGTGGAAACTCAGCTCCAAGTCCAGGACTTACTCCAGCGCCACCCTGAGTTGCGACTGGTCGATACGCCGGCAGCGGTTCTGCGGGCCGCCACCGACCGGTTGGAGCGAACCAGTCTGACTCCCAGTGCCGAAGGACAACCGGCAACCGCCCAGCTGTGGCCACACCTGCATCACACCGATGCCATGTTCATTGCGGTGATGGCCAAAACCGACGGGCCTGACTAGGCTAAGAGTTTCCCGCCTCCACCATCACACTTCACCTCATCCGCACCCGACACATCAGAGAGAGCACCGTGACGACACCGCAGATTCATCCCTCTATTCTCTCCGCCGACTTTGCGCGGCTCGGCGAGGAACTGCAGAAAATACCCACTGCTGATGCGGTGCACGTCGACGTGATGGACAATCATTTTGTTCCCAACCTGACCATCGGCTTGCCGGCGGTCCAGGCAATTCGTCGGGCCACGAATCTAGGACTCGATATCCACTTGATGATCGAAGACCCCGACCGATGGGCCCCAGCCTACGCCGAGGCAGGCGCGGAGTCAGTAACCTTTCATGCCGAAGCCTCAGCGGCCCCGATTCGCTTAGCACAGCAGTTACGTGCGACCGGTACACGGGCCTCGATGGCGTTGAAACCAGCCACCCCCATAGAGCCGTACCTGGACATGCTGGGAGAACTCGACATGCTGTTATTGATGACTGTCGAGCCGGGCTTTTCCGGCCAAGCATTCCTCGAGATGGTCCTGCCGAAAATTCGCCGGGCCCGCCAGGCGATCAGTGCGGCAGAACTACCGGTGGCCCTGCAAGTCGACGGGGGGATTAATGCGGAGACCATTGAACGTGCGGCAGCAGCAGGCGCCGACACGTTCGTGGCTGGTTCGGCGGTTTACGGGGCCGAGGATGCAAGCGAAGCCATTGATCAGCTACGCATCCTAGCTGCCCGAGGCCACCGATGCCCTCAGACCCCATCGCGGAGCACAGCGAGCTGACTGGTATGGATTGGTTCATCGACGTTTTCGACTGGACGATCCCGATAGCCGGTGGAGGTCTACTGGTCCGTGAGGTCGTGGGGAACCTGTTCGGTCTGGCCTCTGCGCTGGGTGGTATGGTCCGTCGGGTGTGGGCGTGGCCGGTGGGCATCATCGGCAATATGTTGCTACTGACCGTCTTTCTTGCAGGTGTTTTCGGTGGGGAAGACGCGGTTAATCTACTCGGTCAGGCCGGTCGCCAAATCATGTTCATCGTGGTGTCGATCTACGGATGGGTGCAATGGCAGCGATCGAAGAAAGAACGTGAAGCAGGACGAGACGACTCAGAATCCACGGCGATTACCCCACAGTGGGCTTCCTGGCCGGTGCGTCTGGGATTAATTATTGCCCTGGTGGGAGGCACCGCCGCCATCACACCCCTGTTTAGGCTCTTGGGATCCTATGAACCGGTCTGGGCAGACACCTGGACATTTGTCGGCTCGCTGTTAGCGACCTGGGGAATGGCCAAAGGGTGGGTTGAATTCTGGCTGATCTGGGTCGCGGTCGATATCGTCGGGGTGCCCCTGCTGTTTTCGGCCGGGTATTACGCAACCGGATCGATGTACATCTTCTACGGTGCGTTTACGTTGGCAGGATTCTTTGTCTGGGCCCACGCCAGAGCCCACGAGAAGCCCGAAATAGAAACTCGCATGCCGGACCCGACTCTGCAATCCGGGTCTCATTCTGACGCATCGGGTGAGCGCTAACTCACAAGCGAGGAAAGCCAGGTAGTCTGAAGGGGTGAAATCCTTCGAAGAACTCTTTGCCGAACTCACTGAGAAAGCCCACAGCCGTCCAGAAGGCTCCGGCACCGTTGCTGAACTGGACCGGGGGGTACATTTTATCGGCAAGAAAATCGTCGAAGAAGCTGCCGAGGTATGGATGGCTTCAGAATATGAAACCGATGCCGAAGCCGCTGAGGAAATGTCGCAGTTGCTCTATCACCTCCAAGTGATGATGATCGCCAAAGGCCTCACGCTCGAGGATATCTACCGGCACCTCTAAGTCATCTCGGGACTACACCAAGGAGAAAACACACCCATGTTGCGCGTCGCTGTGCCGAATAAAGGCTCCCTATCCGAAGCAGCCCAAGCCATCTTTCTCGAAGCTGGCTACCGGCAACGTCGAGACCGTAAAGAACTCGTCATGGTCGACAACGACAATCAGGTCGAGTTCTTCTATCTCCGCCCACGCGATATCGCCGTCTATGTGGCCGACGGTAGCCTGGACATCGGATTGACCGGCCGTGACCTTTTCGTCGATGCACAGGTCAGCGAAACCGCCGAGGAGATCATGGCCTTGGGGTTCGCCGAGTCCACCTTCCGGTTCGCAGCACCTCACGGGCACTTCACGAACGTTCAGGAGCTGGCCGGTAAACGTATTGCAACCAGCTACGACGGGTTGCTTGCTGACTACCTGGATACGTTGGAGATCACCCCTGGCCGTATCGTTCACCTAGATGGTGCCGTGGAATCTTCAGTATCTCTGGGCGTGGCCGATGCGATCGCTGACGTGGTCGAGACCGGTAGCACTCTCAAAGCAGCAGGAATGGAGGTCATCGGTGACCCCATTATGCACTCCGAGGCCATCCTGATCACTCGCGCGGGCCAACACCCCACTGGTCTGGATGTACTGATCCGCCGTCTGAAGTCCGTGTTGGTCGCCCGTCGCTACGTGATGATTGACTACGACATCCGTCGGGAACATCTGAATCAGGCACTCACTGTCACCCCGGGCCTGGAATCGCCGACCATCTCCTCGCTGGCCGATGACAACTGGGTCGCGGTGCGCTCCATGGTGTTGAAAAAGGACATGAATAAGATCATGGACGAGTTGTACCAGCTCAAGGCTCGGGCCATTCTGGCCTCGGCCATTCACGCTATTCGGCTCTAGACCGGCGCTAACCCCACGCGCACCACGTCCCTGCTGTCCCCGAACTACGACAAGGAACTGCTTCGTCAATGTCAGTCGCTATCCGTATTATTCCCTGCCTGGACGTCAATGACGGTCGCGTGGTGAAAGGAGTGAATTTCACCGACCTGCGTGACGCCGGCGACCCAGTAGAGCTGGCCACCCGGTATAACGCAGCTGGGGCTGATGAGATGACGTTCCTCGACGTGACGGCGACGACCGCCGACCGGGAGACCACTTACGAGGTGGTGCAACAAACAGCCCAGCAGGTGTTTATCCCGCTCACGGTTGGAGGTGGGGTGCGCAGTACTGACGATGTCGACCGGCTATTGCGGCACGGTGCCGATAAAACCTCCGTGAACTCCGCGGCCGTGACACGTCCGCTACTGATCAACGAGATCGCTCAACGGTTTGGCAACCAGGTGCTTGTGCTCTCGGTTGATGCTCGTCGAACCAGTGACCCGCAGGTGCTCTCTGGCTTTGAGGTCACCACCCACGGTGGTCAACGCGGCACCGGGATCGACGCTGTGGAGTGGGTGCGCGAGGCCTGCGACCGCGGGGTGGGCGAAATCCTGTTGAACTCTATTGATGCCGACGGGACTCAGCAAGGTTTTGACCTAGAGATGATCCAGGCGGTTCGTCCCCATGCCAGCGTGCCCCTGATTGCTTCCGGTGGCGCGGGTAAACCCGAGGATTTCCCTCCGGCCGTTCAGGCCGGCGCCGATGCAGTCTTGGCCGCCTCGCTCTTCCACTTCGGACCCCACGAAATGATTGCTCGGGTCAAGGAGCAGATACGACAGGCCGGTTTCCCGGTTCGGTGCTCAGGCCAGTGATTTCACTCCGTGTGCGAGGGTGAATGAGGTCTATGCCTGGTCGATCAGTACCAAAGCGTGGTCGGTACGACCAAAAGCGTGCATCACCAATTCACCGGCCGGTCCGGTGATGTAGGTAAACTCCGACCCATTCTTGGCCACAATACGCTCACCGTTGGAACGCACCAGGGCGACTCCCACCGAGGACTTCTTATACTGCCACTTGGCGGTGTGGCTGAGTTGTTCAAAAAGTGCCGAAGCATAGTCCTGCGCGAGCTTGCGTGGTGCCCATCGGCTTTGGGCGCGTCGAATATCTTCGGTGTGAACGAAGAATTCCAGGAGATTGGAAACCTCAGCGAGTCGTTTTCCCGCGAAGGTGCGACGGAACGTGGTGGCGACTTTACGCGCGGTTGAGGGCTTCTGTCCCGGTTTCGGGCCCCGAGCAAATTGTTCGACGAGGCGATGATACTCGGCCACCGACGTGCACTGGTCACCCAACTCCATGGTGCGCTCATGGAGTTTGTCCGACAGCGGGGCAAACAGCAATCCAGCAGCCAGGGGGGATGACTCCCGCAGGTGCAAATGAGCAACCAAATGCTGGGTCTGCCAGCCCTCACACAGGGTCGGCTGATCAGGTCCGGCCGCCAGGAGCGCCGAGACCAGGGCATCGCGGGATGCCGCTACAAAATCATCCGCCCCTGCCAGGGCACCAGACCCTTTTTCCGTCACACTTGGAACCTAGCATGTCTGATGTGAACTCGATAGTGGACAAGCCGTTTTAGACTAGAAGAATCATGAATGCTCCCAACCACGCACCAGACCGCGCCCACACGGGTGGACTCGACCCGGAACTCGCCGCTCGGCTGAAGCATAATGACCAGGGATTGATTCCGGCCATCGTCCAGTCCGCTGATACCGACCAGGTGTTGATGCTGGGATATATGGACGATGAAGCACTCCATCGGACGCTGACCACCGGACGGGCCTGGTACTGGTCCCGCTCGCGCGGGGAATACTGGTGCAAAGGCGAGACCTCAGGGCACATCCAGCAGGTGGTTTCCGTCTCCTTGGACTGTGATGCCGATACGGTGCTCCTGAAAGTTCACCAAACCGGACCAGCCTGCCACACCGGCACCACCAGTTGCTTTACTGACCGGGAAATCCCGGTGATCCAACACTAATATCCGGTCACGTCGTTGTGATCATCACCCCGTCAGAAACCCGACCCAACCGACCTAAAACCTTAAGGAGACCCCCATGCGCGATGTGGGCGTCATCAGTCCCAGCCCTGAGGAGTTCCATGCCCTGGCCCAGCACCACCGGGTGATCCCAGTTACCATGACGGTGTTGGCTGACGCGGTGACACCGGTCGGGCTCTACCAACGTTTGGCTGAAGAACGTGCGGGCACCTTCCTGCTGGAATCTGCTGCTCAAGGCGGAGTATGGTCACGGTACTCGTTTATCGGTGCCGCCAGTTCAGCCACCTTGACCGAACGCAACGGCCAGGCCCATTGGCAAGGACAACCCCCGGCCGGTCTGCCCACCCAGGGCACCGCGCTGGACGTGCTGGCCACCACCCTGGATCAGCTGACCTCCGATGTCCGTGCCGATCTTGGCACTGAGGTGCCATACTTACTGTCGGGCATGGTGGGATACCTCGGGTGGGAAACCGTCAGGCACTGGGAGCATCTACCGAATCCACCGGTCGATGATCTGCAGTTACCTGAGTTGGCGATGAACCTCATGTCTGAAGTCGCCATCCACGATCACGTTGATGGCACCGTGACCTTAGTGGCCAACGCGATCGATCCCACCGGGCTCCATCACAGAACCGATGAGGCCTACCAGCACGCCGTGTCGCGGGTCCGGAACATGGCCCAGCTGATCAGTGCATCCGCTGCCGAACCGGTGAGTGTCGCCCCAGCCGGCTGGCAGGGCGTCGACACGTTTGAACGGGTTAAACACTCCTGGGATGAATCCGAATTTCTCGCCACCGTCGCCGAGGCACAGGAAGCTATCGCTGACGGCGAAGTCTTCCAAATCGTGGTCTCGCGCCGGTTTACTACCGAAACCCAGGTCTCGGGCCTTCAGGTCTACCGTGCCCTACGGGCCATGAACCCCAGCCCGTATATGTTCCTCTACACCTTTGACCGTCCCGACGGTAGCGGCCAGTTCCAGCTCGTTGGTGCCTCTCCGGAAGCGCTGGTGACCGTCAATGACGGCCAAGTGGTTACCCACCCCATCGCCGGCTCCCGACCTCGTGGCACAAGCCTCGACGAGGACCACCGACTGGCCGAGGAACTTTTGGCCGATGAAAAAGAACGCTCCGAACACCTGATGTTAGTAGACCTGTCTCGCAATGACCTGTCCAAAGTCTGCCGACCCGGCAGTGTACAGGTCGGACAATTCATGGAGATTGAACGGTTCAGCCATGTGATGCACCTGGTCTCCCACGTCTCGGGCACCCTGGAACCCAGCGTATCCGCGCTGGACGTGCTGGCGGCTGCCTTCCCCGCTGGCACCCTGTCGGGCTCTCCTAAACCCCGCACCTTGCAGCTGCTCGACGCATGGGAACCCCAAGCTCGCGGGCCGTATGGGGGTGTGGTCGGCTATATCGACTTTGCCGGCAATATGGACATGGCCATCGCCATTCGCACCGTGTTGCTCAAAGACGGGGCCGCCTACGTCCAGGCCGGCGCCGGAATCGTCGCCGACTCGGTCCCAGCCGCCGAAGCAGCAGAAACCGTGGCCAAAGCTTCGGCACCGTTGCGGGCCCTGTTTGCCGCTGAACAACTCCGTCACTACCGAGACGATGACCGTGATGAGGAACAGTAATGCTCGCGAAGATCTTTTCTCGTCGCAATACCGTGTTGCTAGTGCTCGCCCTCGGTGCGGTGGCCTTGATCTGTGCCACTCAAACCTGGGTACGTGCCACCGAGATTCCCCAAACGCTTGACGCCGAGATCACCGTCAGCGGTCAAGACGTCTCACCGGTGACTACGGCCATGGCCTTGGTCGCCCTGGCCGCCGCAATCGCGCTGACTATCGTCCGCACGGTGGGACGCTGGGTGATCGGTGTGCTGCTGATCCTGGTGGGCGCTATGCTGGCCTGGGCCTGCGGGTTGGTCCTTGCCGATCCCGTCGGGTCCATTCAACCCGCTGTGGCTGAATACACCGGGCTGGCTCAAGACCCCGGCCCGGTGCAGGTGACGGCAGCAGGTTGGATTTGTTTGATTGTGGGAATGGGGTTAGCCCTGCTCGGGGTAGTTGTGTTGGTGGCCGGGCGCCACTGGTCACTGTCCAGTTCCCGCAAATACGAAAAAGCTACGACTACCGCGCAACCGGAGTCTGGAACCAGTGGCACGTTGTCCTCGCCCCAACCGTCCCGCACAGCTGAAATTGATGCCTGGGATGAACTTTCCCGTGGCCAGGATCCCACCTGACGGGCACCCATCAGCGCCGGGCCAGACTGCCGACTCAGACGTAAACAACGACGTGTGCTGATGGCATCTGTTCCGATTAGTGGCAGAATAGAGAATCATCACCCATCTTTGATCAGTGCATAAAGGAGCATCGATGTCTCAGCCCACCGATGAGAAGATCATCATTGACGATCACGGTCGCATTCTCAACGATCCCACCCATGCCGCCCCCGTTGAACACGGAAACTCCCCGGCTGCATGGGCCCTGGTGGTGCTGGTCCTGATCGGCTCGGTTGTGGGTGCTGTGGCGCTACTGGCCGGACAGATCTGGTTGATCTGGGTAGGTGGCGTCATTGCCGTGGCCGGACTGGTTGTGGGCTTCGTGATGCGTCAAATGGGTTATGGAGTCGGTGGCTCCAAAACCAATAGCTCCCACTAAGGATCGCAGTCGCTATGCGTGGTACCGGTACCGTTCTGGATGAGATCATCCGCGGGGTCCGCGAGGACATCGATGAGCGCATCCGTGCCGTCTCCCGCGCTCAAATCCAACGCGATGCTGTGTCTCTACCGGCTGCTCGCGACGCCCATCAAGCCCTGGTTAACGGTCGCAACGACCCCACTGGCGTCCGGATCATCGCTGAAATCAAGCGAGCTTCACCGTCTGCCGGGTCCCTGGCTGAAATTCCGGCTGCCGCTGAGCTGGCAACCCGGTATCAGGATGGGGGTGCCGCGGTGATCTCGGTGCTGACCGAACAGCGTCGCTTTCGTGGCTCACTGGCTGACCTGGACGCGGTTCGAGCGGCAGTGGATGTTCCGGTGTTGCGCAAAGACTTCACCGTTGACGAGTACCAAATCTATGAAGCGCGGGCACACGGGGCTGATCTCATCCTGCTCATTGTGGCGGCGCTCGACGATGCGCAACTGAAAGACTTCATTGACCTCACCCATGAACTGGGAATGAACGCGCTGGTCGAGACCCACACGGTCGATGAGATTCAGCGTGCCTACGAGATCGCACCCAAGATCGTCGGTCTCAACGTCCGTAATTTGAAAACTCTTGAGGTCAATCGCACCCACTACGCTCAGCTGGCGCAACACCTGCCCGAACACGTCGTTCGGGTAGCCGAATCCGGGGTGACTGGCCCCGAGCATGTGGCCGACTATGCCCGCCACGGAGCCGATGCGGTGCTGGTAGGGGAAGCGCTGGTCAAACACGGTACCCCCGCAGACGCGATCCGTGACTTCCGTGCCACCAGTGTCTCTGGCGAGAGGACCGATTCGTGACTGAGTGCTGCTGGATAGCTCGCAGTCAATGGTGCCGGTCACGAGAAGAATAATCCCGAAAGAAGAACGTGTATGACAACTGCCGATCACCACATCGCACCGGGGTCCCTGACCGGACCACAGGGACCATACCGGGAAGAACAGGGTCCCTATTTCGGGCCTTTCGGCGGACGCTGGATGCCGGAATCGTTGATGGCAACTCTGGACGAACTCACTGAGGCCTTTAACGCCGCCCGTGAGGACCCTGAGTTCACCGCGGAGCTGGCAGATCTCTACGCCAACTACATCAACCGGCCCTCGTTGCTCACCGAAGTGACGCGCTTTGCCAAGGACCTGCCCGGGGTGCGGGTGTTCCTCAAGCGTGAGGACCTCAACCACACCGGCTCCCACAAGATCAATAACGTGATCGGTCAGGCGCTACTGGCCCAGAAGATGGGTAAAACCCGGTTGATTGCCGAAACCGGAGCTGGCCAACACGGGGTGGCTACCGCCACCGCCGCCGCGTTGTTCGGGATGGAATGTACCGTCTACATGGGGGAGGAAGACACCCGTCGCCAGGCCCTGAACGTAGCCCGTATGCACATGTTGGGGGCCACGGTGGTGCCGGTAACCGTTGGCTCCCGCACACTCAAAGACGCGATCAATGAAACTCTGCGCGACTGGGTGGCCAGCGTCGACACCACACACTATCTGATGGGTACCGTGACCGGGCCACACCCGTTCCCGGCCATGGTGCACTACTTCCACCGGGTCATCGGCGAGGAAGCACGGCAACAAATCCTGGATGCCACCGGCCGGCTACCGGATGCGGTCACCGCCTGTGTGGGTGGTGGATCGAACGCCATCGGCATCTTCCACGGATTCCTCGACGACCCCGAGGTAGAACTCTACGGTTTTGAGGCCGGCGGATACGGCGTGGAGACCGGTAAGCACTCGGCTCCCATCACCGTTGGCGACGTGGGCATCCTGCACGGAGCGAAGTCCTACCTGATGCAGGACCGCGACGGCCAAACCCTGGAAACTCACTCCATTTCGGCCGGTCTGGACTACCCGGGCGTTGGCCCGGAACACTCCTACTTGAACGGCACCGGGCGAGCCCACTACGAGCCCATCAATGACGATGAGTGCATGCAGGCCTTTTTAAAACTCTCCCGTCGTGAGGGGATCATGCCCGCCCTGGAATCAGCACATGCGGTCGCCGGTGCCATCAAACTTGCCCAGCGGTGGCACGATCAGGGTCTCGTCTCTGCATCCACCCCCGCATCCGAGCAGAAGATCATCCTGGTCAATCTCTCCGGACGGGGCGATAAAGACGTCACGACCGCCGCGGAGTATCTCAACCTGTTGGATGACCGCACCGATACCGAGGAGACACAGCACAGATGACACGGAACCAGATTCGCTCCCGGTGCACCGAGAAAATCGAAGCTGCCCGCCAAGCCGGGCGTACCGCGTTCATCGGTTACCTGCCGGCCGGATTCCCCACACTGCAGGACTCCATTCAGGCCGCCATCGAGCTGGGACGCAACGGCGCTGACATTATCGAGATTGGCTTGCCTTACTCGGATCCGGTCATGGACGGGGAAGTCATCCAGAAGGCCACCGCCCACGCCCTGAACAACGGTTTTCATACTGATCAGGTTTTCCAGCTCGTCAACGACGTCACCGCAGCTACCGATGCGGCCGTGGTGGTGATGACCTACTGGAACCTGGTGTCACGCCTGGGGGTCACCGAGTTTGCCTGTCGGCTGGCCGAAGCCGGCGGAGCCGGACTGGTCACCCCTGATCTGGTGCCCGAAGAAGCTGATGAATGGTTCACAGCCAGTGACCGGTACGAGCTGGACCGTATCTTCCTCACCGCACCGTCGTCCTCGGATGAACGTGTCGAGCTGGTCGTGAACTCCAGCCGTGGTTTCGTTTATGCCGTCTCGGTCATGGGCGTGACCGGGGCCCGTCAACACGTCTCGGAAGCTGCCCAGCGCGTGGTGGATCGTGCGCACCGGGCGGGGGCACCGCGGGTGTGCGTGGGGCTGGGGATCTCACAGCCTGAGCACATCCAGCAGATTGGTCGTTACGCTGATGGCGCGATCGTTGGCACGGCCCTGGTGAGTGCTTTACGCGATCACGGTCCTGTAGCAGTGGGAGAACTTGCCGCTAAACTAGCAACCGGTACTGCTCGCAACTAACGAATCGTAGGAACCGATGTTGTCGACTATCAGCACCTGGGAGACACTGGCAGCTATCCCGGCCCCCGGCTGGGACGGCTTCACGCTAGGGCCCCTCGAGATCCGTGCATACGCTCTGTGCATCATCCTGGGCGCCATTCTGGCGTTCTGGCTGGGTAATAGGCGCTGGAAGAAACGTGACGGCGCCGAGGGCGCGGTCTTCGACGTCGGCATCTGGGCGTTGCTCTTTGGTATTGTCGGAGCTCGCCTCTACCACGTTTTCACCAACCCCGGCCCGTTCTTCGGCCCAGGTTTCGACGGGAGCGGTGACCCGGTGCGCATCCTCTACATCTGGGAGGGTGGCATCGGTATCATGGGGGCGATCTCGATGGGCGCGTTGGGTGCCTGGATCGCCTGCCGGCGTTATGGATACAAAATTGCTGCCTTCGCCGATGTGGTGGCTCCCGGCATCTTACTGGCTCAGGCCATCGGCCGATGGGGCAACTACTTCAACCAAGAACTTTTTGGTGGCCCGACAGATCTGCCGTGGGGTCTGGAAGTTGATGCCAACCACTACAATTTCCCGGACGGCTATCCCGCCGATACGCTGTTCCACCCCACGTTCCTTTACGAATCGTTGTGGAACCTGCTCGGCGTGGTCGTGCTCTTGCTGGTCGATCGGAAATTCCGATTACGCCGAGGCATGATGCTGTGGAGCTATGTGGCCTGGTATGGCGCCGGACGCACCGTGATCGAGAATCTGCGTACCGACTACGTTGCCGACGTCGAAATCCTGGGTGTCACCATGCGCTTGCACGCCTGGATTTCTCTGGCGCTCTTCGTCGTGGCCGCTGTCATGCTCGTCTACCTGTTCTTCACCCGGCCTCGCACCGCTGAAAAACGCGCGGAAGCCGAAACTGTCTGGCTTCCCGGTCGCGCACCCGATACCACCACACAGACCGCTACAGACACCGAGCATCCGGATTCACCCCAACCGGTAGGAGCATCCCAGGTCAACACCAGATCTGAGAGCTAAACCCGCGCGTCGGCAACAGCATCAGTGCGGCGAAACATCCGTCACTGAAGCGTTTCTTTTCTCTACCCATCAGTCCTAGGGTTAAAGCTATGAGACATGCAAAAATTGTCGCCACCTTCGGACCTTCGACCGCCAGCTATCACACGACCCGCCAGCTGCTAGAAGCAGGCGTTGACGTGGCCCGGCTGAACATGAGTCACGGTGACCACCAGATCCACCGTGAAACCTACGACACAATCCGCCAGGCGGCTACGGACCTGAATCAACCGGTGGCGATTTTTGCCGACCTGCAAGGGCCAAAGATCCGGACCGGCACCTTCGAGAACGGTCCTCATGAGCTCACCGCTGGACAGAGCTTCACCATCACGACCGACGATGTGCCCGGCACCGCAGAAAAGGTGTCCACGACCTTCAAAGGATTGCCCGCCGACGTGTCGGTCGGAGACCAATTGCTGGTCGATGACGGTAAGATTCAGTTGCGCGCCACTGAGGTGACTGATACCGAGGTGATCTGTGAGGTCATGGTCGGAGGCGAGATTTCCAACCACAAAGGTATCAACCTCCCTGGAGTGGCGGTCAATGTCCCGGCCCTGACAGACAAAGACCAAGAAGATCTGCGGTGGGCGTTGGACACCGGCGTGGATATGATCGCGCTGTCCTTTGTGCGCAACGCTGCTGATATCGAGCTGGTTCATCAGATCATGGATGAAAAACAGCGCCGAATCCCAGTTATCGCCAAGCTCGAAAAGCCCCAGGCGATTGATAATCTCCAAGACATCGTTGATGCCTTCGACGCGATCATGGTTGCCCGCGGTGACCTGGGCGTGGAGTTGCCCTTGGAAGATGTGCCCGTGGTCCAGAAACGAGCCATTGAAATGGCTCGTCGCTGGGCCAAGCCCGTCATCGTGGCGACTCAGGTGCTGGAATCAATGATTGAGAACCCACGCCCCACACGTGCCGAAGCCTCCGACTGTGCCAACGCGGTCCTCGACGGTGCCGATGCTGTGATGCTATCGGGTGAGACCTCGATTGGTAAATACCCAGTCGAAACCGTGCGCACCATGTCCGAGATCATCACCTCCACCGAAGTCCACGGTCTGGAACGCATCGCCCCGCTAGGCTCTAAACCCCGCACCCGGGGCGGTGCTGTGACTCGGGCGGCCGTGAATATCGCCGAACGGCTAGAAATCACCAACCTGGTGTGTTTCACCCAATCGGGAGACTCCGCCCATCGGCTGTCTCGGTTGCGTCCCGAACAGCCGATATATGCCTTCACCCACTCCGACCAGACTCACAACCAGCTGTGCCTGACCTGGGGTGTCACACCGCGGATCGTGCCCTTCGTGAATTCCACTGACCAAATGACGGCCCAAGTGGATGCTGAGCTGATCCGGGAAGGGGTCGCTGAACCCGGCGAACTTGTGATCATTGTGGCGGGCTCACCTCCCGGTAAGCCCGGGACCACCAATATGCTCAAGGTCCACTGCCTTGGGGATGTCACTTCCGAGGGCAGCGTCGAGACCAGTCAAGAACCGGTCAGTCCCGCACCACGTCACCGTATGGATCAGATATCAGGCTGGTCACCGCTCTAAACCCACCGTGAGCTCTCAGTCCTTGGGGTCTTGCACCCCGCGACTGGAGTTCATCTGTTCAACGACGGTCGCAGCTACCTGATGCATCGTCAGTCGCCGGTCCATGGAGGTCTTCTGGATCCACCGGAAGGCCTCCGGCTCCGTTAGTCCCAATGTCTCCATCAGCCACGTCTTAGCACGATCAACCATTTTGCGGGTTTCAAACCGCTCGGTGATATCCGACACCTCATTGGCCAAAGCTTGCATTTGATCAAACCGGGCTGCCGCCAACTCAATGGCCGGTACGAGGTCCTGCTCCTTGAACGGCTTGACCAAATACGCCATCGCACCGGCCTCAGTGGCTTGAATTATTAACTCCCGTTGCGGCAGCGCGGTGAGAATCACCACCGGAGCGAGTTTCTCTGCACAGATCTCACGGGTTGCGACAATCCCATCCACCACCGGCATCGAAATATCCATCAGCACCACATCCGGTTGGTGTTGCCGGGTGAGATCAATGGCACGTTGTCCGTTCTCGGCTTGACCGACCACCTCGTAGCCGAGGCCTTCGAGCGTTTCGACAATATCGAGTCGAATAATGGTCTCGTCCTCGGCCACGACAATACGACGGGTCTGGCGTGGCAAACCCAGCTGTCCGGTGTCTTGCTCAGACGTCATAACATCCTCCAACCATCGTGGCGTTGACCCCGGTCAAGCGACCGCTGATGTGTACCGAATCACTATTCTACGCAACCTGTTCACCAGCTCGTGAGACACCGCTCTCACCGTGTTCAGAATTTCTTTCCCAGGCAGAATTGTGTGTAATATGGGTCGAGTGCCAGCCCGAATGGCGGAATTGGTAGACGCGCCGCACTCAAAATGCGGTATCGCAAGATGTGTGGGTTCGAGTCCCACTTCGGGCACCACTCTCCACTGTTCTCAGCGGTCTCTCCGCGTTTACCACCGCACCCTACCCGTGCTACATCGGTGCTTATGACATCACCCCGACACGGGGCCAGCCTGTGTTTGACTGTCTCCTGCAAGCAGGGAAGGATGATGTTGCTGGTTACCTGGAGGTTCCAGGTCACCTGGTTTAAAATAGATCATCGGAATGACCATCACTGGCACCCACACGTCACACCAACACACAGTCTGATACTCGGAGGGGGAGTCATGCCACAGCCAGCTCAGTACGGCCGCTCCCATCCCGGGTTCCTTCCTATTCGTTGGGTGCTTTTGCATTCCGGGACGAACGGGCACATCACCCAGTGGGGTCAAATGCTGTCCGGGTTACCGCCCACGTAGACCGATGGCCATCCCCGCTGCGGGGCCCGGGCCATTCCGGTTCCTGCAGGTTTTCTCATCCCTGCCCCCAACGATAAAGGTAACTTCCTTCGTGCTTCTGGCCTCCGTCATCCTGGTCCTTCTTGGCGTGATCAGCGCCGGCCCATTATCGCAATGGCTCGGTCGCAACGCCGGATGGGTATTATGCCTGCCGCTGCTGGCGGCCGCCGTCCTGTTGATGAGCGCCTACATCATCAGTCCCGGCGGTGAGGTGATCGAGTATTATCCCTGGATCCCGGGCCTGCTCGAAATCGGCTTCCACCTCCGACTCAACGGTCTCTCCCTGCTGTTCTCTCTGCTGGTGTTGCTCATCGGGGCCGGAGTGCTGTTCTACTCGCCACGGTATTTGGGCTCAACAAAACTCGTCTCCTTCTATCTGACGATGTCAGCCTTCGCGCTGGCCATGCTGGTGCTGGTACTGTCCAACGATCTGCTGGTCTTCTACATCGCCTGGGAAGGCACCACCTTCTGTTCCTTCTTCCTCATCGCCCGCTCCGGCCCGCATGCCCACCAGCCGGCCATCCGCACGTTACTGGTCACCGTGGCCGGAGGGCTGTGCCTGCTGGCTGCGGTGTGTGTGATGACCGTAGCGGCCGGAACCACCGTGATCACCGAGGTATTAGCCTCCGAGATCTGGACCCGTCCCGGCATCACCACCAGCGTGGTGGTACTGCTGGCGATGGCAGCACTGACCAAATCTGCGCAGTTCCCCTTCCAAGCCTGGTTGCCCGACTCCATGGTGGCCATCTCCCCGGTGTCTGCTTACCTGCACGCGGCCGCGATGGTCAAGGCTGGGGTCTATCTCCTGTTGCTGTTCTCGCCAGCACTGGCCGGGCATGGACTGTGGACCCTGTTGCTGGTGTTGCTGGGAACCATCACGTGTCTGTTCGGTGCTTTCGGCGCCCTGCGTCGGTACGACCTGAAGGAACTGCTGGCCTACTCCACCATGTCCCAGCTGGGCTATCTGGTGATGCTCATCGGTGTCGGCACCCCACTGGCGATCACCGCCGCGGTGCTACACACCATGGCCCACGCCCTGTTTAAATCCGCTTTATTCCTCTCCGTTGGCATCATCGACCACCAAGCCGGCACCCGCGATATGCGCATGCTGGCCTCCCGCGATGTGAACATGCCGGCCACTCTCACCGTGCTCACCGTCGCTGCCGCCTCCATGGCCGGTCTGCCACCGCTGTTCGGGTTCGTGTCCAAAGAAACCCTGTTCGAGGCACTAATCGAAACAAACCTCCCCGGCGAATTACACGTGGCCCTGACCGTGGCAATCGTCGTGGCAGCCATCTGCACCTTCGCTTACTCGGGCCGACTGGTCTGGGGCGCCTTCGGTAAGTACCGTTCACCCCGTGGCTGGCTGAACACCCCGCGGGGCTCCTCGGCCGATATCCGCACCGTTAAAGATGGCAAGATCACCTTCTGGATCTTCCCGATGATCGTCTCGCTGGCCGGCGTCGTCCTCGGGCTGGCTCCCGGGCTCACCGATCAACTCGCCACCGCTGCTGTCTCCGAGGCCGTCGGCAGCTACACCGAAGTCCACTCTGCGCTCTGGCACGGGCTCACCCCCGCCCTGGGGCTATCCGTGCTGGTCATCATCGGCGGTGTGATCGCGGTCTGGAAGATGCCAGAGATCGAAGCATTCCTGGTTCCGCGCGGGATTCCCATTTCCGGGCTCGGCGTGGTCGAAGCCCTGCGTGAAGGACTCATAGACTTCGGTGCCCGTGTGGGTGCCTGGACCTCCGGACAAAACCCAGGACGCCACCTGATCGTGCCCGCTGTGGCAGTCATTGCCCTGGCCGTCATCGGACTTTTCACACTCCCGGGCCACCTACCCGAACAAGTCGATGGTCTCGATCTGCCCCTGGACTGGGCACTGGTGTTGCTGACCGGGGTCGGTGTATTCGCTACCATCAGAACCCAAACCCGCATTTCAGCCCTGGTGGTTGTTGGCGTGGTCGGCTTCACCACCACGCTGTGGTTCTTCAACCTGGGCTCGGTCGATGTTGCCCTGACCCAGCTACTGATCGAGATCCTCACCGTGGTGGTCATGGTGCTACTGCTCAAGCGGTTGCCCCAACGATTCTCTACAACCTCGCTGCGCCAGGCCCTACCGGCCGCCGTCGCGGCCCTGGGCGCTGGTGGCGCCGCCTTCCTCGGCGTCTTTGCCCTGACCGGCCGACGCGAACTGTCTGATGTGGGCTCCTATTACGCCACCGAAGCCGCTGAGATCACCGGCGGCGACAATATCGTCAATACCATCCTCGTCGAATTCCGTGCTCTAGACACCCTGGGCGAGCTCACGGTACTCGGTGTGGCCGGTATCGGCGTGGCGGCACTGTTGGCCTCGCGCAAGCCCGACCCGGTGTTGCAATCAGCAGCCTCTAGCACCTCGCCACTGTCGCATCCTCACGTGAATCTGGCGTATCTGCGCAGCTTCACCAAGATCGCCGTCCCGGTGATGATGGTGCTCTCCCTGGTCACGCTGGTCCGGGGCCATAACGAACCCGGCGGCGGATTCATTGCCGCGCTACTGGCCGGGGCCGGGTTCTCGTTGCTGTACCTGGTCGCTTCCTCCGATCAGCGCGCTCCCGTGCGCTGGCCTTATATCACGCTGATCGGTACCGGCGTGGTCGTCGGTGTGCTCACCGGTATCTGGGGCATGCTCGAAGGATCCTTCCTCACCCCACTACACGCCGATGTATTTGGCTTGCACCTCAACACCGCGCTGATCTTCGATCTGGGGGTCTACTTGGCGGTGCTGGGCTTGATCCTCATGGCTTTCAACCTGTTGGGTATGGATCAACCCCGCGATGACGGCGCTCTGGGACAACAATTGCCTCCACCCCCGGACCCCCACCCGACCACCGGAGTGCTCCCCTCACAGCGGATCCGGACTGAATCGCGGTCCCGGCAACCAGACACTGATGCAAACCCCTCACACGATCGGCAGGTGAAACGATGACCCTGGCACTAACCGTTGGCCTCCTTGTGGCAGGGGCCGTGTACCTGTTCACCAAACGAGAAATGTTGCGCATCATTCTGGGCTTCATCCTGCTTGGCCACGCCGGAAACTTGGTGCTGATGGCTGCCGGTGGCGCGTCCCGACGTCACGAGCCCTTCGGCGAGGTTGACCCCGAACTGGCCGCCGACCCTTTGCCTCAAGCCATGGTGCTCACCGCGATCGTGATTGCCTTCTCCATCACGGTATTCATGCTCGTCCTCGCGGTCACCGGTGACCGAGGTGACCGTACTGCCGGTCGCACCGAGACTCTGGACACCACAGCAGAAGCGGTCTCTGACGCCACCATCCCGGGCACGGCCACCCACACCTTGGAAGTCTTGCACGCCCAGGAAGAGGCCAACGACCAAGCCCGCTCGGCCCAACAAGCCGCTGAGCAGTCCCAGCAGGCCGGCACGCAGCGTCCCACAGGAGGCGAGAAATGAGCCAAAACCTGCTGGAGATGCTATTGCCGATGATGGTCGCGGTTCCGCTACTGGTCGGCGGGGCCCTGGCGGTGGTCGGTAACCGGCTGAAACTACACGCCTGGGTGATGACGGTCACCCAGCTCGTGATCCTGGCCTTCTCGGTCTACCTGGTGGCCTACTTTGCCCACCCCGATCACCCGGATGCGCTGGGCCACTCGGTGGGGTTATGGCCCTATGGTGTCGGCATTCCGTTTGTGGCCGATATGTTTTCGGCCCTGATGCTGACGGTCACCAGCATCCTGACGGTTTGTTGTACCTGGTTCGCGCTGGCCTCCTATGCGGCCAACTCCATGTTCTTTGCCCCCCTGGTGTTGATCCTGGGATCCGGCGTCAACGGTGCATTTCTCACCGCGGATTTGTTCAACCTCTTCGTGTTCCTTGAGGTCATGCTTCTGCCGTCTTATGGGTTGTATGTCCTCTCGGCCAACCGACAGACCCCGGCCCGTCGCGTTCACGGTGCTCGGTTATACGTCACCTTGAACCTGTTCACCTCCACCCTGTACATGATCGGTGTGGGTTTTCTCTACGGCACCGCCGGGAGCGTGAACATCGGTGTGCTGGCCAGCCTGGGGTCCTCCGACCGGACAGTGGCCATCGCCGCGTCGGTGTGTCTGTTGGCGCTGGGTATTAAAGCTGCCATCGTCCCATTGCACGGCTGGTTGGCCCGGTCCTACCCGGCCACCTCACCGGCGATCACCGCGCTGTTCTCCGGACTACACACCAAGGTCGCCATCTATGCGATTTACCGGCTGTACGCGGTGATTTTCGACGGCGACACCCGCTTTCTGTGGGTCGGAGTATTGCTGTTCTGCCTCACTATGGTCATCGGCGTGCTCGGGGCGGTAGGGGAGAAGACCACCCGCACCATTTTGGCCTTCCACATGGTTTCCCAGATTGGTTACATCCTGCTCGGCGTCGCATTGTTCACCGAATTGGGGCTGACCGCCGGCATCTTCTACCTGCTGCACCACATGATCGTCAAAGCCAGCCTGTTCCTGTCTACCGGGGCCGTGGAAGTCCGCTACGGCACCGGTGTGATCGGTGCACTGGGCGGAATCGTACGTACCGAACCCTGGGTGGCTGGAGCCTTCTTGGTGGCTGCCCTGTCATTGGCCGGGATCCCACCGTTCTCCGGATTTATGGCGAAGTTCTTGCTGATCCTTGGAGCGGTCGAAGCCGACGAAATCGCCGCGGTCGTCGTGATGGTGGTGGTCTCGTTGGTTACGCTGCTATCGATGCTGAAGATCTGGTCGGGGATGTTCTGGGAAAAATCCGCCCAGCGGACCAAATCGAAATCGCGTAACACCCCCTCGGCGACCCGTATTATTGCCTCAACCGCTTCGGCCTACTCCGATCCGAACTCGCGGACCCCCCAACTGGCCCATATGGCCTCCGAATCACAGTTCCAGACTCTCACGCAGTCGATGACCATTATCGAATCCGACCGGTCGACCGTGCCCAAAAAACGCATTAGCTGGAACCTGTCGCTACCAGCGATCGTGCTCGCTGGACTCACCATCTGCTTGGGCCTGGGCGCACAGCTGCTACTGACCCTGTCCGGGATGGCAGCCGAAGGCCTGCTCGATACCAGCAACTACCTCGAGGCGGTGATGAACGGATGATCACGACCCGACGTTCTGCCAGCGTGGGTGACTACCTCAGCTGGCCCTTCCGGTTCATCTGCGTGTTGGTGTGGTACATCAAAGAAGTGATCGTTGCCAACTGGGCGGTGATTGCCGATAACCTCACGCCCGGACTCAACGCCCACTCTGGGATCGCCCGGGTGCCTACCCGGTGCGAATCCGAACTCGAAGTCACATTGCTGTCCTCAATGATTACCATCACCCCCGGAACCCTGACGCTGGGGACCACCATTGACGTCCACGGGGTGCGGTGGATCTACGTGCACTCGCTCTACGACGGAGATGCGGACGCCATTCGCGAGGGGTCCTGGGATATGGAAGAACATATGCTCCGCGCCAAACGTCCCGAAGGTTTCGATTACCCCCGACCCGAACACCCGAGATCGGGCCCGGAACTCTACAAAGAACTCTTCGATCCCGAAGTTCAGGCTGGAGAGCGCGCCCTCGCCGAAGACACCGAGGCCGAACAGGACGGGAGGTAACCAATCATGGACCTGATCAATCTCGATTTCCTCGGTCTTGACATCGCCTTTGCGCTACTGATCGTCTCGACCCTGGTGGCCACCTGGCGCATGTTGAAAGGACCGACCGAAGCGGACCGTGCCATCGCCGGGGATTTGCTGATGTTCGGTGTGGCCGGACTGATCGCGATCTTTGGGGTTCGACTCGGCGGTCAGTTCACCTTCGATATTGTGCTGGTCGCCTCGGTGATCGGATTCCTCTCCGCCATCTCGCTGGGTCGAGCACTCACCAGGGGGCAACGCTAATGGATATCACCACCTTCTCTTTCGTTCTCGGCCAGGTCTTCGTCGTGCTCGGGGCCCTGGTGTTTGCCACCGCAGCCCTGGGCCTGGTGCGGTTTACCGACCCCTTCATGCGCATCTCCGCCGTTGGTACCGCCGGGGGACTGGGCATGATCCTGGTGGTCGTCGGCTGCCTACTGGTCCAACCCACCGTGGTTGACACGCTCAAGGTCATCCTGATTATCTTCATGCAACTGGGTACCTCCGCGATCGGCACGATGGCCATTGCTCGCTCCAGTTATCTGACCGGCGTACGGATGGACCCCGGCTACTTTGACGAGCTGGACGAAGACGACGTCACCGGAGAGAGTGTGGAAACCCGCTGAGAACCCGGCGCCCCACCGATAGGATGGAAGCTGTGACTGAGCAACACAGATCCCACACCACCGCATCGGATTCCGCCGTGACGTCCCCGGAGCGCTCCCAGCAGAACTCCCGGCTGTTGGTCATCGATGGCCACTCCATGGCGTTTCGGGCCTTCTACGCGCTACCGGCAGAGAACTTCGCCACAACCACCGGGCAACACACCAATGCGGTGTATGGATTCTTGACCATGTTGCTGTCGATGATTCGCGAGCAACAACCCACCCACGTCGCGGTCGCCTTCGACGTCTCCACCCCGACCTTCCGTTCGGAAGAATACGGTGAATACAAGGCCGGTCGGCAAGAAACTCCCGAGGAATTCTCCGGCCAGATTGATCTGATCGGTGAAGTCCTCGAGGCCCTGAACATTCCGGCGATCACCGTCGACGGCTACGAAGCCGACGACATTGTGGCAACCTTCTCGGCGCAAGCCGAGCAAGCCGGTTGGACCACCGTGGTGGTCTCCGGCGACCGGGACGCCTTCCAGCTGATCTCGGAGACCACCGCGGTGTTGTATCCGACCAAGGGTGTCTCCGAAATCCCACCGATGACCACCCAAACGGTGCTGGATAAATACGGGGTTAGGCCAGCGCAGTACCCCGAACTGGCGGCCCTAGTCGGGGAAAAAGCCGATAATCTCCCCGGTGTCCCCGGTGTTGGCGCCGGTTTCGCTTCCAAATGGTTGAAACAATACGGAGATCTGCAGGGCGTGATCGATAACGCTGACCAGATCAAGGGGAAAAAAGGCCAAGCGCTACGCGAGCACCTCGACGATGTGATCCGTAACCGCAAACTCAACGCGCTGGTACGCGACCTAGACCTTCCCATTCAGCTCGAAGCCACCGCGCTGTCTGCACCGGATCACGACCACATCAACGATTTATTCGATTCCCTGGAATTCAACCGCGTGCGCGAACGGGTTTTCGATGTCTTCCATGACCGTCTCGGCCTCGAAGGCTCCTCAGCTCAGGCCTCGGTGGAGGTCACCATCGAGCTGATCACCCAGGCAGCCCAGCTGCGGGATTTTCTCTCCACCCATGGTGGCACTGCGCTCGGGGTTTTCGCCCAGATCACCGCCCCGGAGGTCATCACCCGACGCAAAATCCCGGCCCCTGGCGACTACGGCACCGTGGCCGCAGTCTCTATCGCCACTGAAGACCAGGCCGGTGTGATCGAGCTTTCCGGGTCTACTGACACCGAGCTGATCGCCGAAGTCAACGATTTCTTACTCTCGGGCTCCTACCAAAAAGTGGTCTACGACCTGAAAACACTGATCAAAGCCGGTGGCGCCACCGAGGTGCTCACGCAGTCCTTGAACGAGGACCAAGACCTCCACCACATTGCCGAGGTCGTCGACGACATCCTGCTCTGCGGATACGTGCTCCAGCCGGACCGTCGCGGTTACGATCTGCCAGCGCTAGCGCAGACGTATCTGAACACCACGCTCGAGGTGCCCAAAACAGCACCGGTGAATAAACAGGGTGAGCTCGATCTGGGGGAGACTCACGAGCCAGCACTGAGCCAGGAAATGCAGACCTATCTGGGTCAGGCCGGGTCGATGCTGATCCGACTCCACGAAGTCATGTACCCCGAGCTGATCGCCCGCGATGCGCATCAGCTGGTCACCGAGGTGGAAATTCCGCTCTCCCGAGTGCTGGCCGTGATGGAAGAAACCGGGGTTGCGGTCAATACCAATAAGCTCCACGAGCTCCTGGAAGTCTTTAGTGATCAGGCTCAGGCCGCCGAAGACCGAGCACGGGAATCCATCGACGGTGACCCGGTGAACCTGGGCTCGCCCAAACAGCTTCAAACCGTGCTCTTCGACCGGTTGAATCTACCCAAGACTCGTAAAACGAAAACCGGGCACTCCACTGATGCCGAATCCCTCAATGATCTGCTGGACAAGACCGATCACCCCTTTCTGCACAACCTGATGGCCTATCGAGATGCCACCAAATTGAAACAAACCGTGCAGGGTCTGCTCGATTCGGTGGCTACCGATCAGCGCATCCACACCACCTACTCTCAGACCGCGGCGGCGACGGGGCGACTGTCGAGCCTGAACCCGAACCTGCAGAATATTCCGGTCCGCACTGAAACCGGTCGACGTATTCGCGACATTTTCCAGGCCGGGACCATTCCCGGATGCGATGAACCCACCACACTGCTGACAGCGGATTATTCGCAGATCGAAATGCGCATCATGGCCCACTTGTCCGAGGATGCCGGATTGATCCAGGCTTATCAGGAGGGTGAGGACCTCCACCGGTTCGTCGGCTCCCAGGTCTTTGATGTCCGTCCCGCAGAGGTGACCACTGCGATGCGTGACAAGGTCAAAGCGATGTCCTACGGTCTGGCCTACGGTCTGAGTTCTTTCGGGCTATCCAAACAGCTCAGAATCCCGGTTGATGAGGCCCGTGAGCTGATGAGTTCCTACTTCCAGCGCTTCGGCTCCGTGCAAAAATACCTGCGTGGGGTGGTCAAAGAAGCCCGCAACGACGGCTATACCTCCACGATGATGGGGCGACGTCGCTATCTGCCAGACTTGCAGTCCGATAATCGCCAATTGCGGGATATGGCAGAACGCGCGGCGCTGAATGCCCCGATTCAGGGCTCGGCCGCGGATCTGATCAAGGTCGCGATGCTCGGTGTCGCCCGGCGACTCCGCGAGGAATCGATGAACACGCGGATGCTGTTGCAGGTCCACGACGAACTGATTCTCGAGGTCCCAGAATCAGAACGGGAACGGGCCGAAACAATTCTGGTTGAAGAAATGTCGCAGGCCGCCGAGCTCTCGGTGCCCCTGGATGTGCAAGTCGGACGCGGACGCACCTGGCAGCAAGCAGCCCACTAAGTGCAGAGCACGTCATGTTCCGCGCAATACTGCGGAATTGATCGTGTTGTCACATTGACCTTGACAACGTCATGCCGTAAGATTATCAGGTGCGCCGGCATGCCGGCGCTCTGCTGAGATTTCCCCGCACCGACGCTGAGGCGTCTTCACGATAGCGAGGTCGTTCTCAACATCCAAAGACCATTAGTTAATAAACCATATCCATTCGGAGTCCCTACTACATGACCACTACTACCAATGCCCCACAGGTTGCCGTCAACGACATTGGAACGGAAGACGATTTCCTCAATGCCGTCGATGAGACCATCAAATACTTTAACGATGGCGACCTGGTGGCTGGCACCGTCGTCAAAGTCGACCGCGACGAGGTCCTGCTCGATATCGGCTACAAGACCGAGGGTGTGATCCCGTCTCGTGAACTGTCCATCAAGAATGACGTTGATCCCGACGATGTCGTGGCGGTGGGCGACTCCATTGAAGCCCTGGTGCTGACCAAGGAAGATAAAGAAGGCCGTCTCATTCTGTCCAAGAAGCGTGCTCAGTACGAGCGGGCTTGGGGCGACATCGAGAAGATCAAGGACGAAGACGGTGTGGTCACCGGTACCGTCATCGAGGTGGTCAAGGGTGGCCTGATCCTCGACATCGGGCTGCGTGGCTTCCTGCCGGCATCCCTGGTTGAAATGCGTCGCGTTCGCGACCTGGCCCCCTACATCGGTCAGCAGCTGGAAGCTAAGATCATCGAATTGGATAAGAATCGCAACAACGTGGTGCTGTCCCGTCGTGCCTGGCTGGAGCAGACCCAGTCCGAGGCTCGTTCGAACTTCCTGCAGGCTTTGCAGAAGGGTCAGGTCCGCAACGGTGTGGTCTCTTCGATCGTCAACTTCGGTGCCTTCGTGGACCTGGGTGGCGTCGACGGTCTGGTTCACGTTTCCGAGCTGTCCTGGAAGCACATTGACCACCCCTCTGAGGTTGTCGAAGTGGGCCAGGAAGTCACCGTTGAGGTCCTCGACGTCGACATGGACCGTGAACGCGTCTCCTTGTCGTTGAAGGCCACTCAGGAAGATCCGTGGCAGCTGTTCGCCCGTACCCACGCTCTGGGTCAGATCGTGCCCGGTAAGGTCACCAAGCTGGTACCGTTCGGTGCTTTCGTCCGCGTCGAAGACGGCATCGAAGGTCTGGTGCACATCTCCGAATTGGCACACCGTCACATCGATACCGCCGAGCAGATTGTCTCCGTCGGCGAAATCGTCTACGTCAAGGTCATCGACATCGACCTGGAGCGTCGTCGCATCTCGCTGTCGCTCAAGCAGGCCAATGAGGGCGTTGACCCCGAAGGCACCGAGTTCGACCCGGCTCTGTACGGTATGGCCGCCGACTACGACGAAGAAGGCAACTACAAGTACCCCGAGGGGTTCGACCCCGAGTCCAACGAGTGGATGGAAGGCTACGAAGAGCAGCGTGCTGCTTGGGAGCAGGACTACGCCGATGCTCAGGCCCGCTGGGAAGCTCACAAGGAACAGGTTGCTCGCCACCTGGCCGACAGTGCCGAAGCTGCCGCGGCTGGACCGGTCGACACCGGCCAGGCTTCGTATTCTTCCGAAGAAGAGCACTCCGATGCTGATGACGCCGGTACCCTGGCGTCCGATGAAGCGCTGGCTGCTCTGCGTGAGAAGCTTACCGGCCACTAAACATTGCCTGTCCAGTTCGTCGAGCCGCTGACTGAGACGAACTGTCGAGAACAGTGGGCCCGAGGGAAACTTCCCTCGGGCCCACTGTTTTGATGATGGCTACCATCGCTACGATGACATACGCTAGGCCTCAGACGACGGGGTGGTCTGAGCCTGCCGAGCACGGCGGATGAATGCTTCCATCAGGTGTCGATCCTTGACCCCTCGTTCCTTCTCCACCCCGCTGGAGACGTCGAGCCCCGCCGGATGGTAATTTCGGACCACCTCGGCGACGTTCTCGGGATGGAGCCCACCGGCTAACACCACCGGAATCCTGGCCTCGTGCATCCAATCTGGGGGAGCGGTAAAGGACCCGGTGCCGTGGCTGATGTCGTAGAACCAATACTCGACATTAGGGTGGGCATCGGCACGGGTGGGGGCTTCAGCTGAGGCCACAGCCAAGTGTGCCGGCCGAGGATCATACTCATAGAGTTGGACGGCATCGACAAGATCGAGAGCCTGTTCCACCTCGGTAAAGGTCATCCCCACTGCCATCGTCCGAATCCTGTTCCGGGCTACCCGCGCGAGATCAGCCAGTTGCTCAACCGGGACATACCGAGGTGAGTTCCGAACACACATGAAACCCACCGCATCGTAGCCGAGCTCAGCTGCCCATTCGACATGCTCCGCCCGGGTCACTCCGCACACTTTGATGAACATTGATGGGTGCCTTTCCTCTCTTGCGCTTATCATGAGAATAGCCTGGCTGGCCTAGCCGGTGACTTCAGAGATAGTCACCGTAAAGGATTTGGTCCGCGCCAACTGTGTCGTCGGACCCACCAGACGTTCCAGCTGCGGACGATACTGTAGCCCCGAATTCCATACGGCCACCAATAAGCCGTTCGCGGTCAGCACCCTGCCCGCTGCGACAAACAGGTCGAGTGCAATCTGCCGGGTCACCGCCGAGGACCCGTGATGGAAGGGTGGATTCAACACCACCAGATCAACCGACGCATCAGCAAGTTGCTTCGTATCGGGCTGGTGGTAGACCGCGAAGCGACTGTTATTGTCCAACCCGTTCGCCACCAGGGTCGCGCGCGTTGCACAGACAGCGGCAGCTGAATCATCGGTGGCAATAATCTGCGGGATGGAGGTCTCCAATCCCAGCACGGTAGCCACCGTGCCATTACCACTGCCCAGATCAACGGCTGTACCCGCACCTCGGATAGCATCCTGGAAAGCATGGGGGGTTCCCAAAATCGTCTCCAGCATCAACCGGGTACCCGGATCAACCCGGGCGGCACCAAACGTTAGCCCGTAGGCGCGCAGTGCCAGCTCGTGGTCAAGCACCCGGTCGGTGTTCACCCGGGGGATCCGTGGTGGGGTCTGGCGTGTCGCATCTGGGAGGTGTGGGTCACGGGCACGAATAACACGGGCCTTATACGCACCGCGCGAGGCCGAAACGTGCCCAAAATATTGGCCCAAACGGTCATTAACCGACCGTTGCAGATCTTTCTGTCGTGCCCCGGCGAGTAACACTACGGTCTCCTTGGCCCAGCGGGCCACATGCCATGCGGTTTCCTCCACCGCTTCCAACGGGCGCGGCAACCGATACAGCACCGTGCCGGCACCCTGGAGGATCTCGCGGCTCACCACATCATCCCACGGTTCGTGGGCGAGATCGGCCTGTGCCCTGAGCCGATCGAAGAGTAGCGCCGAATCTTGCACCACGCGCAGTGGCATGCCCCGGCTTCTCAGCTCCGCGGCCACTGTTCCCTCGGTCTCGTTCACCACCACGACCGGCAGATCCCGATAGCTCGGTGACTGCTCGAGTAGCTCATCGAGTTGGTCGAGCAAGAGTCGATCGACACCGGTGGCAACACGGTGCGTCCGTGATTGAGGGTGATCGGTCATGAGCTGATATCCATCCATTGCGTGCCGGTTGCTACCGGATGGGCAGCTCCCGAGGTGATCGTGGCCAGATCAGTCTGGAGTTTCTCCACTGCACCGCGTTCGTCGCGGATACCGAGCTGAATGTGGGCCGAGGTGCCACCATAATTGGTCCCAAACACCTCGACACCGGTGGCACGCAACTCGTTCTCCCACCGGCCGGCATCGGCGTGCGGTGCGGCAACCTCATACAACAACACCCGCGCCCGACGTCGCACCACTGTGGACTCGAGCCCAGCGACAACGGCATCCGTATAGGCACGGACTAGGCCACCGGCACCGAGTTTAATCCCACCAAAATATCGCACCACTGCCACCACCGTGTCGGACAGATACCCGTCGAACTGAGGGTGAGTGAAACTATACAGGGCTTGCAGCATCGGGATCCCGGCGGTTCCGGCCGGTTCACCATCATCACAGCAGCGTTGTACCGTCCGATCCGGCCCCAGAATAAAGGCTGAACACACATGTCGAGCCCCGTGGTGGTGCTTCCGGATCCGCTCGATCACCTCACGGGCAGCAGACTCGCTCTCAACCCGGTGCACATAGGCGATGAATTCAGATTTCTTGATCTCCAACCGGACTCCGTCGGTCTCGCGCCTGGCGGCGGGGACCAGATAGGATGAGCACTGTGAATCGGGCATAGTCGACAGTCTAGGCGGTTTCGCCAGCTGAGCCCGAGCTCGCCCACCATCCAGGAGGACCTCGATGACACACCTCGGCCTGACCGGAGGAATTGGATCCGGTAAATCGACGGTGGCGAAGATGCTGGCCGAGCTGGGCGCAGTCATCATTGACGCCGACGCCATTGCCCGGTCGCTGATGGCCCCTGGTCAACCGGTGCTACAGGAAGTGGTCGAGCATTTTGGTGAGCACCTTCTCGACGAACACGGACAGCTGGACCGTCAAGCCCTGGCCTCGATCGTGTTTAACGACGACCAAGCACGCCAAACACTCAACTCGATCGTCCATCCGGCGGTCCGGGCTGAGACCCTGCGCCAGATTGAGGCTGCCACCGCGGAAAGCTCGGGGGAGACCGTGCTTATTGAAGACATTCCCTTACTGGCCGAAACCGGGCAAGCGGAGCGTTTCGACGGAGTGATCGTGGTGACATGTGATCAGCAGACTCGACTAGAGCGGCTCACCACCTATCGAGGGATGGACCCTGCCGATGCCAAAGCCCGGATGGAGTCCCAAGCCACCGACGCCCAACGCACCCAGATCGCCACGTGGGTCATTGACAATTCCCAATCGCTGGAACACACACAACAACAGGTCAGCGAACTCTGGCAGTCGCTGTACTCCGCTCGGTGAGTTCACCCACGTCTGACAGGGGCGGAGTGACAGTCGAGCCCAACCGCTCGATAGCGGTAGGTCATGGTGTAGCGAAAAGATCTTAATTGTGCAACACGGTCGTGTTGCCGGTCTGAGCCGGGTATCTCAGAGCTATTCTAAGCGCATGCGTAATATGGCGTCATATACAGCGGAGCGACCGGCATCGACGACGGTGTCCGCCGATGGAACCAACACGAGCTCCCACACCGCCGCACGACCCCCACGGTTGCGTGGCTTTGATGGGTTGCGGGCCATTGCCGCCATGGCCGTCTTGGTGTATCACCTCATTCCCGGGTGGGCTCCAGCCGGCTTTGCCGGGGTGGATATGTTTTTCGTGCTCTCCGGCTTCTTAATCACCGCCCTGTTGCTCCAGCAACTACACCGTCACGGACGGCTTGAGCTCAAGAGTTTCTGGTTGCGTCGCTTCCGTCGACTGGTGCCGGCCGTGGTCGTTACCCTGATCGGTGCCTCCGCTCTGGCTCTGGCGGTCGGCGGCGATGCACTCGTGTCCTTGCCACGCCAGTTTGTTGGTGCACTGACCGGAACCTATAACTGGGTCGAAATCGCCAATGGTGCAAGCTATTTTGAACAGAACTCCCCGTTGCTGTTCACCAATATGTGGTCGTTATCCGTGGAGCAACAGTTCTACGTCTTCTGGCCCCTCATCGTTGCGTTGCTCGTCTTTTGGTCCCGGTCCCGACGACTCGCCGTCGTCTTCGCTGTTGCCGCGACGTCGATCGTTGCCCATGTCTGGTTGTCTGGGGTTGACCTCTCCCGTGCCTACATGGGTACCGACACACACCTCTGGGGTCTGATGTTGGGCGCCGGCATCGCCTTAGCGATCCCGGGTGCTCTGAAGATGCCGATCAATCCTACGCGCTATCCCACCCTGTGGGGCGTGGGCGGTTGGCTGGGATTGCTGGCTGCCATCACGATGATGATGGTCCTACCCGAGTCCCTGATGTATCCCTGGGGGATGGTTGCGATTAGTGTGGCCGTGGCCATCACAGTCCGCAGTCTGCTCAACGATGTGGCCCCGTCTCAACCGGCCCTGGCGTTGACCGCCATCCTGGAGAACCCGGTCCTGGTGTGGTTGGGCGTGCGCTCTTACGGGATCTACCTATGGCACTGGCCGCTGTGGGTGCTGATGTACTACCTCAGCCCGACGATGAACCCGCTGCTGGCAGCACTGCCGATCATCGTGCTCAGCATCGTTTTCGCGGAGCTGTCCTACCGCTTCATTGAAACCCCCATCCGCACCCACGGGTTCTTGACCTGGTGTCGTCAGCTGGTAGCGCAAATCACGCAGCTGATGCCGGTAGCCAAGGTCGCAACCATTGCGGGTCTGGCCGGGGTATTGATCGCTGCGGGTTCCGCCATTGCCGTATCGCCACAACAATCCAGCGCCGAGCGAGCCCTGCAACAAGCTGCCGGGGATCAAGACCGCCTCGTGATCGGCTCTGAGTCCGACGATGAAGCCCAGGACGAACCAGGCCAACAGCCCTCGGAGCAACCTTCGGAACAACCCGCCGAGGACCCATCCGCTGAGCCCAGCGACTCCGCTACAGAAACTGCTGAGGATACTGCCACCGAACACGCCTCACCGGTCGGTCATCCCGGCCCAGAAGTCACTGGAGAGAACATCACGATGATCGGTGATTCTCTCCTCGTCGCTGCCGGAAAGACCCTGAATCAGGATTTTCCCGGCATTTATCTCGATGCAGAGATTTCCCGCTCCATCCAGTCTGCGCCGGAGATCTTGAACCGGTTGAAGTCCGAGGGCAAACTGCGGCCCTATGTCGTGGTCGGGCTGGCCACAAACGCCGTCATTAGCCAGGATCAGATCGAGACCATCCGCGAGATCATCGGTCCCGATCGGCGCCTGGTGTTGGTGACCGGTTACGGTCCGTCTCGGGCAACCTGGATCGACCCGGCCAACCGGGCCATCCGGGAAGCTGTGAAGAACCACGACGATATTTACCTGGCCGACTGGAATAACGCCATCCAGGACCACCTTGACTTGCTGGCCGATGACTCGGTGCACCCCAAGGACCAGCAGGGACGCGCGCTGTACAGTCAGACCATCGAGAAGGCCTTGGCCCGGGCTCAGTCGGGAGAACCGCAGGTCTCCTAACGGGTTGCTGGCACGTTCGCTCTGGGTCTGACGACCGGGCGTTTGCGGTGGCAGACCGGGGGGAGAAGAGTAGGGTAGAGGCATGAGTCTGGCCCAAGAAATCACCCGGCAAGTTGCGCCCTTCAAGGTGGAATCTCCCTATCAACCCTCTGGCGATCAGCCACGTGCTATCGCCGAATTGGCTGAGCGTGTCAGTGGCGGGGAAAAAGACGTGGTGCTGATGGGGGCCACCGGCACCGGTAAATCTGCGACCGCGGCCTGGACCATCGAACAACTTCAGCGTCCCACCCTGGTGATGGTCCAGAACAAGACTCTGGCCGCCCAGCTGGCCAATGAATTGCGAGACCTGCTTCCGCACAACGCGGTCGAGTACTTCGTTTCCTACTACGACTACTACCAGCCCGAGGCCTACGTCCCGCAGTCGGATACCTTCATTGAAAAAGATTCCTCCATCAATGAGGAAGTCGAACGCCTCCGCCACTCAGCCACCAATGCCTTGCTCACCCGCCGGGACACCGTGGTGGTCTCTACGGTATCGTGCATCTACGGTTTGGGTACCCCGGAGGAATATATCCGCCAGATGGTCACCCTCAAACGGGGCCAAGAGCTGGACCGGGACGAATTGTTGCGTCAGTTCGTGAATATGCAGTATGTGCGCAATGACCACGACTTCCACCGTGGCACCTTCCGGGTCCGTGGCGACACCGTAGAGATCATCCCGATGTATGAAGAGCTTGCGGTCCGTGTGGAATTCTTCGGCGATGAGATCGACTCGATCCAGACGCTGCACCCGCTGACCGGTCACGTGATCCGGGAAGAAGACGAGATGTACATCTTCCCGGCCTCCCACTACGTGGCCGGTGATGACCGGATGGCTCGGGCCATCGAGTCCATCGAGGATGAATTGCGCGTGCGACTGGCAGAGTTAGAGGCCCAAGATAAGTTACTCGAGGCCCAACGGTTGCGGATGCGCACCACCTACGATCTCGAAATGATGCAACAAATGGGCTACTGCAACGGGATTGAGAATTACTCGCGCCATATTGACGGCCGTGGTCCCGGCTCTGCTCCACACTGTTTACTCGACTATTTCCCCGATGACTTCTTGTTGATCATCGACGAATCCCACGTGACCGTGCCCCAAATTGGCGGAATGTATGAAGGGGATATGTCGCGTAAACGCACCCTGGTCGATCACGGGTTCCGGTTGCCCTCAGCATTGGATAACCGGCCACTGAAATGGGATGAGTTCCTCGAGCGCATCGGCCAAACCATTTACCTGTCGGCCACCCCGGGCCCCTACGAGCTGGCCCAAGCCGACGGCGTGGTGGAACAGATTATTCGACCCACCGGACTCATCGACCCCGAAGTCGTGGTCAAGCCCACCAACGGCCAGATCGATGACCTGATGGACGAGATCAATCAGCGAGTCGAGCGTGACGAACGCGTGCTGGTTACTACCCTGACCAAGCGTATGGCCGAAGACCTGACCGAATACCTGATCGAGCACGGGGTCAAGGTCCAGTATCTGCACTCCGATGTCGACACGCTCAAACGGGTGGAGCTGATGACCCAGCTACGCAAGGGCACGTTCGACGTGCTGGTCGGCATTAACCTCTTGCGCGAAGGCTTGGATTTGCCCGAGGTATCGCTGGTGTCAATCTTGGACGCCGATAAGGAAGGATTCCTGCGCTCAACCACCTCGCTGATTCAGACTATTGGTCGTGCCGCCCGCAACGTTTCCGGTCAGGTGCATATGTACGCCGATAAAATCACCGACTCGATGCGACAGGCTATCGACGAAACCAACCGTCGTCGTGAAATCCAGCAGGCTTATAACACCGAGCACGGTATCGACCCGCAGCCGTTGCGTAAGCGCATTGCCGACATTACGGACCAACTGGCCCGTGAGGATGCCGACTCCGAAGACTTCCTGTCGGGCATGGGCGGGGTCAAGGCCGGCTTTGATTTTGGTGAGGGACACCGTGGCTACACCTCGATGATCACCGATGAACAGAAATCCCAACAGGCCGATCGTGAGGGCCAGCAGGCCGTGAAGATTGCTGCCCTTCCGGCCAAGGATCTGCAGGACTTGATCGACAACATGTCCCAGCAGATGCATCAGGCCGCCACGGATCTGCAGTTCGAACTTGCCGCACGCCTGCGCGACGAGGTGGCGGAGCTCAAAAAAGAACTGCGTCAGATGAAACAAGCCGGACACGCCTAAAATCCTCGTCGAGGTGCTACAGTAGTCCACGAACAGGGGAGTATCCCGATCTTTCTCGCGAACGTCAGCACGTGGAGATTATTCTCAACCGGGCGCGAGGCTTGAGCAGAGACCATCAGCTCAAGTGGGAGAGACTTGTGATTCATTCTCGTATCCTCAAAGGAGCTTCCCTGTGGAAATCAACCTTGTGACCTGGTTGGTCACCATTGCGATCATCCTGGGGTTATTGGCTTTCGACTACTTTGCCCACGCTCGGAAAGCCCATACCCCCACGATCAAAGAAGCCGCGATGTGGTCCTCCATTTACATTGGACTGGCGTTGCTGTTTGGCCTGGTATTTTTCCTCTTCGGCGATACCTCCCACGCCGTGGAGTACTACACCGGGTTCTTACTTGAAAAGTCACTATCGATCGATAACCTGTTCGTGTTCATGATCATCATGAGCAACTTCCAGGTACCGCGCGAGTACCAACAAAAGGTGCTGTTGTTCGGTATTACCTTCGCGCTGATCTCCCGGACGGTTTTCATCCTCCTCGGCGCAGCCGTGATCAACGCCTGGTCGGATGTGTTCTACGTCTTCGGTCTGTTCCTGATTCTGCTGGCCGGCCAGCAACTCAAGGGCGAATTGACCTCGGCCGACGAGAAGTCCAATGAGGCCGAAAACATTATGGTGCGCACCGCCCGTCGGATTTTCCCGGTCTCACACGATTATCGCCAGGACAAACTGTTCACTAAAGAACGTGGCAAGCTGATGATCACCCCGATGTTGTTGGTCATGATCGCGATCGGTGCCACCGATGTGCTCTTCGCCTTCGACTCGATCCCCGCGATCTATGGTGTCACCCAGGAGCCCTATATCGTCTTCGCCGCCACCGCTTTCTCGCTGATGGGCTTGCGCCAGCTGTACTTCCTGATCGATGGCTTGCTGGACCGTCTGGTGTACTTGGGATACGGTTTGGCAGCCATTCTAGGCTTCATCGGCATCAAGCTGGTGCTACACGCCCTCCACGAGAACAGTTTGCCGTTTATCAACGGTGGGGAACCAGTGCCGGTTCAAGAAATTCCGACCGAGATGTCGTTGGTGGTTATTATCGCCATCCTGCTCATGGTGGTTGTCACCTCGTTGACCTCGAAGAAGGGCAAGGCGCTGATCGCATTGCAGAATGCGGAGAAGTTCTCCTTCCGGTATTCCAAGCTGGATGACTCCACTACCGAGCAAGAGCGCGAGAAAGCCGCTGCGAAAATGGATGAGTGGACTGAAAAGGCCCGTCGGGTCGAATATAAATACCTAGACGAGCTGATCGAACATAAAGACCAATGGTCCAGCATTATCCGTCAGGCCCACGAGACCCGACTGGAAGACGTCCAACGGTCCGGCCGTTCCGCCCCGGTCTCACAACAGGTGGTCAACGAGGCCGGCTCGATTATTGACCCGCCGGACGACACCGAGGACTCACACGATTCCGCCGAGAAAGAGGGTGCCCGAAGCCAAGACTCGGCGCGCCGCTAACCAGCGGGCTGACGGGCGCCGTGCTTACCGGTCGTGAATCATCGTGTGCAGGCGGGTGAAGATTTTCGCCCCCGCCTGGCCGATCCCGTCATGATGGTAGGCATCGGTCTCCCACACCTGTAGCTTGGCCACCCGTCCGGCGGTCTCCAGTGACAGGTCGCGATCGACGTAGACATCGTCACGATAGACCGCCGCAGCCACCGGCACCTGGTTCGCTGCCAATTGCTCGAGGTCGTATAACCGGCCCCACCCGGTGTGTTGCGCAATCAATTCGGTCGCCTCAGCGATCGGAATCAGCGTCGGATCAGTGCGGGTATACCACCGGTAGCACATCTCACCGGTCAGCCACGGGGTCTGCGTGACCTCAGCATCGAAGTCTGGATACTCTCTCAGCATCCGTTCGGCCGCCCAGTTGGTGGGCTCGGCGGCTTGATCCGGCTGAGCGTAGATGGCTTCGTGCAGGATTAGATACAGCGGATTTCTGGCCCGGGATACCTGCTCATATACCGCGTGCAGAAAGTGATCGCTGAGCTGATCAGTCCCCGGGATGAACGCTTGCTCCAGCACGTAGTGCAAGGTGTCAACCCGGGTATTGCCACCCAGCATCATCCCCAGGGTTTGCACGCGAGGGACGGTGAGCTTCGACCCATCGGGAAGGACTATTCCGCCGGCACGAACCCGCTGATACACCCGTGCCAACACCTTCAGATCCTCCGGGTAACGGTCGAAGTATTCCTGGTTGCGGGCCCGCATCCGCGCGTAGGTGGCCCGATAGACGCGGTCGGCCGGTCCAGACAGTGGGGCTAGACCGCCGGTGATTAAGCTACCGCGCAAACCCTCAGGGGCGAAGCTGAGGTAGCTGAGTGTACAGAATCCGCCAAAGGACTGGCCGAGCGAGACCCACGGCTCGATGCCGAGACCTGTTCGGAGGGCTTCAGCATCGGCCACAATATCCGGTGCCCGGAAATGAGTTAGGTAGTCCGCCTGCGCGGTCGCATCCCCACGGGCACGCAACGTGTGATGATTCAGTGGGGTGGACAGACCGGTGCCACGCTGGTCGAGCATCATCACCCGGTAGGTCTTCAGTGCCTCGGCCAGCCATCCTCCGATGGTGCCCGGCCGTTGTCCGGGGGAGCCGGGTCCGCCCTGGAAGTAAATCAACCACGGCTTGGTGTTGATCTCGGAATCCGGGTCATCGTCGGGGTGGCGAAACTCGCGAGCGGTGACCCACAGCATCTCAGGATCGGTTGCTGGGCCTGCTTGGTGGTGATCAACCGGAACCTGCACGCGGTGGGTGCGCTGCCGGTACCCATCCTGGCGGGTGGTGAACTCACTGGAGTTCACACCGGTGCTCATCGACGAGACGGACTCCACGGAATCACTCCTTTACTGTATGTGCTAGCCTTCGATTGGTTCACCCACCGATAGCATCGTGATCGCTGGGGCCCCCTGCTCGTTGGAGGCCGCCAAATGCACCACAGCATTCAGTGCCCAGTCGTAGTTTGCCTCGGGATCCACGAGCACTTGGGTAATATTCCAGTAATCACCGGGGCTGGCCCCGAGGTCGTCCAACTCGCCAGGGCCCAGCTGCGGCTCGGTGTTGATCCGTAATAACTTTGGGTCCCGTGCCGAGGCGGTATCGTCCAGGTCCTCGTAGTCGGCGAAGAAATCATCCAGCGCGTCGGCCCAATTATCGCTGGTGAACGGGATGGCGCCCTCAGGCAGATAATCCATCCCTTCCAGCTCCGCGTCCTTCTCTGCCCCAAAGAGCTGTACCCGCCGAAACATGGCATTGCGGATCATCACCCGGAACACGCCGGTCTGCTCGGTGAGCTTCGGAGGGCTGGGAGGCTCAGGATTCTCATATTCTTCTCGCGCCTGGTCGATATCGCCGGCAATCAGGTCCTCCCATTCCTCTAACAGCGAGGAATCGGTGAACCGGATCATGGTATCCAGCCAGTCCTGGATCATCTCGATCTCGGCAGTGCGCACATCCTGGGGGATAGTCTGGCGCATGGCCTTCGCCGCATCGGTCAGATACCGCAACACCACGCCTTCAGAGCGAGCCAAGGAGTAAAAGCTGACGAACTCGCCAAAGCTCATCGCACGTTCGTACATATCGCGCACCACCGACTTAGGTTCCAGCTCAAAATCTTTCAGCCAGGGGGCTGCCTGCGCATACACCGCGAACTGTTGCTCGAGAAGCTCACCGAGCGGTTGCGGGTAGGTGGTTTGGTCCAAGATGTTCATCCGCTCGGTATACTCCAGCCCCTCGGCCTTCATCTCGGCCATCTTCTCGTCCTTGGCCTTCTTGGTCTGGGCAGACAGAATCTGTCGTGGCGAATCCAGGGTGGCCTCCACGATCGAGACCATATCCAGGGCATACGTGGGGCTGTCCGGGTCCAATAGCTCAAACGCCGCCAAGGCAAATGGCGACAGCGGCTGGTTCAGTGCAAAATCCGGTTGCAGATCTACCGTGATCTCGAGTTGACGACCAAACTCATCTGGGGTGTCGGATTTGACCAGCACACCTGTGGCCAGTAACTCACGCAAGATGCCGATCGCCTCTCGCTGTAATTGCGCCTGCCGAGCAGGGGTCTCGTCCGAGCGCGTGATCAACCGACGCACATGCCGGACCGGGTTCCCCACTCGTTCGACCAGGTTCAGCACCATCGAGTGGTTGATTCGCAGCTGCGAGACCATCGGCTCCGGCTCAGCAGCGACCAGCTTGTCGAAGGTCTTTTCCGACCACGACACAAAACCTTCCGGCGGTTTTTTCTTTGCCGAGGACTTGCTGGACTGTTTGATGCGCCGGGCCCGCTCCTGCGGATCCTTAATGCCGGCAAATTTCTGTTCCAATTTGGCCTGCTCGGCCTGATTCTCAATCACATGCTCGGGTGCTTGAACGACCACATAACCGGCAGTATCAAAACCGGCACGTCCGGCCCGGCCGGCGATCTGGTGAAATTCGCGAGCATTCAGGTGCCGGGTTTTGCGCCCATCAAACTTACTCAGCGCGGTGATCAACACGGTGCGAATCGGCACGTTAATACCCACACCCAGCGTGTCGGTACCGCAGATGATTTTCAGCGTGCCCTGCTGAGCGAGCTTTTCAACCAACCGGCGATACTTGGGCAACATTCCGGCGTGATGAACCCCGATCCCGGCCTTGAGGAGCCTTTTCAGCGTCTTGCCAAACCCGGCCTGGAAGGGAAAGGTCTCCAGCTGTTCGGCCAGTTGCGCTTGCTCTGCTTTGCTCAGGACCGCCAGCGAGGAGAGATTGCTGGCCTGCTCAACGGCGTCCAGTTGCGAGAAGTGCACAATATAGATCGGTGCCTGATCGGCTGCCACCAACTGTTCTGCCCGGTGGGCCACCGACTGTTCGGAGTAGCTAAAATGCAACGGAATCGGCCGGGTGGCGGCGGTAACGGTCACAGTGGGCTTGCCGGTTGCCTCGGTGAGGCGCTGTTCGAACCGCGTGGTGTCGCCCAGGGTGGCACTCATCAGCAAGAACTGGGCCTGGGGGAGCTCAATCAGCGGGACCTGCCAGGCCCAGCCACGGGCCGGATCGGCGTAGTAGTGGAACTCGTCCATGATCACCTGGCCGATGTCCAGTCCGGTGCCTTCCCGCAGGGCCACATTCGCCAGAATTTCCGCGGTGCAACAAATAATCGGCGCCTGAGCATTCACCGAAGCATCCCCGGTGATCATTCCCACGTTCTCGGCCCCAAAAATATCCACTAGGTCGAAGAATTTTTCTGAGACCAACGCCTTGATCGGTGCGGTGTAGTAAGACACCTGGTGCTGGGCCAACGACAAAAAGTGCGCGGCCAAAGCCACCATCGACTTCCCAGATCCGGTCGGGGTGGCCATAATGACGTTCTTGGATTCCAACAGCTCGGTGACCGCCTGGTCCTGGGCCGGGTACAGCGTGATGCCACGGGAGCCGACCCACTGCGTGAAACGGTCGTAGAGCTCAGCCGGATCCTGGGCGGTGCGGTCTTGGTGGTCGGGAAGAACGTCAGTCAAAAGCATCATCTCGTACTCTACGGCAGTTGCGCGCTCGCTTCAGTGGCCGTAGACCGGCACCGGAAAGCCGGCACCGAAACGATCTGTTTCTTTGGGTGTCAGTGCCCCAGCGGCACCACCGTTGCGTGGGTCTACGGTAGAGGTATGGAGAATTTCATCTGGGATCCGAGCCAGTATGCTGTCTTCGCCGGGCACCGGGCCCGTCCCTTCTATGATCTCAGTGCTGCGATCTACGCCGATCAACCCCGCACCGTGGTGGATATGGGATGCGGGCCTGGGAACATGACCCGCACCCTGGCCCAACGGTGGCCGCAGGCGGAGGTCATTGGTCTGGATTCCTCCCGAGAAATGGTTCAAGAAGCTCGCCTCAGCCTTCAGGACGACCCACAGGCCCCCACGAACCTGCGGTTTGAGCACATCGAGGCCGAACAGTGGGAGCCCGATGCCTCGGTGGACGTGGTGGTCTCCAATGCCATGTTGCAGTGGATACCCAACCACCGGCAATTGATGGACCGCTGGTTGGGGCAGATGTCACCGGGTGCCTGGTTTGCGATGCAGGTCCCCGGCAATTATTCGGCACCCTCCCACAGGACGATTGCCGAGCTGGCGAATCGGCCCGAATATGCTGAAGCCTCCCAGCGGACCTACACCGGCGAATCGATCTACACCCCGCGAGAATACACGCACACGCTGATCCGTCGGGGATTCCGACCCAATGTGTGGGAGACGACTTATCACCAGGTACTGACCGGGGAAGAACCGGTCTACAACTGGGTAAAAGGTGCCGCCCTGCGTCCGGTGCTCCAAGGTCTTGCCGAGATTGATGAGCGCGACGGCTCCAATCTGCAAGCCGCATATCTGAGTGAATACCGAGAGCGGATGTTGCACGACTACCCGCCCTACACCAGCCCGGATGGCACCGTGGTCACCATCTTCCCGATGCGCCGGGTGTTCGTGGTAGGCCATAAAGAGCTGGACTACACCATCTAACCATCGGTATCGGCGGTACCGCTCGTCACCGGTTCAGCCCGGTCCTGGGCCGGGTTACCAGCCGCGTTGTTTCCACTCGTCCAAGTGCGGACGCTCCGCGCCCAGGGTGGTGTGATCGCCATGTCCAGGCAACACCACCGTGTCGTCGGGATAGCGATCAAACACTCGCGCGGTGACATCGGCAAACAGTTGCGCGAAGCGTTGGGGGTCCTGGTCCGTATTGCCCACACCCCCAGGGAAGAGCGAATCACCGCTGAAAATCACCGGCGACTCGTCGTCGTCCGCTCGATAGGCCAGGGCTACCGATCCCGGGGTGTGCCCGCGCAATCCAATCACATCCAGGCTGATCCCGTCGAACTGGGCGGTGTCACCGTGGTGGAGCACCACGGTCGGAGCCACGCCGGTAGCTTCTGCAATGGCCTCGGCATCGGCAGCACCGGCCGCGGTCGGCGCCCCGGTGGTCTCGGCCACCGCGGCCAGCGCCCGAATGTGATCCCAGTGCTGGTGGGTGGTAATAATGACCGCCACGTGCGGTTCACAGGGCGTATCGGCACGGGCGGATTCCAGTAGCTCGTCAATGGCCTCGGGGGAGTCGGCAGCATCGATAAGCACTTGCGTACCGGAACACTTGGAGGTCAGCAGGTAGACGTTATTGCGCATCTCGGAGACCCAGCGGCTGCGGATGGTGACCTGTGGCAGGTCCGCGATCACGCGAATCTCACCGGCTTCGGGGTGGTTGCTGGGCTGGGTCGAGGTATCGTGACTGGGCATAGCGCTCAGTTTAGGGTCTGGGTGGGCTGACTGTACAGGTCAGCACCGACGCGCTCAGGGCCGGATTAGCTGTCGGCAAACATACCGGCAGACCGGACTACCATAGAGCAGGTAGGCTTGTCGGCTCCGCGCTGTGTCACTGCCTGTGCCCTGGTAGCACAGCGGGAGAATTCCTGATCACGAGCTGCTCGCGATCTGACTGACAACGACCTGAGAACAACTGCGACCGTGTAAGTCGGAGAGGACCTAGACGATACCATGACCACTACCTCGACCGGTTCAGAGAACTACTCGCTGGCCTCGGGACCCCACCCGGGACAGACCGTCGCTCACCATGATTCGGTCGAAGCCGACCGGATCATTGTGGCCGGCGCCCGTGAGCACAATCTGAAAAATGTCAGTATCGATATTCCTCGCAATGCTTTCGTGGTGTTTACCGGACTATCTGGCTCCGGTAAGTCGTCCTTGGCGTTTGACACCATCTTCGCCGAGGGCCAACGCCGGTACGTGGAATCACTGTCTGCCTATGCCCGGATGTTCTTGGGCCGTGTCGATAAGCCCCAGGTTGATTTTATTGAGGGACTCTCCCCGGCGGTATCGATCGACCAGAAATCCACTTCGAAGAACCCTCGGTCCACCGTGGGCACGATCACCGAAATCCACGACTATATGCGCCTGCTGTGGGCCCGGATCGGGACTCCGCACTGCCCGGAGTGCGGTGAGCCTGCCTCCCAGCAGACCCCGCAACAAATCGTCGATCAGTTGCTGGAATTACCGGAGAAAACCCGCTTCCAGATCCTGGCCCCGGTGGTGCGCGGCCGCAAGGGCGAATTCGCCGACCTCTTTGCCGAGCTCTCCCAGCAAGGCTTCTCCCGCGCCATCGTGGACGGAGAGCAGATCCAGCTGGCCGAGGCCACCAAGCTGCAGAAACAGTACAAGCACAATATCGCCGTGATCGTTGACCGGCTGGTGATCCGCGACGGTATCCGCACCCGACTGACCGACTCGGTCGAAACCGCCCTGAAACTTGCCGAGGGGATCTTGGTCGTCGATTTCGTCGACGTCAAAGCCGAGATTGACCCGGAGAAAAAGAACACCGCCGAATGGGTCGCCGAAGATGAGCAGGGCCGGGCCAAATATCGGTCGTTTTCCGAAAAGCTGTCCTGCCCCAACGGGCACGTGCAGACCATTGACGAAATCGAACCCCGCTCGTTCTCCTTCAATAGCCCCTTCGGCGCCTGCCCGACCTGTACCGGTATCGGCTCCCGGTTGCAGGTTGATCAGGACTTAGTGATCCCAGACCCGGATCTGAGCCTGGAAGAAGGCGCGATCGCACCCTGGCACATGGGTAAAGCCGCCTCCCAGTATTGGCAACGGCTGATGGCAGGTCTGGCCGATGAGCTGGGCTTTTCGATGACCACCCCGTGGAAAGAGTTGCCCGCCAAGGCCAAAAAAGCGCTGTTGCACGGCAATAATTACAAGGTCGAAGTGGCATACCGCAACCGTTGGGGTCGGGAACGGCGTTACACGTCCGGTTTCGAGGGCGTGGTGGACTACATTAAGCGCAAATACGCCGAAACCGAATCCGATCACGCCCGTGATCGGTATGAGTCCTATATGCGCCAGGTGGCCTGCCCGGATTGCCACGGTGCCCGGCTGAACCCCACTTCGCTGTCGGTGATGGTTGGGGGAAAATCAATCGCCGAGGTCTCGGCCATGCCCATGGAAGACACCATTGACTTCATGGAGAACTTGCAACTCAGTGACCGGGACGCCAAAATCGCCGACCAGGTGCTCAAAGAAATCAACGCCCGGTTGCACTTCTTGATCGATGTTGGTCTGGACTATCTGAACCTGGAACGCCCGGCAGCCACTCTCTCGGGTGGTGAAGCCCAGCGTATCCGGCTAGCCACCCAAATCGGATCCGGTCTGGTCGGGGTGCTCTACGTACTCGACGAGCCCTCGATCGGGCTCCACCAGCGCGATAACTCCCGCCTGATTGGCACATTATTGCGCCTGCGGGATTTGGGCAATACCTTGATCGTGGTCGAACATGATGAGGAAACCATTGAAGCTGCCGACTGGATTGTCGATATTGGCCCGGCTGCCGGACGGGCCGGGGGAGAGGTGGTCCACTCCGGTTCGCTCGAAGATCTCAAAAACAACACCCGCTCGATCACTGGCGACTATTTGGCTCATCGACGCACCATCGACGTTCCCGCGACCCGCCGACCGATTGACCGCCAGCGGATCGTCCGAGTGGTCGGCGCCCGCGAAAATAACCTCGATAACGTCACCGTCGACTTCCCCTTGGGAACTTTCATCGCGGTGACCGGTGTCTCCGGATCGGGGAAGTCCACCCTGGTCAATGAGGTCCTGTACAAGGTCATGGCCAATGAACTCAATAACGCGCGCCTGGTGCCGGGCCGGCATAAGAAAGTCACGGGTCTGGACCAGTTGGACAAGGTGGTCCACGTCGATCAGTCCCCGATCGGACGTACGCCTCGGTCCAACCCAGCTACCTATACCGGCGTCTTCGACGCGATCCGTAAGCTCTTCGCTGACACCCCCGAAGCAAAAGTGCGTGGCTATCAGCCCGGCCGATTCTCCTTCAATATCAAGGGTGGTCGCTGTGAGGCCTGCTCCGGTGATGGCACACTAAAGATCGAAATGAACTTCTTGCCGGATGTCTATGTGCCCTGCGAGGTCTGTCACGGAGCCCGGTATAACCGCGAAACTCTCGAGGTCCACTATAAGGGCAAAAATATTGCCGAAGTGCTGGATATGCCGATCGCTGAGGCCGCCGAGTTCTTCTCCGCCTACGGAAAGATCTCTCGTTATCTGAACACACTGGTCGATGTCGGCCTTGGCTACGTGAAGCTAGGCCAACCGGCGACCACACTATCCGGTGGTGAAGCTCAGCGGGTCAAACTCGCCACCGAACTGCAAAAACGCACGGCAGGGCGGGCGGTCTATGTGCTTGATGAACCGACCACTGGCCTGCACTTTGAAGATATCCGTAAGCTGTTGTTGGTGTTGACTCGGCTGGTTAATAAGGGCAATACCGTGATCACCATCGAACACAACCTGGACGTGGTGAAATCAGCCGACTGGATTATCGATATGGGACCCGAAGGCGGTTCCGGTGGTGGCCAGGTCGTCGCCACCGGAACCCCCGAACAGGTGGCCACCGTCCAGGGGTCCTATACCGGTCAATACCTGGCCCCGCTACTCCATGGCGCACAGGACTAACCACGTGGAGGATTCCCCGAGTCCCGAGTCCTATTGACAGATCACCCGAGGCCATGCCGAGTAGGTCCAGGTCCAGGACTCGTCATCGGTGTTGCCCTCAGGATCGGTACGCGAGCGTGTGACGTCCACGGTGAACCCCTGTCGGCCACCGGCTTCCGGAACACAGTTGGGTTCGCTCGAGGTGATGGTCTGCGAATTGGTGTAGTTATACGGCTCTGAGGTTGACATCGACACATCGTAGTAGTCGTTGCCCCACACGCGCACGTGAACTTTCTCATCGTCCAGCCACATTTCGACAATCACGGGAGCATCGGTGTCATTGAGCCAGCGGACGTTGATTTGGCCTTCCCAGAATGTCGATTCCCGGCCCTTAGGATAGCGGTCAAACCAGCGCGAGTGGGGACGGTGTTCTTTAATGTCCATCCCCGATAAGAAGCCAGCGTTATAGGCCATGGTCGCAATTTGCGAGACACCGCCACCGACCGCTTGCGCGGTCACACCCGACTGGACGACACCGGAAGAAACGTAACCGTTGGCTTCGGTCACCGGGCCCAGGGCCTCGGCCAGGTTGAATTCCTCGCCGGGCATCACCACGGTCCCGTTGACGCGTTCAGCACCCACCTCAAGGTTCGGCGTACGCGTGGGATCATCCGGATACGGCGTCGAAAACTCTGCGACCTCGTGGGTGACATCCCAGGCTTCAGCATCCTCTGTGGTCACCTCCGGATCCTGGGATTTGACCTCGACTTCGACACTGCGGGTCTGATCCTGCGCCAGGTCCTGCTCAATAGCGTCAGCGACTTCCTCACCCGCTATCCCGGTGCCGCTTTCTCCCGGGACTACCTCCGGACGAGCCGATCCAGCCTTTCCACTGAGCTTGACCGTCGCATCGGTAGCCGAGGAAGCGAACCCGTCCTCATTGGCCTCCAGCGATGCGACCAACGAGTCCTCGTCCAGTTCCAAAGACGGTGTCGCATCGCCGGTGCCCTCGCTCGATGACTCCTGCATCGACGCTGTCGAGCCCGTCGAGTCCGTTGATGCCTCAGATTCCTCGCTATCTTCCGAACTGTCTGCGGTGGCTGAAGGGCCCTGCATTCCGGTGTCCACCTGGGCTGCTTCCCCCAACTGCTCCGGGGTGAGCTCAGTGGAGGCCTCGCCGGCAGTGACCGTATAAGAGTCAGCGACGAGTGGTTCGGCGGTGTTTTCCACGAAGCTCTGCCAGGTGTCAGCGGAGATTTGAGGCTCCAGGGTCTCGCCCTGAACATGGATCTCCTCGGATTCCTGCAACCAGTTCTCCTCCACGTGACTTGCGAGCCCTTCGGCGGTGATTCCCACGCCCGACACGGGAGCCTGGTATGCCACGTCACCGGCGTTGAAGGTCACCGACCCTTCGACGGGTTCCTGGCTCATCTGCTCGGAAAGACCGCGCAGCGCCTCGGTGGCCTGAGATTCATCGATCGTCGTCTCCGCCTCACGGTGGCCTTCGCCGGTGAGGCGTTGCCACAACACCACCGGGGAGAAATTCAGGCCACGATACTCCTGCAGTACACCGTCGACGTCGTAGTCCAAGCCAATCTCTTCGGGCACCACGGTGGCGGTCACATCGTCCTGAGTCGCATCGTCTACTGTGGGGATTTCGTCCCCCGTGGCACTGTCCTGGGACTGGATGTCTCCCACCAGGGTCAACTCACGAGAGGCTCGTTCGTCCAACTCGTCCTCGACCTTCTGCTGGGCTTGGTCAACATTCATGCCCGACACATCGATTCCCTCGACGGTGAAGTTCGCGGGTAGGCGATCCTCAAAAGCCATGGCAGTGCCGACATAGACGCCCACGCCCAACACGACGATGCCACCGCCCAGCACCCATGGCCAGATGCGTCGTGAGCGAGAGGACTCGGTGGCAGAGCCGGCCGAATCGTGATGGTCAGCGGGATGATCGTGTTCAATGGGCATACTGTGTGATTCCAGAAAATTCTGTGCACTCTGAGTGCACATATGGTGATCGATGGGAGCAGTCGGAGCCTGTACAGGCTGGCAACACCTAAGGATTGTACCGAGGAAAATCGCTTCCGCACACTGCAACGATGCGTGTGTTGGGATCGTAGTGACCCGACGGTAACGCTCCGTAAGGTGAGCTGATCACGCAACGGTGCTGGTGCTGCTGGTCAACGGGTATAATCGTGCTGTCCACCGGCTGAGATCATGCTGGGTAGCAATTTCGGTTGTCATCACTACCACCATCATTTGTGAGGAGCTTCATGCGATTGCGCGAACGAAATCCGGTGCGGATCGGATTTCGTGGCCTCGTGAAGGTCACGTGTCGCCCTGACATTTCGGGGTTGGACCATATTCCCGACACCGGAGGGTTCATCGTCGCCTCCAATCATCTGTCATTCTTTGACTCGGTGTTGCTACAAAGTATGCTCCCGCGTCTGGTGCGGTTTTTCGCCAAAGCCGAATACTTCACCGCACCGGGGATCAAAGGCAAGCTCCAGAAGAGTTTCTTCGAATCGGTCGGATCTATTCCGGTGGATCGTGGACAAAAAGCCGCCTCAGTGGCTGCCCTGGATCGGCTGGTGGAATTCCTGGACAACGGTGAAGGCGTGGGCATCTACCCCGAAGGCACTCGCTCCCGCGATGGCCGACTCTACCGTGGTAAGACCGGGGTCGGCTGGTTGGCCTTGACCACCGGCGCACCGGTCATTCCGGTGGGACTGACTGGAACCGACCGTCTGCAACCTCCGGGACGTAACTTGATCGTGCCCCATAAATTCGGGCTTACGGTGGGAGAGCCCCTGCAGTTTGAAAAAATTGGCCCGAAGCACAAGCCCAAGCTTCGCCGCCAGATCACCGATGAGATTATGGACGCGATCGCTCAGTTAACCGGCCAAGAACGTGTGGATTCCTATAATTCCGCCGCCTCGGCCGAGCAGGATACGGAGAACTGATCAGCTGTGGCTGATCCCGCAACCTATCGACCACGTACCGGGGATATTCCCACCGAGCCCGGGGTCTACCGGTTCAAAGACGCCACCGGCCGGATTATCTATGTGGGCAAAGCAAAAAACCTCCGGAACCGGCTGACGTCCTATTTCGCCTCGCCGCACCAACTGAGCCCGAAAACCCGAGCCATGGTCACCTCTGCCAGCGGTGTGGAATGGACCATTGTCGCCAGTGAGCAAGAGGCGATCCAGTTGGAATACACCTGGATCAAACAGTTCACCCCGCGCTATAACATTATGTACCGCGACGATAAGTCGTATCCGTATCTGGCGGTGACCATCAATGAGCGCTTCCCGCGGGTGATGGTGATGCGGGGAGATAAACGTCCCGGTGTGAAGTACTTTGGTCCCTTCCACCCGGTCAAAGCTATTCGTGAAACCATGGACCTGTTGTTGCGTGTCTTCCCGGTCCGCACCTGCTCGGCCGGAGTATTTCGCCGGGCCGAACTGTCCGGTCGACCGTGTCTGATGGGATACATCGACAAGTGCTCCGCCCCTTGTGTGGGCAATATTTCCGAAGCCGACCATCGCCAACTTGCCCACGACTTCATCAGTTTTATGAACGGCAACATCCGGCCTTACGTCAGGGAACTCGAGACCAAAATGGCCGAGGCCGTGGCCGAGTTGCGCTACGAGGATGCCGCCCGCTATCGCGACGACATTGCCGCGTTGAACAAAGTCTTTGAACGCAACGCGGTGGTGCTACCCGAAAATACCCAAGCCGATATTTTTGCCTTCGCCGATGACGAGCTAGAAGCCGCTTTCCAGGTCTTCCACATTCGCGACGGCCGGATTCGTGGTCAGCGTGGCTGGGTGGTGGAAAAGGTCGAAGACGTCTCCGAACAAGATCTGATCGAACAACTCCTTCAGCAAGTCTATGGCCAGCTCGATGATCAAGACCGCATCCCTGCCGAGGTCTTGGTCCCGGTCTTGCCCGGCGAGGTGTCGGGTTTAGAATCCTGGCTTGAAGAGCGTCGTGGCGCCCACGTGAATTTGCGGGTCCCGCAGCGAGGCGCCAAAAAGGATCTGATGCATACCGTCAAAGACAACGCCGTGGAGGCCCTACGGTTGCACAAATCTCGTCGCTCCGGAGATATTACCGCCCGATCAGCGGCCCTGAAAGAACTCCAGCAAGCTCTGGGCCTGCATGAACCGCTGTTGCGGATCGAATGCTACGACATCTCCCACACCCAGGGCACCAATGTAGTTGGGTCCATGGTGGTATTTGAAGATGGTCTGCCAAAAAAACGCGACTATCGCCTGTTTAACGTCACCGGCGAAGCCGCCCGGGACGACACCCGAGCCATGGACGATGTGCTCACCCGCAGGTTCAAGAAGTATCTGCAGGAACAAGCTAACACCCCTGAGCCTTTCTCGGGGCAACTGGATCCAGCTGAGCTGGCCGCCGAGGACGATCAGGACTGTCAACGCTTCTCCTATCCGCCCTCTCTGGTGGTCGTTGATGGGGGACCGGCGCAGGTCGCGTCGGCCGCCCAGGCGCTGGCCGACCTTGGGATCGACGATATTCCAGTGGTCGGTTTGGCCAAGCGCCTCGAAGAGCTGTGGGTCCCCGGTGATGACTTCCCGTTGGTGCTACCACGCAGCTCAGAGGGGCTCTACCTGTTGCAACGGCTACGCGATGAGTCCCACCGGTTCGCGATCACCGCCCACCGCAAACGTCGCGCCAAGGCCATGACCCACTCCGCTCTCGACGACATTGCTGGACTGGGCCCGGCCAAACGCAAAGCGCTGTTGGCCGAATTTGGGTCTGTCAAAAAGATCACCGCCGCCACTGTGGACCAACTCCAAAATGCCCAAGGGATCGGGCCGGCGCTGGCTGAGACGATTTATACGGCCCTACACCCGGACAAGACGCAGCAAGCCGAAGGTTCCCAGGACTCCTGAGCAGCTGAGACTCTTGCGCAGATTAACCGTCGTGCTCCCGGCGATCTTCGGGCGCGAAGTGAGTAGTCTTAACGGCATGACGACACCCGTGGAACCCTCCGAGCTGGAACCTGTCAAACCACCCCGCACCGAGGTCCTGATCATTACCGGAATGTCCGGTGCCGGACGGACTACCGCCGCCCACGCCTTAGAAGACCAGGGCTGGTATGTGGTCGATAATTTGCCACCGCAACTGTTCGTGACCATGTCACAGCTGATCTCCAAGACCACCGAAAGCACGGGTCTCAAGCTCGCCCTCGTGGTTGATGTGCGAAGCAAAGAATTTTTCACCTCGGTCCAGGAAGCCATGCACCAGTTGCGGGTCGATGGCACCGAGCTGCGGGTGCTGTTCCTTGACGCTGATGACGCGGTCCTGGTCCGGCGTTTCGAATCCGGACGTCGCCCGCACCCGTTGCAGGGCGATGGTCGCATTAATGACGGGATCGGTCGCGAACGAGAACTGCTCGAAGATCTTCGCGACCAGGCCGAGCTCATCCTCGACACCTCGAAGATGAATGTCCACGACCTCACCAAGGCCACCCGGGACCTGTTTTCAGATCAGGGCCCGATCGTGCTGCGCATCAATGTCCTGAGCTTCGGTTTCAAGTATGGGGTGCCTCAAGACGCCAATTTCTTAGCCGACGTGCGCTTCATCCCCAACCCGCACTGGGTGCCCGAGCTGCGCCCGTTGACCGGACTCGATGAGCCCGTGTCAGAATTCGTGCTTGCCAAGCCCGGAGTGAATATTTTTCTGGATCACTACGTCCAAGCCCTGCACCCGGTGATGGAGGGCTACCGGGCCGAAAATAAGCACTATGCCACCCTGGCCATCGGGTGCACCGGTGGTAAACACCGCTCGGTGGCGATTGCCGAAGAACTGGGGCGTCGCTTACGACAACAGCCCGGGCTGAAAGTCACCATTTCCCACCGAGATCGGGGCCGAGAATGAGCGTGCATTACACCGGTCAGCTACCGCTGACCCCCTCCCGTTCTAATGCGGCCCGTAAATCCGGGCACCATGCTCCCGCGCTGAAAGTCACCGCACTGGGTGGTGGCCACGGACTGTACTCGACGCTGTCAGCGTTGCGACTCATCGCCGGTGAACTCACCGCCGTGGTGACCGTGGCCGATGACGGCGGTTCCTCTGGCGTGATCCGCCAAGAACTCGACGTGATCCCTCCCGGGGACCTCCGGATGGCTCTGGCGGCGCTGTGTGATGACACCGACTGGGGGAGAACGTGGCGCGATACGATGCAACACCGTTTCATAACTCAACGCGCCGATGGCACTGCGGGGACCCTGAACAACCACGCGCTGGGCAACCTGTTGATCGTGGCTCTGGGCGAGTTACTGGGCGATCCGGTCGCCGGGCTGCAATGGGCCGGAGCCCTGTTGGGAGCCCGCGGCACGGTGCTGCCGATGTCCCGGGTCCCGCTGACCATCTCCGGTACGGTGCTCTCGGGCAACGATCAGGGAGAACTGATCCGGGAAACCATCACCGGTCAGGCTGAGTTGGCCCGCGCCGCTGCCGCCGGCTCGGTGGTCTCGATCCGTCTCGACCCGGACACCGCCTCGGCCACCCCCGAAGCGCTAGAAGCCATCGATCTTTCCGACTGGGTTGTGCTGGGTCCCGGGTCCTGGTTCACCTCAGTCTTGCCCCACTTGCTGTTACCCCAGCTGCGCAACGCGCTGATCCAAACCACCGCACAACGCGCCCTGGTGATGAACCTGCAACCCAATACCACCGAGACCAACAACATGTGCGCCGCCGACCACCTGGAGGTGCTCCATCAGTACGCTCCCCAACTGCGTTTTGACGCGATCATTGTCGATCACTCCGTGGTCGATGATGCCGACCGCGACCAGTTTGAGCAGACAGCAGAAAAACTTGGCGCTGAAGCAGTTTTTAGTAGGGTATTGGACGATCAGCGCGATGGGATCCACGATCCACTGAAACTGGCGGTGGCTTTCGACGAGATCTTTTCGCGGTTCTCATGATTGCTCGCCAGTTGCGTCACACCTGGTGGCGCGGAAACACTCGATAAAACACTCGGGCCATCTTGCCGATGTGCCGTTGTCGAAAGAGGGTATTGCATGGCACTGACAGCCGCTGTGAAGCAAGAGCTGTGCCAGATTCCGGTCACCACCTCCTCGGAGCGCGCCGCTGAGGCCGTGGCCATGTTGCGTTTCGCCGGTGGTATCCACCTCATCTCCGGTCGCATCGTGGTCGAGACCGAACTCGACCGCCACGAAGCGGCCCAGCGTCTGTGCCAGACGATCCAAGGGCTCTACGGCCACCAAACCGAAGTGATCCGCGTCTCCGGCCAAAATTTGCGCCACGGGGACCGTTATGTGATCCGTGTGTTGGCCGGTGGAGCCGAACTGGCCCGCCAGACCGGTTTGGTCGACCCCCGCGGACGTCCGGTTCGTGGCATGCCACCGGCGATCGTCAACGGCTCCACGGCCGATGCCGCCGCTACCTGGCGCGGGGCCTTCCTGGCCCATGGTTCCCTGACCGAGCCGGGCCGTTCTTCCGCCCTGGAGGTCACCGCACCCGGACCCGAAGCTGCTCTGGCCATGGTCGGTGCTGCCCGTCGGTTGGGCGTGATGGCCAAGGCGCGCGAAGTACGCCAATCCGATCGAGTCGTGATTCGCGATGGAGATGCCATTGCCGACCTGCTCACTGCCATGGGGGCCACTGAGACCGTTAAAGTCTGGCAAGAGCGCCGTACCCGCAAAGAAGTTCGGGCCTCTGCCAACCGGCTGGCCAACTTCGACGACGCGAACCTCCGTCGCTCCGCCCAGGCCGCCGTGGCCGCCGGCGCCCGGGTCGCTCGCGCCCTGGAGATCCTGGAAGACGATGTGCCCGAGCACCTGGAATACGCCGGCAGGCTCCGCATCGAGCACCAGCATGCCTCCCTGGATGAACTGGGGCGACTGGCCGAACCGCAGATGACCAAAGACGCCATCGCCGGCCGTATTCGCCGGTTATTGGCCATGGCCGATAAGCGTGCCGCCGAGGAAAACATTCCCAATACCCACGACGCCGTGCCTGAAGAATTACGCGAAGATGACTAAACTCTCGCCCTGAGCTGATCCGAGTCAGTGTGCTCTTGATCGCTACCGGGTCACGTTGTCTAGGATGAGAATCAACGGGCGTGGCCTTGAAGACGCGTCCCGTCGCTGTTCGCCGGAGCGATCACGACAGCTTATGGTCGACACACCGCACCGGCTGACAGAACTGATCAAAAACCCTGCCCTGCGTGCGTGGCCCCACCGCCAGACGCCACCGTGGGGGATGTATGAGGAGGAAACGTGGAAAAGTACGTTCTGCCCGACCTAGACTACGATTTCGCAGCCCTGGAGCCCCATATCTCCGGCCGCATCATGGAGCTTCACCACGATAAGCACCACAATACCTACGTAAAAGGCGCCAACACCGCGCTGGAAAAGCTGGAGGCAGCTCGCGAAGCCGGTGACTTCTCCGCGATCAACCAGCTCTCCAAGGATCTGGCCTTCAACCTGGGTGGTCACACCAACCACTCCATCTTCTGGAAGAACCTCTCCCCGAACGGTGGCGACAAGCCCACCGGCGAGTTGGCTGCCGCCATCGACGAGTACTTCGGTTCCTTCGATTCCTTCCGCGACCACTTCACCGCAGCCGCTCTGGGTATCCAGGGTTCGGGCTGGGCCATCCTGGCTTACGAGCCGATCGGTGGCAACCTGGTCATCGAGCAGTTCTACGATCAGCAGAACGGTGTCCCCGTGGCGACCATCCCGCTGTTCCAGCTGGACATGTGGGAGCACGCCTTCTACCTGGACTACCAGAACGTCAAGGCCGATTACGTTAAGGCCATTTGGAACATCGTCAACTGGGAAGATGTTCAGCGGCGCTTTGAGGTAGCACGCTCCCAGGCATCCAGTCTGGTCACCCCGTAACCATCGCGTTGTCGTAGCGTGAACCATGCTTCGGGGGCACCTTGCACCTAGCAGGGTGCCCCCGGTGCTGTTTAGACTGGACAACGGGAGGCCGGCGTAGCGTCTCGACCTCGCTACCATGCTTACGGCAACACAGTCTTTTGCGAAAGGCAGGCTTGACCTGACATGACAAAAATCGCCATCAATGGTTTCGGACGTATTGGACGCAACGCGTTACGGGTTATCGAATCTCGCCACCCCGATCTTGAATTGGTGGCCGTCAACGATCTGACCAAACCCGAAGACCTGCTTTTCCTGACCAAATACGACACAGTGCTGGGTAACTACCCACACAAGATCAGCTACGACGGCGACAATATCGTCGCCAACGGCCAAACGATCCGCGTGTTCCAGGAAAAGGACCCGACCAACCTGCCCTGGGACGAGCTTGGTATCGATGTCGTGATTGAATCCACCGGTAAATTCCGGGATCGCCAGGCCGCTAGCGCCCACCTCAACGCCGGAGCCAAGAGGGTCGTGCTCTCCGCCCCCGGAAAAGGCGTTGATGGCACCTTCGTGGTCGGTGTCAACGATCAGAACCTCACCGAAGAGATGACTATCATCTCCGCTGCCTCCTGCACCACCAACTGCTTGGCCCCAATGGCCAAGACCCTGCACGATAGCTTCGGCATCGTCGACGGCATTATGACCACCATCCACGCCTATACCGGCGATCAGCAGCTGGTCGATGCCCCGCACAAGGATCAGCGTCGCGCTCGGGCCGCGGCCCAAAACATGATCCCGACCTCCACCGGGGCCGCCAAAGCCATCGGCGAAGTGATCCCGGACCTGAAGGGCAAGCTCGATGGTTTCGCAATGCGCGTGCCGGTGATCACCGGCTCTGCCACCGATCTGACCGTCGAGCTCGACCACGAGGTGTCCATCGAGGAGGTCAACGAAGCCTTCAAAAAGGCCTCCGAAACCCCCGAGCTCTCCGGACGCCTGATGTACTCCACCGACCCGCTGGTCTCAGCTGACATCGCAACCACCCCGGCAGCCTGCACCTATGACGCCCCGCTGACCAAGTCCATTGGTCGCGTGGTGAAGGTTATCGGGTGGTACGACAACGAGTACGGTTACACCTGCCAAATGCTTGACCTCGTCGAGCGTGCCGCCGACACTCTCTAACCCCTGGAACTCGGCTCTGACAACATCAACAGCCCCCTGGATCACCAGACGTTCGGCCCGGGCGAGTCCACTGCTCGGTGGACGGCTCAGGCCGGTGTATGCTCCTGAATATCGCCGCTTGAAAGGTCTCCTCCTATGCCTGCACAAAACCTCAACGACTTGCTTGAGCAGGGAGTCAGCTCCCGCTACGTCTTGGTTCGGTCTGATCTGAACGTGCCGCTGGATTCCGGAACCGTCACGGACGACGGTCGGATCCGCGCCTCATTGCCGGTTCTGGAAAAGCTCGCCACAGCAGGAGCCAAGGTGATCGTCATGGCTCACCTGGGACGCCCCAAGGGTGAGCCCAACCCCGAATTTTCCCTGGCCCCCGTGGCTACCCGGCTGGCTGAACTCACCACGGTCGCGGTCCAGCGTGCCACCGATTTGACCGGTGAAGATGCTCGTTCCAAGGCCGATGCGCTGGCCGACGGATCGATCCTGTTGCTGGAAAATGTCCGCTTCGATCCCCGCGAAACCTCCAAAGATGACAGCGAACGGGCTGAGTTGGCAGCTGAACTGGCAAGCTTGGTCGGCGACACTGGGGTTTACGTTAACGACGCCTTCGGCGCGGTGCACCGCAAGCACGCCTCTGTCTTCGATATCGCCCGGCACCTTCCGGCCTACCAGGGTGACCTGGTCGCTACCGAGTTGCAGGTACTCGACCAGCTGATCACCGAACCGGCTCGCCCCTACGTAGTGGCCCTGGGCGGATCTAAAGTCTCCGATAAGCTTGCGGTCATCGATAATTTGCTCGACAAAGCCGACACGCTACTGATCGGCGGGGGAATGGTTTTCACCTTCCTCGCCGCGCAGGGGCATCAGGTCGGCTCCTCACTACTCGAAGAAGACCAGATCGATACCGTGGCCGAATACCTGAAGCGCTCCGGCCAAGGCGGCGCGGCCACCATCGTGTTGCCCACCGATATCGTGATGGCCGAAACGTTCGGTGCTGAGGCCGGGCATGAAGTTCGACCCGTCGATGGTCTGGCAACTGGTACCTATGGAGAGTCGGCCATGGGCCTCGATATCGGGCCCGACTCGGCAGCCCATTACGCCCAGACCATCCGCGCAGCTCACACCGTCTTCTGGAACGGCCCGATGGGTGTCTTCGAGCTACCCGCCTTCGCGGCCGGCACCAAGGCCGTAGCCGAAGCTCTCACCGCGGTTGATGGACTCTGCGTGGTTGGCGGTGGCGATTCAGCAGCTGCCGTGCGCAATCTGGGCTTCGGTGACGACCAGTTCGGCCATATCTCCACCGGAGGCGGGGCCTCCCTGGAATATCTGGAAGGACGCGAGCTACCCGGTGTGCAGGCCCTGCAGAACTAAGACAGGCTCTGTAGCACGTGCAACCCGACCGTTGGCACGGCGTAGCTCGTCGAGCCTTTGCTGACCGGACCCGAGAAGATGAAGGACTGATCTGTGCATGACCTCCACAACTAACGGAGTCTATGACCGCACCCCGCTGATGGCCGGTAACTGGAAGATGAACCTCGACCACCAGCAGGCCGTCACGCTGGTGCAAAAGCTTTGCTGGACCCTCAACGATGCCGATCACGATTTCGACACCATTGAGGTCGCGGTTTTCCCGCCCTTCACGGATCTCCGCAGTGTGCAGACCCTGATCCGCGGTGATAAGCTCCCGGTCTCTCTGGGAGCCCAGGATCTCTCCCCACACGCCTCCGGAGCCTACACCGGTGATATCTCGGGCCAGTTCCTCGCTAAACTCGACTGCCGGTACGTGCTCGTCGGCCACTCCGAGCGTCGTAGCGTCCACCAGGAATCCGATGAGATCGTGGCCGCCAAAGTCCAGGCCGCCTTCACGCACGGGCTCGTGCCGATCCTCTGTGTCGGCGAGGACCTCCAGGTGCGTGAAGACCATCGCCATCTCGAGCACACCCTGGGCCAGGTCCGCGCCGGGATCGCCAAAGTACCCACCCAGCACGTGCAAGACCTGGTTATTGCCTACGAGCCGGTCTGGGCAATCGGCACTGGCGAAGTCGCTGGCCCTGAGGACGCTCAAGAAATGGCCTCAGCGATCCGTGAGTTACTGAGTCAAGACCACGGGCCCGAGGTGGCCCGCTCGGTACGAATCCTTTACGGCGGTTCGGTGAAGGCCGCTAATGTGGCCAGCATCATGCGCGAGAAAGACGTCGATGGTGCCCTGGTCGGTGGGGCCAGTCTCGACGAAGCCGAATTTGCTAATATTGTTAGGTTCGAGCATCATTTGTTGACCGACTAGCTGGCCGTCACCCACGGCGTAAAGGAAGAATCTTTTCGTGGAAATTTTACAGATTGTCCTGCAGATCCTTTTGGTGATCATCAGTGTGTCCATGGTGCTGTTGATCCTATTGCACAAGGGCCGCGGGGGCGGTATGTCCGATATGTTTGGTGGTGGCGTAACCTCCGGACTCAGCTCTTCGGGCGTTGCTCAGCGCAACCTCACTCGCCTGACCGTCTTCCTCGGCGTGCTGTGGGGTGCGATCATCATCGTCCTGGCGCTGTTGCCCCAGTTCATGCGCGAATTCTGATCCCTGCCAGTTTTCTCTCAGCCCGGTCAGCTTCCGCCACGTCCTGCAACTAGCCCTCAGACAGGGCCTGCTCATCCACCCACCACAGCGTTTCGACCCGTCCCCGCACCACCAGAGCCGGTAGCACCTCGTCCATCGCACGCTGTTGCCCGGATGCTGCTGGTGGCGTGTCAGCAGAGCGCACCGCACCCACCGGTCCGGCCTTGCCCGCTCCCGGGGCAAAAAGCCAGACGTTGTCGCCACTGTTCAGCGCTTCCAGGCTCAACGACAACCGTTCCGGCGGGGGCTTCGGCGATCCCGTCACCGGGATGACCGTGCGCCCGGTTATCGTGACACCCGGCAACCCCGGGAAGAGGCTTGCCACGTGACCGTCTTCGCCAACTCCCAGTAGCACCACATCAAACCGTGGCAGTCGCTGATCAACTCCGGGATCCCGCTCGGCTGCCGTTGCCAACTCCGTGGCGTACTGCTCGGCAGAGGTTGCCAACACGTCGTGGTGGTCTCGGTCAGCATGCCCTACTGTGGCAGCCGCCATGGGGTGAAACTGCTCCCGGCCGAGGCCGTAGGACGCAACGAGTGTGCCCACCAGCGCATCCGAGGCCTGTCGCGCATTGCGCTGCGCATCAGTCGCGTCCAGATAGCGCTCATCTCCGAACCACAACTGCACGCCCGACCAATCAGTGACCTGTCCCAAAAGGTTCTTCTTTGGATCCGCGAGCCGTTCCAGCAACCCTATACCGGAGGTTCCTCCGGTGAGCACGATCTGCGCCCGGCCACGCTGGTCCAAGGCCCGATTAATGACCGCCACCAGCTCAACAGCGGCCGCCTCGAGCAACTGTGCCTTATCCGGGAACACCGCCACAGTTGCTCCGGTACCTGTACTTTCCCGGCGCATGGCACGAGCGAGCCCACCGTGGTGTGATGCGGTTGGAGTGTCGTTATCGGGCACTGGGATGCACCGCCTTAGTATTGGTAGCTGGCAAGCCTTGGGCCAGCACGCGACCAAAGAACTCATCCGGGTCCAAGCGACGCAATTCTTCGGTCAAACACTCCTGGCGTGACCGGCGAGGCAACGAAATGCGCTGCACTTTCCGGTCCTGTTGATACAGAAAGGCCACCGGGGATTCCTCATTGCGAGCCAGCACGATGTCTCCGCCGCGCCGCACCAAACGCACCGATCGCAGCCCCGGACCAGTCCCGGTCGAAGCCAAGGTGACCGGGATCTGCAATTGCATCTGCAACCATGCGCCCATCAAAATCGTGGCCGCATTATTCTCGGCCCCGTCCACGGTCGCTGCCAGCACCGACGCCGGGTCGATCGTGTCAAAAATCGCCGCCACCTGGTTGCGCCACATGGTCAGCCGCGTCCACGACAGATCGGTATCCCCGGCCCGGTAGCCTTCACGAAGTAGCTTCAGAGCCGTCGGGGCGTCCACGCCAGTGGGTGCGCTGGTATCGACAATCCGGCGATGGGCGATCCGGCCCAGTGGTGACTCAGCCGGGATTGTGGGAGCCGTGCCGGGCCACCACACGACGATCGGCGCGTCGGGGAGCAGGAACCCGTTGATCAACGTCGCCGATTCCACCGCGTTCTGGCCCGACGTGTAAAGCACCACCACGTCCGAGGCTCCGGCGTCGCCACCAACGCGGATTTGAGCATCAAGCCCGGTCTGCTTCCGCTGGTCGCCGGTAGCCAGCACCACGATCCGGCAGGGATGTTCCCGCGAGGCCTGGTTGGCTGCCTCAATGGCTTCTTCTACACTGTCCGCGGTGGTTGCAATGATCAGCGACAGTACCCGACCTAAGGCGACCACGCCACCAGATTCACGGAGCCGGCCGATCTCCTTCAGGACCTGATCGACGGTGGTACCGGATAGCTCCACAATCATTACGGTCTCCTCCAAGCGCGCCCGTCACGGGCCATCATGTCATCCGCTCCGGCCGGCCCCCAGGACCCTGGCTCATAGGGTTCTGGCTGGTCCGGTAACGACTCCCAGTACTGTTCAAATGGGTCCAGGATCCGCCACGACTGCTCGACCTCTTCGTGCCGGGGGAACAGTGGCGGGTCACCCAACAATACGTCCAAAATCAGGCGTTCATAGGCCTCGGGGCTGTCCTCGGTGAAAGCATGACCGTAGCCGAAGTCCATGGTTACATCGCGCACCGTCATCTGAGTGCCCGGCACCTTGGAGGCAAAACGGATCGTCACCCCTTCGTCGGGCTGGACTCTGATCACCACGGTGTTGTGGCCGAAGTCTGTGGTCCCGTGGGACGGGAAGATCAGATCCGGGCTCTTCTTGAACACCACCGCGATCTCGGTGACCCGCCGACCTAAGCGCTTGCCGGTGCGCAAGTAGAAGGGCACCCCCTCCCAGCGTCGGTTGTGGATCCCCAATTTGAGCGCGGCATAGGTCTCGGTCCGGGAATGGGGATCGAATCCCTCTTCGTCCAAAAAGCCCAGGACCTTTTCTCCGCCTTGCCAGCCCCCGGCGTATTGGCCCCGGGCCGAACAGTGTCCCAGGTCCTGGGGCACCACCACGGATTTGAGCACCTTTTCTTTTTCTGCCCGCAGATCATCGGCCCGGTAAGACAGGGGTTCTTCCATCGCGGTCAGCGCCAGCAACTGCAACAGGTGGTTCTGGATCACATCCCGGGCGGCCCCGACCCCGTCGTAGTAGCCGGCACGGCCTTCAATCCCGATCGATTCAGCCATCGTGATCTGCACATGGTCGACGTGTTGGGCATTCCACAACGGTTCATACAGCCGATTGGCAAATCGCAGAGCCAAAATATTTTGGACGGTTTCTTTCCCTAAGTAATGGTCGATCCGAAACACGTCATCGGGGGAGAAGACCTGCTCGATCACCTCGTTGAGCTCCCGAGCCGAAGCCAGATCATGCCCGAAGGGTTTTTCGATCACCACCCGGCGCCACGGAGCCAGCGCAGTATCCGTGTCAGCACCGAGCTGTTTGCCAGCCAGCCCGTGATCGACCAGATGACGGGAGACCGTTTCGAACCAGGCCGGCGGGATCGACAGGTAGAACGCAGTGTTGCCCCCAGTGCCACGTTGGTCTTGCAACTCCTCCAACGTGGCGGACAGTCGCTGGTAGGCCTGCTCGTCGTCAAAACCGCCCGAGATGAATCGGAATCCACCCGACAGCTGGGCCCAGACGATCTCGTTGAAACTCGTCCTGGCGTGTGCCCGCACAGAGGCCCGCACGAAGGCGGTGAATTCCTGCTGGTCCCAGTCGCGCCGACCGAACCCGACCAGGGAAAAACTGGGTGGCAGCAAGCCATTATGGGCCAGATCGTAAATGGCCGGCAACAGTTTCTTGCGGGCCAGATCGCCGGTGACCCCGAACATGACCATGGCCGAGGGTCCAGCAATCGAGGTCAGGCGCCGGTCGGCCGGGTCACGCAACGGATTGGTATGACGCGACGGGCGGGGCGGATCCTGGGGTGTTGCGGGCCATGCTGGTGCCACGTGTGCTGTGCCTTCCTGCTACGTAGGGTGTGTTGATCGGTGGTGATCGACAGATGCGGCTAGATCTGTTCGGCAGCGTTGATCAGGGTCTCGATCGCTGCCGAGCGGTCCTTGAGATGTATCCGCACCACCGGTTGTCCGGTTTCGGTCAGCACCGAGCCATCTCCGGCGGCTTGGGCGGTGATCAACTCTGCGAAACTGTAGTTCAGCCCCGGGATTTGCAGGTCGAGTTCGGAATCGGCGGTAATTTGTATGAACACGCCGGTGGCCGGACCGCCCTTGTGGAACTGTCCGGTGGAGTGCAGGAACCGCGGGCCCCAGCCGAAGGTCACCGGCCGACCGTAACGACGGGCCAGCGCCGGGCGCAGGCGGGTGAGGTGCTGTTGCCGCAACCGGTTGGTGTAGGCCTGCACCGCCAGGTAGCTATCGTCCTCCAGCACCGTACCGAGTACGGTGAACAGCTCGGTGAGGATCTGTTGGGCTTCACCGGTGGCTTCCACATCGCCGAGCAACCCAGCCGGGCCGAATAGATCGAATTCGGCGGTGCTGATCTGGGGTGGTTCCGGTGTGGTCGGCTCGGCCAGTACTGCGCGGGTGGCGACCTTGGCCGATTCCACATCAGGCTGATCGAAGGGGTTGACTCCGATCAGGCTGGCTGCGGCCACGGTGGTGACCTCCCAGAACACTAGCTGGGCACCTAAACTGCCATAAATCTGCACCTCGTCGTCCCGAGGATCTTCCGGATTCAACGTCGCCTGGGATTCCCCGGGGTCGGCGATCAGGTGCAGGTGGATCACGTCCTCGTCGTGACTACGGTTCTCCACGGCACCGGGCTCGACGATCACCGGCAAGAATCCGGTCCCGTGTTTTCCGGTGGATTCGGCGATGAGCTGTTCGATCCAGTCCCCGAATCCGGGCAGAGCTTGATCAAAATTAGTGATGATGAGTTTATTGCGACTCGGCGCCCCGGCCCCCAAAACTGCGGCGGCCCGTAGCGCCGGGTTGGTCTCGTCGTCCTCGTACAGACTGTGGGAAGCAGCCTCGGCATCGTCGACGATCGTGGTCAGCTCGACTCCGGCCAGTCCGGCCGGTACCAGCCCGAAGGCCGACAGGGCCGAGTAGCGCCCGCCAATGGTGGGATCGGCTTCAAACACTGCGGTGTACTGGTGGTCTCGGGCCAGCGACTCCAACGGAGATCCGGGGTCGGTGACGGCAATCAGGTGATCGCCGGGCGTCAGCCCGGCATCCTGCAGTGCTTGAGTAAACGCACGCCGGGCCGCGTCGGTTTCAGCCGTGGAGCCGGATTTGGAGGAAATCACGAAGACCGTATCGGCCACCCCGGCGGCCAAAATCGAGCCCACCAATTCCGGGTCGGTGGAATCCACCACATCCAGCCGGACCCCGGCGGCGCGGGCCATGACTTCAGCACCCAGCGAGGAGCCACCCATCCCGGCCAACACCACCCGGGTGATGCCCTTGTCAGCCAGCTGCTCGCGTAACTGGGTGATCTGTGGGATCAGCTCGAAGGCTGTGTCGAAGGGGTCGACCCAGCCCAGACGTTGCGACGCTTCAGCTTCGGCCTCGGGGCCCCACAGTGTGTGATCACGCTCCAACAGGCGGGAGGCGAAACGGTTGCTGAGCAATTCCTCAACACGCTGGTCAACACCGTGGAGGGCGTTACCGGAAAGATTGATCCCCAGAGAATTCATCGTTGGCTCCTGTCGATACGGGGTGTCCGTGCGCTGAGATTGGTGGGAACGGGTGGATCGGTCAGGCGGTCTTGGCGCGGTCTAGTTGGTCGGTTACGGTGGCCCAGAGCTCTAACCACGCGGTCTCAAATTTGGCGATGCCCTCGTCTTCCAGGGTGGTGACCACCTGCTGGTAGTCGATCCCGACCTTCGCCAGATCGTCGAGGAGCTGATCATCGTCGGCAAAATAAGTCGAGATCTCTGGCTGGTCGACTTCCCCGTGATCGGCGAAAGCTTCCAGGGTGGCCAGTGGCATCGTGTTGACGGTGTGCTCGGCGATCAACCCCTCGACGTAGCACACATCGGAATAGGCGGGGTTCTTCGTGCCGGTGGAAGCCCACAGCGGCCGCTGGACTCGCGCGCCGGCATCGCGGAGATACCGCCACCGCTCGGTGTCCTGGGCGTTGGTGAAGATCCGGTAGGCCAGCCGGGCATTGGCCAGTCCGGCCCGGCCCTGCAATTCCGCGATTCGAGCCGGTTCCAGGGCGGTCTGCTGTAATTGCGCGTCGATCTCGGTGTCAACCCGAGAGACGAAAAAGCTGGCCACCGAGTGGATAGCGCTCAGATCGCGTCCGGCCCGGTGGGCGGCTTCCAACCCCAGCAACCAGGCGTTGATCACTTCCCGATACCGCACCAGCGAGAAGATCAGGGTCACGTTCACCGAAATTCCAGCCGCCAAGACTTCAGTGATCGCCGGCAGGCCTTCAGTGGTGGCCGGGATTTTGATCATCAGATTCTCGCGTCCCACCGCCTCGGCCAGCTGGAGTGCCTGATCAATCGTGGCCTGGGTGTCCTTCGCCAGTCGCGGGTCGACCTCCAGCGAGACCCGGCCATCCACACCGTGGGTGGACCGGTAGATCTCTGCAAACAGATCGCAGGCCTCGCGCACGTCCCGGGTGGTCAGTTCCCTCACGGCCCGTTCGGTATCGGCTCCCTCGGCGGCCAGGGCGCGCAGCTGGGACTCATAGCCGACCCCATCGGCCAGCGCCTTGGCGAAAATCGAGGGGTTGGTCGTGACCCCGGTGAGAGTGTAGGACTCGATCATCTCGCGCAACAGTCCTGAGGTGATCGCCGGACGGGAGAGATCGTCCAACCAGATCGAGACACCCCGGCCGGTGCTCAGCTCTGCGGTGCGGGGACTGGGTTGTACTGTCACGGGTTACGCTCGCTTTCTGCGTGGGACCACGCGGGATCAACGTCGTGCCGGCAGGCGGTCATCGCTCGGTGTTCGGTCGCCGGCTCACCCATCGCCGGATCCGCCACGCACCAGGTTTCTGGCGGCCGCCACCACCGCGTCAACGGTGATTCCGAACTGCTCAAAGAGGGTCTGGTAGTCGGCTGAGGCACCGAAATGCTCCAGCGAAATATGGGCGGCGTTTGGTCCGGTGTAGCGTTGCCAACCCTGGGCCACCCCGGCCTCGACCGAGACGGTGGGAACACCGGCCGGTAGCACCTCCGCCCGGTAGGTGGCATCCTGGGTGTCGAACCATTCCAGACAGGGTGCCGAAACCACGCGGGTGCCAATCCCGTCGGCCTCGAGCTGGTCGCGCGCTGCCACGGCCAGCTGTACCTCGGATCCGGTCGCGAGCAACACCACATCCGGCATAGCGCTCTGCGGACCGCCAGCTCCTTGGGCATCAATCAGCACATAGGCGCCCCGGGCGACGTGCTCCGCCGAGGCGAAGCCCCGTTCGTCCCTGGGCATGATCGGTAACGCCTGACGCGACAGCACCATCCCGGCCGGCCGGTCCGTGTGGGACAGTAGGGTTTTCCAGGCCACCGAAACCTCGTTAGCGTCGGCAGGCCGGATCACGTCCAGTCCGGGTATTGCGCGCAGGGAGGCCAGGTGTTCCACTGGCTGGTGGGTCGGCCCGTCTTCACCCAACCCGATCGAGTCGTGGGTCCACACGAATACCGAGGGGGCGCCCATCAGCGCGGCCAACCGGATGGCGGGTCGCTGATAGTCGGAGAAAACCAAAAACGTTCCCATATAGGCCCGGGTCAGCCCGCCCAAATTCACGCCGTTAATGATCGCCCCGGCAGCGTGCTCTCGAATTCCGAAGTGCAACACCCGCCCATAGGGGTGTCCGCTGAAGGCTCCGGTAGACCGGCGTTCAGGAATGAAGCTGGGGTTGTCCTTCATGGTGGTGTTATTGGATCCGGCCAGATCCGCCGATCCGCCCCACAGTTCTGGCATCACATCGGCCAGCGCGTTGAGCACCTGGCCGGAGGCCGCCCGAGTGGCGATCCCCTTCTGGTCGGCGTCAAATACCGGGAATGCCTCGGCAAACCCCTCGGGCAATTTTCGGGCGATCAGGCGGTCATACAGGGCCGAGCGTTCCGGGTTGGCAGCCCGCCACACTGCTAGAGCCTCGTCCCATGTAGCCCGGTACTGGCCGTTGCGGTGTTTGACCTCGCGGGCGCGCTCGAGTAACTCAGGTTTAATGTGGAAGTGTTGCTCGGGATCAACATCCAGAGCGTGCTTGAGCCCGGCCAGCTCCTCGGGGCCTAGCTTCGAGCCGTGGATCGCCCCGGTGTTCTGCTTGGTCGGGGACGGCCACCCGATAATGGTACGCAAGATGATCAGCGTGGGCCGCTGGGTTTCTGCTTTGGCCGCCGCGATCGCCTGATACAGCGACCTGGTGTCCTCAACGTAGTCACCCCCGGCCGTCCAGTCGATCTCTTCCACGTGCCAGCCGTAGGCCCGGTAGCGGGCGGCCACGTCTTCGCTAAAGGCGATCTCGGTGTCATCTTCGATCGAGATCTTATTGTCGTCGTAGATCACCACCAGATTGCCCAGTTCCTGGGTACCGGCCAATGAGGACGCCTCGGAGGTTATCCCCTCCTGCATATCCCCGTCGGAGGCGATCACAAACACGTGATAGTCAAACGGGCTAGTCCCTATCGCAGCCTCGGGATCCAACAATCCGCGCAACCGACGCTGTTCGTAGGCGAAACCCACCGCCGAGGCGAGGCCCTGACCTAGCGGCCCGGTGGTGATCTCCACATGATCGGTATGACTGTACTCGGGATGCCCCGGGGTCTTCGAGCCCCAGGTGCGCAACGCTTCCAGATCGCTCATCTGAAGACCAGCTCCGGCGGCGAATAACTGCAGGTACAGGGTCAGCGAGGTGTGACCGGGGGAGAGGATGAACCGGTCCCGACCGTGCCAGCCAGCATCGGTGGGATCCCAGCGCATGACGTTCTGAAATAACTGCCAGGCCACCGGAGCCAGCGAGATCGCGGTTCCGGGGTGCCCAGATCCGACCTTTTCGACCGCATCAGCAGCCAGCACGCGCAGCGAATCGACGGTGCGCTGATCCTGCTCGGTATAGGTATAGTCTCGCGCCGGTTGGAGCCGGTTTAGGTGATGATGTGTCTGTGCATCTTGTGAGACCACGGAGGACCTTCCTGCAGGGTGAACTTGTGCGACGATGACTTTCCCTGCCACCCGGATCGTCTCCGGACAGGCTCTGGAGAAAAGTGCTGCGTCTTCAGCTTAGCGCCGATCGAGCCGTCCATGCGATGGATCATCCCGAAAACCAGCAGATCCCATCGGTTCGCCCCCAACCGATGGCCCGCACTAGACAAACCGGTCGCCGTAGCCGGCACCACCGGCATGGCAGGCACCATCAGCATGTCAGAAAACTCAGCACCGAGCTCAACCGGGTAGACTAGACACAGACACCAGACGACGAGAATATTAACCACGCGTCCCGACACCCACCGTGGCGGTATCTGCTGGCATCACCACACCTCATCTGCCTGACTGCATCATCGCGACGTGGGCCAAGACCGCACCCTACCGAATCGGACTCACGATAGATGTCGACTTCCGTTAAAAGCACTCAGCAGACCACACCGGGTTCCGCCTCCGAAACCACCTCACGGCCAGGCTCGATCGGTCTGAAGCGTAAGATCGCCGCCTACGTGTCCTTGACCAAGCCCCGCGTGATGGAGCTGTTGCTGGTCACCACGTTGCCAACCATGATCTTCGCCGCCCAGGGCTTCCCCTCGGGGTGGCTGATGCTAGCCACCATGGTCGGCGGTGCCGCGGCGGCCGGGTCTTCGGCCGCGTTCAACTGCTACATCGATCGCGATATCGACAAGGTGATGGACCGCACCCGATCCCGGCCGCTGGTCACCGGTGAGGTCACCCCGCGCGAAGCCTTGATCTTCGCATCGGTGCTGGGCGCGATCTCCTTGGTCATCCTCGCGGTCGGCACCAACTGGCTGGCCACCGCGCTGGGGGCACTGGCCATCTTCTTCTACGTGGTCGTCTACTCCCTGATCCTCAAGCGCCGCACCGAACAGAACATCGTCTGGGGCGGGATCGCCGGCTGTTTCCCGGTACTGATCGCCTGGGCGGCCGTGCGCGAGACCATCGAATGGCCAGCCGTGGTGCTGTTCGCGGTGATTTTCTTATGGACCCCTCCGCACTACTGGCCGCTGTCGCTGAAGTACAAATCCGATTACCGGCAGGCCAACGTCCCCATGCTGGGTGCAATCGCCACCGCCCGGAAAGTCTCCACCCAGTGTGTGCTCTATACCTGGGCGACGGTGATGTGCTCGCTGTTGCTGGTGCCCTTGGGGTGGGCTGGTGTTGTCTACACCGTGATCGCGGCAACGGTGGGTGGCTGGTTCATCTATGAGAGCCACGTTCTTTACCGGGAATCGCAGAAACCGGATTTTCAGGACAAACAGGCTATGAAGGTCTTCCACTTGTCGATCACCTATTTGACCCTGCTGTTCATCGGCCTGGCCGTCGACCCGTTCGTGGGTGAGCCGCTGATGGCCGAGGCCGTGACCGCCCCGGCGCTTTAGCCCCGATAGACCGGGTCTCGGTCCGGTACGGTTATCGCTCCGGGACAGGCTCGGTCGCTGTGGGCACGCTGTTGCAGGTCAAGCTGTTGCAGATAGCAGATAAAGGACTCATCGTGACATTCAGGTACCGTGCCGTACACTCTCCGCACACCGCGACGTCCGTATCAGGACGCGCGCACCGTGGGCTGGCCTTGCTCGCTGGGCTGGCGCTGGTGGGCTCCTTGGGGCTGAGCGGTTGCGTCGAATCCGAGCACCGCGAGGCCACCCCGGATGGCAATGCCGCCCCCACCCATGTCGCACCCGACCACTTTCCGGACAACCAACTCGGCGACACCGGGCGCTGGATCCTGAACCAAATTAACGGCAACCGCGCCATTGACCGCTCCGACTGGTACGACCGGGTGGCCCCTGAACTGACCGAACAGATCCCCGTCGACTCGTTGGTGGGCACCCTCAATGCCGAGCTACGCCCCCAGAAACCGTATGTGATGACCCACTACGAACAGACCGACCAGGCTAGCGCGATGATGACGTTGACTCCCGATATCTCCGCCCAGCCACTGGATCTGCACTTCAGTATCGACGAGGCCGGACGACTCACCGAGCTGTGGTACCGCGATACCAACGATCCGAGCGCCACCGCTGATCCCAGCGACGAAGCCAGCGCTGATCCCAGCTAAGGTCTGGCCTCCCCACTCACCGACACCGGTCTGTCGGAAGGTGTGATCCTGACCCACCATCAAGGGGTGCAGGAGGGAAAGCGGGTGTTAGCGGGCCGGGCCGGGAGAGGCGCCTTCGGCCTGGGCGTCAGCCACCAGATTGGCCGGGTCCACGTTGGCCGCGAATCTCGGAGAGCGGGGATCCACCACAGTGTCGTGCCAGGAATAGGACGAGCATTGCCGATCCATCATATTGGTCATCAGCCACGCTAGGAGGCCGGTTCCGAGCATGTGCCCCAGCACGGCCACGATGGGCAGACCGTTAAAGTGCTGATAGTAGCCCACGCTGGCCTGCAGGACGATCACCGCAACCATGGCCCAGACGCTGATCCGCTGGCGCTGGGAGGACGCCAACCGATGCACCAACACCAGCAGGACGATTACCACGGCGATCAGCAGGTAAACCGGGATGACGTGCCAGCGGGTCACGATCGCCGGATCAAAATCGTGGCGGGGCGCCTCGGCATCTCCGCCGTGGGGGCCCGAACCGGTGACGACGGTGCCGAGGATCAAGGTGATCCAGCCCAGCACGAAAGCCGCACGTGCCAACCCGCGGGTCGTGGCGGTGGTCTCGCCATCCACCAGGGACGGGACCTGCTCCACCTCGCCGCCGCCGATGCGACGCTCCAGTCCCACCCGGTTGACCAGTAGGGCGGCCAGGCAGACCAAGAAGCTCGATAACAAGAAGTGCAGGGAGACCACCCAGGGGTTCAGCTCGGTCAGGACCGTGGTTCCACCGATCACCGCTTGCCCGGGGATGCCACACAGCAGAATAATCGACAGCCAGAAGATTGCACGGTAGGTGGCCCGCAGTCGCCAGATTGCCAACAGCATTAGCACCGCGACCGCGGTGAGCACAAAGGTCAGCGTCCGGTTGCCGAACTCGATATAACCGTGGATTCCCATTTCGGGGGTGTTCGTCAAAGACTCGGGGGTACATTTCGGCCAGGTCGGACACCCCAGCCCAGATTCAGTCAGTCGCACCGCGCCACCGGTAACGATAATGCCAATTTGCGTTATCAGTGAGGCCACCGCCATCGCCATGGTCCACCCGGTCACCGAGGTGGGCATCAACCAGTCTTTGGTCCGCTGGAGCGGGGACCGGGACGTTTCAGTGTGGTGCTGAGTGTGGACATCATCCCGCAGCGCGAAACCAGACACGTTGATCAACCTCTTTCAACATTCGGCCCAGGGGTCACGGCAATCGGAGCGAAACTCTTAGTTATCGCCATTTAAACCAGCGTACTGTGCACCCGGTGAAGATCGCCGCCCAGACCACTAAGATGACGAAGCTGAGCAGATCGAATTGACCGCGCACCGTGGCGGCCCGCAACCCCTCACCCAGGGCAGCCGAGGGCAAAAACTGCAAGAGCTCACCGAACAGGTTCTCAGGCACGGCAAAAACCACGCCACCGGCGGCACCCAGGATCACCCAGAGCAGATTCGTGATCGCTAAGGTTGCTTCCGGGCGGACGGTTCCAGCAATCAGCAGGCCCAAGGCGGTAAAGGTGACCGCTCCCAGTACGATGAAGATCCCAGCGTATAACACCCCGACAGCGACCGGTCGCCACTCGAGAAACAGCGCGGCGAGCCCTAAAACCATCAGTTGCACGATCAGCACCAGTACCACCGCAACCGCCTTGCCCAGTAGGAGCCCAGTCGGTCCCAGGGGAGTGGTGGACAGGTAGCGTAGCACCCCGTAGCGTCGGTCAAATCCGGTCGCGATGCCCTGACCAGTTAGTCCCGAGGACAACACCGCCAAGGCCAACACGCCGGGGGTCGCGAGGTTCACCGGCGAGATCGTGGACCCTTCAGCGACAATGAAGTCAGTCACCGACAGCGCGATCAGCACCATCAGTGGCAAGATGATCGACACCAGTAGCTGTTCCCCATTGGACAAGGTGGTGCGGGTTTCATAGCCGCCCTGAGCAATCACGCGCCGAAACAAACCTGAGGCGTGGGGCCTGGCCACCGGCGTGAGGTCCAGCACACGATCCTGATAGTGCGAACGGTATGTCAACTCATCGGCCTGTTCACGGAGCTGTCCATCGGGCCGGTCATCCGGGTGTGGGTCGGGCCGTGCCGGTTGGTCCGGGTGCTGTTGGCTCACGGGGTCACCTCCCAAAACACATCTTCTAACGACCGCCGGGACATCGACAGATCACGCGGCAGAATATCCCAGCGTTGCCACCACCGGGTCAATTCCACGTAGTCGGCTGGTTCTTGCAGTCCGCGCACCTGCCAGGTTTCCATCCCGACCATACCGGTCGCTTCGGTAGCGGTAACCCGGTGTACGCTCAACGCCTCCGGCACATCGGCCAGGGCGTGGTCCGACAGGGGAGTTTCGACCGAGAACAGCACAGCGGGACGGTCATGATGATCCGTCAATTCCGCGACGGTTCCTTCACGCTCCACCCGGCCGTGATTGATCAGGATGACCCGATCTGCTAGCTTTTCGGCATCATCGAGGAGGTGGGTGGTGAGCACGATGGCCAGTCCGGCGTGTTTCATCTGCTGGATCAGCTCAAACACGACCCGGCGAGAGACTGGATCGAGTCCGGCCGAGGGCTCATCCAAGAAGATGACCGAGGGCCGACCGATCAGCGCGGCAGCCATTGCAACCCGCTGTTGCTGCCCCCCCGACAGTCGGCGTATGGTCCGATCCTGAAACTCGGTGATCTCCAACCTGTTGATCAAAGCGTAAATATCCAGGGGCTCTCGGTAGAGGTGAGCCAGATGTTCAATCAGGCGCAAGGGCGTCACCGACGGTGGTAATCCGCCATCCTGCAACATCACCCCAACCTGGCTGCGCAGCGCTGCGGTGGCGGTAAAGGGGTCCTGACCTAACAGCCGGACACGACCGGCAGAGGGCTTGACCAGTCCCTGGGCAATCGACAACGTGGTGGTTTTGCCGGCACCGTTGGGCCCCAATAGGGCTGTCACCTCCCCGGCGCGGGCTTGCAGGCTCATACCCCGCAGAATGTTGACGGTGCCTTCGTCAGAATTCACGCTCAGCCACACATCATCAACGTCGAGCAGGATCTGATCTGATCCAGCGTTGCTCGTGTCTGGATGGAGAGAGGATGCAGAAGTCACGGTGTTCACTATAGCTACTTGGATCATGGCTATTCGGACAGCAGAAGCTATTCGGAGATCAGACGTGGAGCAGGTGGGTGCCGGTCTTGACCGGTCATCCGCCGTCATCTCGTCGCGAACTTAGGCATGCCAAACTATCAGTCCGCACGATCCCGCGTATAATTAGGAAATATCATGGTTACTTATTCCCCCCGTCACCAAGAGACTTCCGGAACGAAGTCTGCGACGCAGTCTGGCGAACCGGCCGGTAGCTCTCGGGAGAACACCCGCGAGAAGGTGCTCCATGCCGTGCTGACGCGCGGGCCGGTGAGCGCCGCTGCCATCGGTAGCGAGTTGCATCTGACTGCCGCGGCCGTGCGACGCCACCTCGACGCTCTCGAGTCCGAGGGGTTGATCGAGGTTAAGTCGGTCTCCGGCGATGCGGGTGCTGGGCGTCCCTCCAAACGCTATGTCGTCACGCACAAAGGACAACAACAGCTCGGGGATGATTACTTGGCCGTGACGAGCGCTGCCATGGAAATGATTGCCGAGCTGGGTGGGCCCGAGGCGGTCCGCCGGTTCGCCCGGGACCATTTCGCCGAGGTCGAGACGCTATTCCTGGATCGAGCCACCGACGAGATGACACTGTCGGAGCGGATCAAGGTGCTCACCGCCGTGTTGGATGAACTCGGTTACGCGGCCACCACCCGGCGCGCCGGACGCGGTGTACGCGTGACGACCCTGCGGGCAGCCCAGATTTGTCAGGGACACTGCCCGATCAAGGATCTGGCCGCGCAGTACCCCGAGTTTTGTGAAGAAGAAACCGAACTGTTCGCCCGGTTGTTGCAGGTAGATGTGCGCCGATTGGCGACCCTGCCCACCGGCGGGCATGTGTGCACCACGCACGTGCCCCTAGGGCGCAAGGCCTATGCGTCGTTGACTGCCCAAGCCGAACAGAATGCTGCCCGAGCTTAAGCGGTGACCATCCGGAGTGATCCGGAGGCAAGCCGTTGCGACCACCCGACCATGACAACCAGCGATAAAAGAGGTTGATGATGACCGATCAGATCAGTCAAGACACCGCCGATCCACGGGTCATTCAGAGAGTTCTGGACGACAATCCAGAACTGAAGTCCCTGGGTAACTACGAATTCGGCTGGCACGACTCCGACGAGGCCGGCGCTGTTGCCAAACGTGGCCTGGATGAGGACGTCGTCCGGCACATCTCCAGCATCAAAGAAGAGCCCGAATGGATGCTGAAAACCCGGTTGAAGGGTCTGCGCTACTTCGACCGCAAACCGTTGCCGACCTGGGGTGCCGACCTGTCCGGGATCGATTTCGATCGTATTAAGTATTTCGTGCGTTCCACCGAGCGTCAGGCCAGCACCTGGGAAGAACTTCCCGAAGACATCTTGGAGACTTACGAGCGGTTGGGTATCCCCGAGGCCGAGCGTGAGCGCCTGGTCGCCGGTGTGGCCGCCCAGTACGAGTCCGAGGTGGTCTACCACCAGGTCCGTGAAGATCTGGAGGCCCAGGGCGTGATCTTCATGGATACCGACACCGCTTTGAGAGAACATCCGGAGTTCTTTGAGGAGTACTTCGGCTCGGTGATTCCGGTCGGCGATAATAAGTTCGCCGCGCTGAACACCGCGGTCTGGTCCGGTGGGTCCTTCGTCTACGTCCCCAAGGGCGTACACGTCGAGATCCCGTTGCAGGCCTACTTCCGGATCAATACCGAGAACATGGGTCAGTTCGAACGGACGCTGATCATCGCCGACGAGGACTCCTACGTCCACTACATCGAAGGTTGCACCGCGCCGATCTACCAGACCGATTCGTTGCACTCAGCTGTGGTGGAGATCGTGGTCAAGAAGAACGCCCGCGTGCGTTACACCACCATTCAGAACTGGTCGAATAACGTGTATAACCTGGTCACCAAGCGTGCCGTGTGTGAAGAGGGCGGGACCATGGAGTGGATCGACGGCAACATTGGCGCCAAGACCACCATGAAGTACCCAGCCGTCTACCTCACCGGTGAGCACGCTCGCGGTGAGACCCTGTCGATGGCTTTCGCCGGCGCCGGCCAGCACCAGGATACCGGTTCCAAGATGGTACACCTGGCTCCGAATACCTCCTCGAACATCGTCTCCAAGTCGGTGGCGCGTGGTGGGGGGCGCGCAGCCTACCGTGGCCTGGTCCAGATCGTGTCCGGGGCGAAGAACTCCGCGAACTCCACGATCTGTGACGCACTGCTCGTTGATACCATTTCGCGCACCGACACCTACCCCTACATCGATATTCGCGAAGACGACGTCACTCTCGGCCACGAGGCCACCGTCTCCAAGGTCTCTGAACAGCAGCTGTTCTACCTCATGAGTCGTGGCCTGTCCGAGACGGATGCGATGGCGATGATCGTCCGCGGGTTCGTGGAGCCGATTTCCCGGCACTTGCCCATGGAATACGCACTGGAACTGAACAAGCTAATCGAATTGCAAATGGAAGGATCGGTGGGCTAACGGTGACCAACACTACACACGCTCGTGACACGGAAACCGGGGGAGCGGCTCCCCGGATTCCAGGCATGACGGATGAGGGTGAGACCTTGTCCACGGAGATCGCCGATGCCACCCAGGCGTCCCATCTGGATGCCGAGACCAAACAGAAATTCGGTACCTCACGCGCCGACCGGACCATCAGCTACGATCTGGCGGACTTCCCACAGCTCACCGGACGCGAAGAGGAATGGCGGTTCACGCCGATCGAGCGGCTCTCCGGTCTGGAGTTGCCCGGTGGCGATGAGCAGCGACTGACCGGACCGGCTCCGCAGGTCACCGTGGAAGAAACCCAGGGCGTCACGGTCGAAACCGTCGGCCGCGACGATCAGCGTCTGGGGCAGGCTTTCATTCCTGATGATCGCGTCTCAGCGGCTGCCTGGCACAACTTTCAGGAGGCCACCGTGATCACTGTGGCTGACGAAACCGAACTCGACAAGCCGTTGCTGGTCGATATCGCTGGCGAGTCCCAGGAGCCAGCCGCTCAACACGTGCGAATTCACATAGGTCGCCATTCCCAGGTGGTGCTGGTGATCAACCAGTCCGGATCAGCGGTGCTGGGTCAAAATATCGAGATCACTGTGGATGAGGGTGCCTCACTGAACGTGGTCAGCATCCAAGCCTGGGACGAGGATTCAGTGCACGCCGGATCCCAGCAGGCCAAGGTGGGTCGCGACGCCAAGTACCGCCATACCTTGGTCACCTACGGCGGTTCGTTAGTCCGATTGACTCCGACGACCCGCTTCGCCGGTCCCGGCGCCAACGTGGAGATGTACGGCCTATACTTCGCTGATGCCGGCCAGCACCTGGAGCACCGGATCTTCGTGGATCACTCCACCGAGAACTGCGTCTCCGATGCGCTGTACAAGGGAGCGCTACAGGGTGATTCGGCTCGTACTGTGTGGGTTGGCGATGTGCTGATCCGTAAAGAGGCCGAAGGCACTGATACCTACGAGAAGAACGAGAACCTGTTGCTCACCGACGGCGCGCAAGCCGATTCGGTTCCAAACCTGGAGATCGAAACCGGCGTCATTGAAGGTGGCGGACACGCATCCTCCACCGGTCGCTTCGATGAGAATCAGCTGTTCTACCTGATGGCCCGGGGTATTCCCGAGCCCCAGGCCCGCAAGCTGATCGTGCGTGGGTTTTTGAACGAAATCATCCAGAAGATCGGTATCGACGATGTGGAACGCCGACTCGTGGAAGTCATGGAAGCCGAAATCCGCGGGCTAGAATTCTAATTCCCGCGAGCTACCCACTACCAACGACGACCGGAGGCCGGTTGGCCTTCACCAAACCAAGGCATCAAGGAGAATTTGTAGCTATGTCAACCCTTGAGGTAAAGAACCTCCACGTTTCGATCGAGACCGAAGACGGCGTCAAAGAGATTTTGAAAGGCGTGAACCTGACCGTCAATTCCGGTGAGACTCACGCGCTGATGGGCCCCAACGGCTCAGGAAAGTCCACTATGGCCTCGGCCATCGCCGGTCACCCGGCCTATGAAGTCACCGCAGGTGAGATCCTGCTCGACGGTGAGGACCTGCTGGAAAAGTCTGTCGACGAACGCGCTCAGGCCGGTCTGTTCCTGGCCATGCAGTACCCGGTGGAAGTCCCCGGCGTGACCATGACCAACTTCCTGCGCACCGCCAAGACCGCCATCGACGGTGAGGCGCCCTCCTTGCGCCACTGGTCCAAGGAAGTCAAGGACGCCTTCGAACGGCTCCAGATGGACCCGGCGTTCTCCACCCGTAACGTGAACGAGGGGTTCTCTGGTGGTGAAAAGAAGCGCGCCGAAATCTTGCAGCTGGAACTATTCAAGCCTAAGTTCGCCATCCTGGATGAGACCGACTCCGGTCTGGACATTGACGCGCTACGTATCGTGTCCGAAGGTGTCAACCGGGCACAGGACGCCAACGGCTTGGGCACCCTGTTGATCACGCACTACACCCGCATTCTGCGCTACATCAAGCCAGACTTCGTGCACGTGTTCGTGGACGGTCACGTGGTGGACTCCGGAGGTCCTGAGCTGGCCGATAAGCTGGAAGAAGAAGGCTACATCAACTACGAAAAGGCTGCCGTAGCTCAGGCCTAGTCGGCCCGTGTGGCCACAGCCTGACAGCGCGAAAGCCACGACCGACCTGAAGAAGGTGTTCCCATCATGACTGACGTGAGTGCACAAACACCGATCGAGGACCTCGAAGAGGCCCTGAAAGACGTGATTGACCCCGAACTGGGTATCAACGTCGTGGATCTGGGGTTACTCTATGGTCTGAACTACGCCGAAGACGGTGTGCTGATCGTGGACATGACATTGACCACTGCAGCCTGCCCGCTGACGGATGAAATCGAAGATCAGGTCGGTCGGGCTATCGGCACGATGGTGGACGAATGGCGACTGAACTGGGTCTGGATGCCACCATGGGGCCCAGAACGCATTACTGAAGACGGGCGCGATCAGATGCGGGCCTTAGGGTTCAACATCTAAGATCGGTGAGGGCGATCGTGTGTCGATCTGGCACGTCCGATCGATCCAGCTGATCGGACTGTCCGGCAGGAGGGGGCAACCCCCACCTGTTGCAGTGACTCCTGATCCACCTCGAGGGCCGTGTTCACCTGTGTTGTCACCTGACACCGGTGGATACGGTCCTTGATCGTCTCCATCTACTCCAACCACCCCATTTCTTCTCGTAAACTCCCGTTCGTGACATCGTCACGTCCCGCACAGAAAAGGACCGCACATGACTGAGCTGTTGACCGTCGCCGTGGATGGTTCGGCCCTGGGCAATCCCGGTCCTGCCGGATGGTGCTGGTATATCTCTGACGAGCACTGGGCCGCTGGCGGGTGGGACGAGGCCACCAATAACCAGGGCGAGTTACAGGCTGTGATTGAGTTGCTGGCGACCACGGCAAATCTGGACACCGACCTGCACATCGTGGCGGATTCGCAATACGTCATCAACTCCATCACCCAGTGGATGCCGGGCTGGAAGAAACGCGGGTGGAAGAAGAAGGACGGCAAACCGGTGCAGAACCAGCAGATGATGATCCACCTGGATCGGCTGATGACTCAAGCCCAGCAGGCCGGACGAAAAATCCGGTTTGACTGGGTGAGAGGTCACACCGGGCATGAGCTGAATGAGGCCGCCGATCAACGGGCACGGGCCGTTGCCGAAGCCTTCCGGGACGGTACCGTACCTGATTATGGCCCGGGATTAAACAGCGCGGGGAGATCATCGCATCTCACGGCCTCGGAGTCGGTCGCACAGCCAGCCTCAGCCGACCGTCTCGCGTCTGGAACCACCACGACGCAACCGAGACCCGGGGTGCAGGTGACGACCGAGCTCAGTCACGATGAATCGGAGACGATTATTGCCCGAGCCCGACAGGCTCAGCGTAGTCCGCAACAAGAGCTCGCCCGCCTGATCCGACTGGCAATGAACCACGATTACCAGAGCCCGCCCGGCCATTGAGCCTATTATTCTAGTCTGGAGTTGCCCCAGATGTGCACCTCTGCGCCACCCTGGTGTGCCTCCGTGCAGAACCGTTTCAGCTACGACCACAACCCCCAAAGGTAACCCTGATGATTTCTGCTCATAATCTGACCGTCACCGTTGGCTCGCGCACCCTGCTAGAGGACGTGAGTTTCCGTGTGGACCGCGGTACCCGGGTCGGTTTAGTCGGGCGCAACGGGGCCGGCAAGACCACGTTGACCAAGGTGTTGATGGACGAGGTAGTCCCAGCCACCGGCGAGGTGACCCGAACCGGATCGGTCGGATATCTGCCACAGGATCCACGGTCGGGCGATCCCGAGCAAACCGTGCAAGAACGGATTTTAGAAGCGCGTCAGCTCGGAGAACTACTCCGCCGGATGCGCAAAGCCGAGGCGGAGATGTCGTCGCCAGATCCCGACGTGATGGAACGAGGCATCAAGCGGTACCCCGCCGCTGAGGCCGCGTTTATTTCCGCCGGAGGCTACGCTGCCGAATCGGAGGCCAATGCCATCGCCGGGAACTTAGGGATCGACGCCGAAATGCTGGAACGGCCATTGAAAACGCTCTCCGGTGGGCAACGTCGCCGAGTTGAATTGGCCCGGATCCTCTTCTCGGCTCCGGACACCATGATCCTAGACGAGCCCACTAACCACTTGGATGTGGACTCGGTGGAATGGTTACGCGACTACCTCAAAACCTACTCCGGGGGACTGATCGTGATCTCTCACGATCTGGCATTGATCGATGAAGTGGTCAATACCGTCTTTTTTCTCGACGCCACGCGCAGTGTCATTGACATTTACAACATGGGGTATCAGGCCTACCTGAAACAGCGTGAGGATGATGAACGTCGGCGTCGCCGGGAACGGGCTTCAGCAGAGAAGAAAGCAGCGGCTTTGTATGCGCAGGCCAATAAGATGCGCGCGAAGGCGACCAAAGCGGTGGCCGCCCAGCAGATGGCTAAAAGGGCCGACAAGATGTTGGAGGGACTGGCCGAAGAGCGTCACACCGAAAAGGTGGCCAACCTACGATTTCCGGCTCCAGCCCCGTGCGGTAAGGTGCCTCTGTCGGCCGAGGGGTTGACCAAATCCTATGGCACCCAGGAGGTGTTCACCGGGGTGGACCTGGCTATCGACCAGGGGTCTCGCGTGGTCATCCTCGGCTTCAATGGGGCCGGTAAAACGACATTGCTGAAGCTCTTAGCGGGATTGGAACAGCCTGATGCGGGACGGGTCGTTCCCGGACATGGCCTGCGACTGGGGTATTACGCCCAGGAACACGAGACGCTGGATGTCAACCGCACGGTGCTGGAAAATATGCAACGCTCCTCGTTGCACCTGGACGATACCGCGGTGCGAACTGTGCTCGGATCATTCTTATTTTCCGGCGACGATGTTTACAAGCCAGCCGGGGTCCTTTCGGGTGGCGAGAAAACTCGCTTAGCTTTGGCAACCTTGGTGGTGTCCTCGGCCAACGTGTTGTTGCTCGATGAGCCAACCAACAACTTAGATCCGGCATCTCGTGAGGAAATCTTGGACGCGATCCGTCGCTATCAAGGTGCGATCGTGTTGGTGACTCACGACGAGGGTGCGGTCCAGGCCTTGGACCCCGACCGCGTGTTGATCCTGCCGGACGCCGATGAGGATATGTGGTCAGAGGACTATCTGGACCTGGTTTCACTGACCTGAGCTCAACCCATGCCGGAAAGGTAATCGTTAAATTCCCCATCCGATCGGTCGCGACCTTGCAGGTCCTCGGAAGGTGTCGGAGCGTTGGGATCGGCCGGACCGGCGGGAGAATCGTCATCGGGTGGGTCGTTGGAGCAGGTTTCACAGCGCGGTGATTGTCTCTGCTGAAACGGTGGTTTGGGTGGCGGTAACGGCCTGAGGCTACCGGGAAGCAACGGATCGGTGGGGGCTTCATAGGTATGATTGGTGGGAGTGGTCACCTGCAGCCCGTCGGCATCGGACTCGTGCTTCCAGCCGATCTTCTCCTTGGTTTGGTTACACACCCGACACAGTCCCTGACCGTTGTCATAGCTGGTGGCGCCACCATCGGTGTGTCGCTGCGCGTGGTCGGTTTCTTCTACCGGGTTCTCGCAGTGCGGTGTGCGGCAGATATCGTCGCGCAGACTGATCATCTTCTTCAGTCCTGCCGGAAAGAGCCGGGAACCGGATTCCATGGACACCATTTTGCCGGTCTGTCGATCGACAAAGAGCTTGGTAAGGAACAGCTTGGCCTCGGGGTTGGCCAACCATTTCCGAACGGTGGCTGCGGGCACGGGGCCCTGGCCGGCAATCATGGCCGGGGTGTTATCCTCGCCGAGGAATGCGTCGGCGGTGAGCACGATGTTGACTTGGGCAGCGACATTACCGGCCTTGGACTGCCCGGTGATGCGTTCGACCAACAGGTCAGCCATGATTTGTTCAAGAGTGCGGTGATCGGCCGGACCGTGCCGTTCTAATGTCGTGCGTTGGGTGGGCGCGAGGAGTTTCTTGGCATCACGTTCTAAGGTGTTGTAAACAGCTGCAACCTGTTCGGAGGGCAGATACGCGTTAAGGTTGGCCATACCGGGGCCAGCGCCCCCCGTGGTCACACGTCGATTCTTGCGGGCTGTAGCCGCGCGACGAGCCAGCTGGTCGGCGTCGAGCCGTTGAGCATGGCCACGTGACCGCTTGCCCAACTGTCTGGGTGAGAGCCGACCGTATTGGTCGCTGAGCAGATCGTCGATCTCGGTGATGATCCTGGGGGCCAGGCCACGAACTTCCCGGGATAGGGTCATAGCGTGGGCTTCGGAGAGCTCCCCGGAGCGCATGGCACCGAGGGCACCGGGCATGTGGTGGGTGATGGTACGGGCGGCGTTGAGAAATCCATTGCCACGTTCGGGGGATTGTTTACGTGCCATGGCGATCTCGGCCCCGAGCCCCGAACCACGCCGATTCTTGGGGATGCCGGCGGCTTTTTCGCGGTCCAGACGGAGCTTCTCTAACTGGGAGGCGGCTTGAGCCTGCATGGCCACAGCCGTAGCTTGGATTTTTTCCAAGGTTGAGATGACATCGATCGCGGTGGATTCGTCGGTGAGCGTCAAGGATTCGGCCAGCGCCCGATGGTGCTGGTGGAGCGTGGTGAGCTCTGCCAGCACGGTCTGATCGGAGTTCTCGCGGGGAATCTGTGGGCTCATGGCCACCACACTAGGTGGGGGACCATCATGGACGGCTGATGGGGATGATGATTGTGGAGTCCTGGCCGCAAAACCGCCACATGTGGAGGCTACCGCCGACCGATGCGAAAGCAGTACTAAGTTGGGAAGATTGAGCACGTAGGGACGATCGCGCACGGTGCAACGTGCGGTCAGTATCCCATCATCTCGTCTTCAATTTCCTCATCGGTCTTGGAACCATCACGGCGACGCTTGACCGGCTTGGCGCGCTCGATTCGCTGGGCGGAGAGGAAACCTTGTTCTTCGGTTTCTCCGGACATCTCGTCTTCGCGACGTTGAATGGCCTTCAGACGGGCCATATAACCCCAGACGACGAAGCTCATCAACCCAAAAGTGAACCACTGCATCGAATAGGACAGGTGCGGTCCTTCATCCCGCTCGGGCGGGGGCAGTTGTTGGGGCGTGGATTCGGCATCGGGGGTTTCGCTGGCCATCAGCCCATAGGCTGCCTCGGCGATATCGTCGTCGACGAGATTATTGATCGCCGGTAGATCAATCGAGGCGACTTGGCCGGCGGGGGCCTGACGTTGCAGGGTGGGCTCGCCGTCGACCACACGGGCAATAAGCTGGACGGTGCCTCCCGGCGGGTCGGGGACGGCGTCAGGACCATCGGCGCCAGCACCGGTGGGCAACCAACCACGGTCGATCAGGATCGTATCGCCTTCAACGGTGCGAAAGGGTACCAGCACCTCATAACCGGGGCTTCCAGCTCGGGGCCGGTTGCGGGCCAGCAAGGTGTCGTCGGTCAGGTACTCGCCCTCTATACTGACCGGGGTCCATTTGTCCTGCTCGTCGAACTCGGTAAACATTGAGGAATTTTCGGCGTAGGGGACCGGGTCTTGATCGTAATTGGCCACGATTTTGTTGATCTCATCGAGCTTGTGCATGCGACGATCCATCTGCCAGTCGCCAAGGAAGTAACAGACCACCGCGAAGAGGATGCAGAATATGAATCCGGCGATCCAGGGGCCGGATAAGAGAAACCGGAAGTCCAGCTTCGGTTTCGGGTCGGTGGTGTGTGAAACCATGGACGTCTCTGTCAGAGGGGTCGGGTGAATTTCCAGAAAGTGCGCGCGGCGAGGAATTGTTCCAGGTACTGGCGATGGGCATCGCAGGCCAGCCAGGTCTTTTCCCGCTCGCGGGCGTGAATTTTGGGGTTATTCCAGACTATCTTCCATCGGGCGGTTTCTTGGCATCCGCGACGGGAACATTTCTGTTCGACCTCGGTCTGCCCAGCATCGGTGGCTGCCGAGCTGGCTGCAAACAGTTGGCCCAGCACGTCGTGTCCATGATCGGTCATGACGTGCTCCGGTCAGCGCGGTCGACCCGGTCAGCGCGGTCGGCCCGGTTGTGGCCGGGATCATCCGCAAGAGGATCGGCGTGTTGGTTCTGCGGTGCCCCCGGCGACGCCTCCGCTTCCTCAGACGCATCCGGTTCCTCAGAGGGCATGAGCTGCCCGTAAAGCGCCGAACCCTGCGCCGACGACGAGGAGGAAGAACCGGGACTGGGCTCGGGTTGCGGAAGTGCCTGTTGATCTTCGACGGTCGTGGATCCGATCTGTCGAGTGTTGTTGGCCAACACGACGGCGAAGTAAGGCAAGACCATCGCGGCAATGAAGAGCATCCAACGCAACCAGCCGTCGGCGAGCACCGCACCGATGAAGCATACGGTACGGATCGTCATCTGGATGGTGTAACGCCGGATGCGGCCGGACTGATCTTCGGTTAACGAGGTGTCGGCCGAGGTGATCTCGTACACCTCGTTGTCGTGCCCGCCACGACCGGAGGCCGGCCGCGAGGAGCGACCTCGGTGGTGTTCAGTCATCGGCTTGCCTTCTGGGTGGGTGCCATAGCGCGGTTGGTTGTCCCGTTTTGTCTCGTTATCCTGCAAGTCATCCTCCATTGTCCCACTTTCGCCCGTAGAGTGGACACTGATCAATCCGGGTGTTTCTTCCCCGGTGAACGCCCAATCCCGTACCGTCGTGAAATCGTCCCCTCGCACCAAGGAGCAGAGATGTCCGAGCAGTCTGATCAGAGCCCGCAGTCCATAACCGCCCGCACCGTTTTGGTTACCGGTGGTAACCGGGGGATCGGCCTGGCCATTGCCGAAGCCTTCCGGGATGCCGGAGAGCGCGTGGTGATTACCTCCCGCTCCGGTACCGGTCCCGAGGGGCTAGAGTGCGTGACAGCCGATGTGACCGATATGGCCTCAGTCGATGCGGCCTTTACCGAGGTGGAAGAAAAATTCGGGCCGGTCGAGGTGCTGGTGGCCAATGCCGGGATCAACGACGACCAGTTGTTGCTACGGATGGACGAGGACAGCTTCTCCAACGTGGTCGATACCAATCTGACCGGTGCTTTCCGGGTGCTCAAGCGCGCTGCTAAGGGCTTCATCCGGGCCAAGAAAGGTCGCGTGGTGCTGATCTCGTCGGTGGTGGGCATGTTGGGCTCGCCGGGGCAGATCAACTACGCGGCCTCGAAATCGGGACTGATCGGCATGGCCCGGTCGTTGACCCGGGAACTGGGATCCCGAAATGTGACCGCCAATGTGGTGGCACCGGGATATATCAATACGGAGATGACCGAGTCGCTGGACGAGGACTTGAAGAAGAAGTACAAGACCCAGATTCCGGCGGCGCGTTTCGCCGAGCCGTCCGAAGTGGCCGGTGTGGTGCGTTGGTTGGCTTCCGATGAGGCCAGCTATATTTCCGGGGCCATCATTCCGGTCGACGGTGGTTTGGGGATGGGACACTGACCCGAACTGATCAGCTCTGATCGTGAGATATCGTCAGAGGGAATGGATACGAGGAGAAAGAGCATCATGACCGAATTACCAGATCTCACCGGTCGCGGGGCGATCGTCACCGGGTCGTCTCGCGGGGTCGGAGCCGATACCGCGAAGTTTTTAGCCGAGCGTGGCGCCGGGGTGGTGGTGAACTACCGCCAGAAAGCACCGCGGGCCAAGAAGGTCGTCTCCGCCATCGAGGAAGCCGGTGGCAAGGCGGTGGCTGTTGGCGCAGATATCACTGAGGCTCAGGGCCGGACCGCCATGATTCAGGCAGCCACGGAGAATTTCGGAGAGCTGTCGATCCTGATCCTGAATGCCTCCGGGGGCATGGAATCCGATCTGGGTGAAGATTACGCCATGCGATTGAACCGTGACGCCCAGGTGGCGCTGTTGACCGAAGCCGCTGAGGTGATGCCCGAACAGTCCGAGGTCGTGTTTGTGACCAGCCACCAGGCACACTTCATCGATCAGGTTGATACCTTGCCGGAATACGAGCAGGTTGCCCGGTCCAAGCGCGCCGGAGAAGTGGCCCTGCGCGCGCAGATCCCGGCATTGACTGCCAAGGGCATCCGGCTGGTGGTCGCCACCGCCGACATGATCGAAGGCACCATTACCGCCACCTTGCTCAACCGCATGCGTCCCGGAGCGATCGAGGCACGTCGCCAAGCTGCCGGAAAGCTCTATACTGTGGCGGAATTTGCCGAAGAAATTGCCGGATTGGTAGGTCGCACCGATCTTCAGACCGGTCACACTGAATATGTCGGGGGAGCCGAGGACTTCTTGGCCGTGGCCGGCGATCCAGACCACGCAGAGAACTGATCAGACCGCGCTGGGGGCGGATCAGTAACCCAGTAGCGCCCGGACCGGATCCAGGGACGCAATATCGAGTTCTAGATTCGCGTGCGGGCGCAGTGCTGGTTTGGCGTTGAAGGCAATGCCATAGTCGGCACGTTGCACCATCTGCATGTCATTGGCACCGTCACCGATGGCGACGACCACCGCAGCAGTGGGCGGGTCGGTGGTTCCGAGGGTCTCGCGCCAGCGAGTAAGTTGCTGTCCTTTCACGGTAGCGTCAACAACCTCGCCCACCACGGCACCGGTCAGACGGTCGTCGACAATTTCCAGGGTATTCGCCCTGAACTCGTCTAATCCCAGTCGGTGGCGGAGGATCTGCAGCACCTGGGTGAAGCCACCCGAGACCGCGCAGGCAGTTCCGCCGTGGGCGTGGGCCGCGTTGATCAGGTTTGTCGCGCCGGTGGTCGGGGTAGCCAGCTGGGCCACCTCGGCAATGACCTGGCGAGGCAGTCCGGCCAGCGCGGCGACTCGGTGGTGCAGGGACTGGCTGAAGTCGATTTCGCCACGCATGGCACGCTCGGTCACCTCGGCCACTTCGGCTTCCCGGCCCGCGTGGGCGGCTAATAGTTCAATGACTTCTTGCTGGATCAGCGTGGAGTCCACATCAAAAACCAACACAACGGGTGCGGTGTTGAGGCGTTGTACCAAATCAGCCGGTAGCACAGCAACATGGAACCCTTCGGCACGATCCCCGGCCAGAGCGGACTCTAATGAGGCAGTACCTTTCTCGTCATGGTCCTCAGTCTGGTGATCCTGCCCTTGATCTGCAACCACGAAACGATAACCGGCCCACCCGGGACCGGCGACTGGCTCAACGTGGCGGGCTTTGGGATGCTGACACGCAACGGACCGTGGACCATCAGCAGTTTCGGCAGCGGAATCTGAGCGGTAGAGCACGATGCGGGATCCGGCAGGGATATCCGACACCCCGGCCAGTTCACGCCCGGCGAGCTCGCCGACGTTCTGCTCGCAGGATTGCAACGCGCGAAAGCTTTTCCAGGACTGATTCGTTGCCATGCCGATTCCTTTCAAGACGTACAACCGTGCTTTAGCCTAGTCTGGAGACATGGCCTCTTCCGATACAGTTGACACGCCCGCCACGTCCCTGCCATCACCCCACGAATTTGATCCCCAACCCGACGCGGTGCTGGAATTTGCCGACGCGACGGTCGTGCGTAGCCAGCAAACCATCCTGGATGCGGTGAGCTTCTCCGTGACAGAAGGGCAACGCTGGATCGTGATGGGCCCCAACGGGGCCGGTAAGTCCACGCTGATCAACCTCGCTGCCACCCGGATGCACCCGACTCGCGGTAATGTCGCGATTCTGGGGGAGACCTTAGGCGCGGTGAATGTCTTCGAGTTACGCCCGCTGGTGGGTGTGAGCTCAGTGCAGGTGGCCCGCCAGATTCCGGCCACGGAGAAGATCTTGGATACCGTAGTCACCGCGTCGTGGGGTGTTACCGGCCGGTGGACTGAAGAATATGATCAGCTTGACCTGGATCGGGCCCGCTGGTTGTTGCGTCGGTGGGGCATCGCTCACGACGGCGACCGGCGCATTGGAACTCTGTCCGAGGGTGAACTCAAGCGCGTGCTGATCGCCCGGGCGATGATGACGGACCCAGAATTACTGCTCTTGGATGAACCGGCGGCCGGACTGGACCTGGCCGGGCGTGAAACGCTGGTGCGCTCCTTAGCCCAGCTGGCTGAGGACCCCTTGGCCCCCACCCCGGTGCTGGTCACCCATCACGTGGAGGACATCCCCCAAGGCTTCACCCACGCCTTGGTGCTCCGCAACGGCCGGGTGGTTTCGGCCGGACCGATCGAAACGGCACTGACCGAAGAAACACTCTCGGAGGCTTTCCGGTTGCCGTTGCACGTCTCGCGTACCGCCGAGGGACGATTCACCGCCTTCGCCCGCGGCTAGGACCGGTTCGCAAACGCGCGACCGCGGAACACCCCCAGAGCACGTCCGGCCCATTCCTCGGATGGGTTCCCGTGCAGGGGGACGCAAACCCTCACCTGAGCCGGATCGAGCCACGGCAGTGCGATCGACGTTACTTCTGGCCCACCGGACGGTACACTACCTTGGGTGGAAATACTCGGATTGGAACTATGGCAGGTTCTGCTGGTGCTCTTGGCCGGCTTTTGGGCCGGAACTATTAACTCGGTGGTGGGCTCGGGCACGCTGGTAACGTTCCCGGTCTTGGTCTCGGTGGGCTTCCCGCCGGTAACAGCCCAGATGTCCAATGCCATCGGCCTGGTCGCCGCCGGATTCTCCGGCACGTGGGGCTACCGTCGCGAGCTGTACCAGGCTAAACCCGTCGTCCCAGTGCTGACCACCGCCTCATTACTTGGTGGACTGATCGGCTCCGGTTTGCTCATGGTGCTCCCCGAGGCCGTGTTCAGCTTCGTGGCACCAATCCTGATCGTGTTCGCGATCATTTTTGTCATCCTGCAACCGAAAATGTCCGCCTGGGTGAAAGCGCGCAAGGCCGGACAGCAGCAAGACGATGCACCGCCGGCCGGATCCGAATCCATCGTGCCGGTGCCCACCGGCCCGGTGTCACCGTTGCTGTGGGTGCTGGTGTTTTTGATCGGTATTTACGGCGGGTATTTTGTCGCTGCCCAAGGCGTGTTGCTGATCGGTGTGTTGGGTGTGTTCCTCAATGGTTTGCTGGTGCACGCTAATGCGGTCAAAACCTGGCTGTCCACGGTCGTTAATGTGGTGGCAGCGCTCGGGTACATCATCTTCGCCTTCGACCGGATCAACTGGACCGCGGTGCTACTGATCGCGGTCTCATCCCTGATCGGTGGTTCTGTTGGAGCCCAGATTGGTCGCCGGATCTCGCCGTTGGTGCTACGGATCGTGATCGTGATCGTAGCCGTGGCCGGTCTGATCAACCTGGTCTTCGATCCCTTTGGAACCGGGGCGTAGCCCAACATTTTTCACACCGACAACCCAGTCAACAACACCCGAAGGTGTCGACCATGACCCGCTATGAGGTAACTCCACAGGATCTTCAGCATCCTGCGGACACGCTGGCGGTATACTTTAACCTGAAAGACGCCACGCTACGCGCCCGTACCGATGCCCGCTATGGGATCTATCTAGCCGAATCATCGACCGTGGTGCGCCGGGCGTTGATGGCCGGGCACACCCCGCGCTCCTTTCTGCTGGCCCACCGGTACCTGGACTCCTTTGCCGATGTGTTGGCGGCGTACCCCGAGGTGCCGGTATTCACCGCCGATGACGACCTGCTTGCGGCACTGACCGGATTCCATCTGCATCGCGGGGCGCTGGCGGCGATGGAACGACCCGCACCGAGGACGTTGGAGGCGGTCACCGGGAAAGGCACCCGGCGGGTGATCGTGGCCGAAGGGGTCAATAATCATACCAATGTGGGCTCAATTTTTCGCACCGGCGCGGCATTGGGCTGGGACGCGGTCATTCTGACTCCCACCGCAGCCGATCCGTACTATCGGCGCGCATTGCGGGTGTCGATGGGCGCGACCTTCACGTTGCCCTTTGCTCGGGTAACCCATACGGTCTCGGCGATCCAGCGACTGCAGGCCCAGGGGTTCACCACGATCGCGTTAGAATTGACCGATCAGGCCCAGGATATCGGTGATCCGATGTGGCAACATCTCGATCGGCTGGCTTTGGTCCTCGGCGCTGAAGGCCCCGGAATCACCCAACCGACCCTGGAAGCCGTGGATGCCCACGTGCAGATCCCGCAGCACACCGGGGCCATCGAGCACACCGGGGTCGACTCGCTCAACGTCGCCCACGCGGCCTCGATCGCCATGTGGCAATTACGCGCCCCATCGCCCTGATCGGCCTGGCACGGCCCCAGCCCCAGCACTGACAGATCCGGCGTAATGTCGGTCTCGCCAGGGCCATTGGCCGTGCACGGTACCAACGGTGTATGATGAATAGCTGGCCCTGATGGGCTATTGCACGATGATTGATCGATCTTTCGTGTCCCTGGCAAAATCCAGGGACACCCAGCGAAGGAATCCTGATGAAAACTGATACTCACCCCGATTACCACTTGGTAATCTTCAACGATCTGGCCTCCGGCGAAAAAGTGCTGACCCGGTCCACCGTCACCTCCGAGCGCACTATGGAGTGGGAAGACGGCAACGAGTACCCGGTCATCGACGTCGAGATCTCCTCAGTCTCTCACCCGTTCTACACTGGTAAACAGCGCATTATGGACAGCGCGGGTCGTGTGGAGCGCTTCAACGCCCGCTTCAAGGGCTTCGGCGGTAAGAAGTAAGCTTGTTGATCAACTCGACGCTCAGATAGCTCCCATTCGGTCGGTTTCGACGACCGGGTGGGAGCTTTTTGTTTACAGCCGGGAGCGGTCGATCTGCGGTTCGGGCACAGCGGTGAGCAACTGTTGTGTGTAGGGGTGGCGCGGCGAGGCGAAGATATCGCTGGTGGCCCCTTGTTCCACGCACCGGCCCCGATACATCACCGCCACCTGGTCGCTCATGTGCTCGATCACTCCCAGATCGTGGGAGATCAGCACCATGCTGGTCCCACGCGCGCGTTGAATCTCATCTAGCAGGTCCAGGATGGTGGCTTGGATCGAAACGTCGAGGGCGGACACCGGTTCGTCAAGCACCAGCACCTCGGGGCTAGTGGCCAAGGCCCGGGCAATAGCCAGTCGCTGACGTTGCCCCCCGGAGAGTTGGGCCGGGTTGCGGGAGGCGAATGAGGGGGCGAGCCTGACGCTGTCGAGTAGGTCGGTGACCTGGTCACGATAGCGTGCCCCGCGTCGGTGACGGCCACGGCTGAGCGCATCAACGAGGATATTTTCGACACTGTAGCGCGGATCGAAACTGGCCAGTGGGTTTTGATAGATTGCACCGAGCCGTTCCCGGTGGGCGCGTCGATCCGATTCGGTGGCGGGGGTAAACTGCGTCTGGCCGAGCCTGACGGTGCCGGCCTCGGGTTCTTCCAACCCGAGGATGAGCCGGGCGGTCGTGGTTTTGCCGGACCCTGATTCGCCAACAATCCCTAGGGTGGTGCCTCGGTTGAGGCTGAAACTGACCCCGTCCACGGCGGTCAGAGATCCGAAGGACTTGCTCAGCCCGTCCGCGACCAGCACCGGGCAGGACTGCTGCTGGGTGGTCGTCACTGAAGAGAGTTCTGGGCGGTCGGCTGGTTGTTTGGGGCGTGAGGGTTCGACCGTGGTCGGCGACAGCGGCTGGTGTCGGGGAACCCCGCGGGGCATCGCCTTGAGCAGGGTTTTGGTGTAGTCGTGTTCGCAGGCGGTGAGCATGGTCTCAGTGGTACCGGTTTCGACAATTTCGCCCTGGCGCATCACCGCGATCCGATCGGCTACCCGGGCAACTTGGGCCAGATCGTGGCTGATCATCAGTACCGCGCGGCCCTGGTCCCGCATGGTAGCCAGCTGGTCGAGCACCACCGCGGTCAGCGGCGCATCGAGGGCGGTGGTGGCTTCATCGGCGATGACCACCTCGGGGTTTCCAATCAGGGCTTGGGCGATCAACACTCGTTGGCGCATCCCGCCGGAGAGTTGGTGGGAGTATTGTCGAGCACGTCGGTCCGGATCCGGCATTTTGACCGCTTCCAGGGCCTGGAGCACCCGGTCGCGACGCGTCGTGCGATCCAGCCAGCCGTGCCGGCGTAAGACGTCGTCGATCTCCCGACCGATGGGACGTAACGGGTCCAAGGCGGACAGGGCATCTTGGAGGATCATCGCGATCTGGTTACCGCGCAGAGCCCGCCAGTCCCGTTCGCCATAGGTCCGGGCGTCAGCACCGAAGATCTCCAGGGTGTCGGCGTGGACCGTGCCACCCGATAAGCCCATCAGGCTACGGGCGGTCACAGATTTGCCGGAGCCGGATTCACCCACCAGGGCCAAACATTCCCCAGCGTGCACGCTGAAGCTGATGCCTTGCACCGCCGGGGTGGCCGAAAAGCTGACGGTGAGGTTTTCGACGGTGATCAGCGGGTCGCTGGGTGCGGGGCGATCGACAGGTTCTGGGCGGTTGGAGCAGGGGAGGCGGTGTTGCATGCTAGAGGGTGACCTTTCCGGACGAATGGGCCGATCCGGCACCGATCCCGCGACCAATCAGGGTGGCTCCGGCGGCAACAACCACGATGGCTAGCCCGGGGAAGACGGTCATCCACCAGGCCAGGTTTAGGTAGGTGCGGCCACTGGCCAGCATCGCTCCCCATTCCGGGGCCGGAGGCGGGGTGCCCAGCCCTAAGAAGCTCAAAGCTGAGGCCCATACCACCGCTTGACCGATCCCGAGGGTGACCAGCACCATCAAGGTCCGCAGCGCATTGGGGATCAGGTGGTTGACGGTTTTGCGCACCGGTCCCCGGCCCAGTACCGTGGCTGCCTCCATCATCTCGCTACCGCGCAGGATCCGGATCTGGGAACGGATCAGGCGGGCGTAGCCCGGGGCCGTTGAGCAGCCCACAGCGATAATCGCCGGTTCGGGTCCGGGTCCGGTGAAGGCGATAATGATCAGAGCCAGCAACAGGGCGGGAACCGCGTAGAGTGTTTCCAACACGGCCAGGATGGCCTGGTCGATCCACCGCGGTCCTAAGGCCGCCAGTGAGCCCAGGACCAGGGCGACGCTCATGCCGAGTGCGGTGGCCAATAATCCGATCTGCAGCGAGTCGGCGGTGCCGTGAATGATGCGAGTGTAGATATCGCGGCCGGATTCATCGGTGCCCAGCGGGTGATCGACCGAGGGCGAGCTGAACGCTGCCGCTGGATCGACGGCCAGCGGGTTGCCGGGGGCCAGCACTCCGGGGAACACGGCAGCGACGGCGAGCAGGCCGATGAAGATCACAGAGAAGATTTGACCGGTGCGACTCACGAACGTCTCACCCCCGGTTCCGGCACCACGCTAGGTGCGATGGTCTCCTCGGCTACGGTGGCTGAGAGTGGACCGTCGGGGCTGTCCTGGTCGGGGTGCTGATCCGCGCCGGCGGGATTAATGAGCTGCTCGGTAGCTTCGGCCAGGGCCATGACGACGATGTAGCAGACCGCGCACAGCACAGCGATGCCGGTCACCAGCGGGATATCGCGACTGAGTACCCCTTGTAGCAGGGCCCGTCCGATACCGGGCCGGGCAAAGACCTCTTCAACCACCACCGCCCCGGACAGCAACGACGAGAACGACCAACCCGACATATTGAGCACCGGCAAGATCGAGTGGCGCAGTCCGTGGGCGAAAAACACCTGCACGGTGCTCGCCCCACGGGCGCGGGCAGCCAACACGAAGGGGCTGGACATCGCCTGAGTGAGCGAGTCGCGCATCAGCTGGGCCATGAACCCAGACATCGGGATCGCCAGGGTTAGCGCTGGCAGGATGAGACCAGAGGCCCGACCGTTATCGATCGAGGGGAGCAGACCCAGGTTGGTGGAGAACACGGTGATCAATACCGCGCCGAGCCAGAAGTGTGGCACCGCGGCAGCGATGATTTCTAACAGACTCGTCATCCACCGGCTGGCCCGGCCACGACCGACCGAGATCAGCGACAAGACCAATGCCAGGAGCCACGCGGTGAGCAACGAGACCACGGCCAACAACAGTGTCTGCGGGAAGACGTCGCCGATGATCTCGGTCACCGGGTCCTGATAGGAATAGGACACCCCAAGATCACCGCGGAGCAGATTGCCCAGAAAAATCAGATACTGTTCGACCAGTGGGCGGTCGAGACCATATTCGGCACGGGCCATATCGAGTGCTTCGGCCGAGGCCTGGGAGCCGGGCCCGCCCATAATGGCTTCGGCCGGATCTCCGGGGATCGCCCGCACCCCGATAAAGATCGCGGTCACTACCAGCCAGAGCACCACCACGGCGCGGACCAGTTGGCGCACCAACCAGGTTCCGAGGGGTTTGAGCACGGCGGAGGCCCTCCTCATCAAGCCACCCCGGCCTCGTCATGCGCTGACCGGTGGCCGATTGTTTTACTGCGCATCAACAAAGACGCTGTAGTACAGCGGGTTCGCGACCGCGTTGGTATCACCCATACCGCCGACGTCGGCCCGATAGAGGAACTGGTTCTGTTGGTTGTACAACGGCAACACGTGGTAATCCTCCAGGATGCGCCGCTGAGCCTGCTCGTACAGATCGGCCCGCTCTTGCTCATCGGTGGTCTGTTCGGCATCCATCAACAGCTGGTCAATCTCGTCATCAGTGACCTGGGCGTTATTGGCGAAATATCCCGACGGTGCCGGGATCGTGCCCTCGGAGTGGTAGAGAATCCGCAACACCGACGGACCCACCTTGGTGTAGGGGGCCGAAACCAGATTGTAGTTGTGCTCACCCAGCGCAGCGTACCAACTGGACAGGTCGAGCAATTCGATCTGGACATCGAAGCCCACCTCCGCGGCGGTGGCCTGAATCTGTTCAAACAGCGACTGCTCGGCCGGCACGGACTGGTTGGTGGAGACCGGGAAAGTTAATTCCAGGCGTTCGCCATCTTTGGTGCGGATCCCGTCGTCATCCTTGGTGTCCCATCCAGCCTCGTCGAGCAACTGATTGGCCCGATCGACATCCGGGGTAAACAGCTCTTCGGCGGAGATGCCCAACGGTTCCACCGAGCTCAACAGCGAGTAGCTGCGGTCGACCGTGTCGAAGAACAGCCCATCGATTGAGGAGTTGATATCCAGGGATTTGATGAACGCCTCGCGCACGGCGGGATCATCAAAGGGCGCCTTGGCGGAGTTCAGCTCGAGGCGGTTCGATGATCCCGGACGGGGTGCGTCGAGATGGCCGAAGGTGCCGGTATCGATGGCCTGCCGGACGTTATCGGGCTGGGGATTGTCGATCACATCGACCTCGCCGGATTCCAGGGCGGCATAGCGGGTGGATGCTTCGGGGATGAACCGCCAGATGATCTCATCCAGGTAGGCTTGGCCGTCGTTGTCTTCGGCTCGGGCGTCCCGGCCCTCATCGCGGTTGGGGAGCACGTAGTCGTCGTTGCGTTGCAAGATGATCTGCTGTTGCCGATCCCAGGATTCGACGACGAAGGGCCCGGTTCCGATCGGTTGTTCACAGATCTCATTTTCGGTCCGGTCCAGGGACTCCGGAGAGTGGATCGCGGTCCACTGCATGGCCAGGGATTCCAGCAAGGAGTTATCGGGGCGGGACATGTGTAGCTCGGCGGTCCGATCATCAACGACGTCCACAGACTCGACCTGTTCGACCCCCAGGTACCCGGTCGAGGACTTGGTTTCGGGATCCTGCAGGTGCTCGACATTGGCCTTGATAGCCTCCGAGGTCAGCGGGGTGCCATCCGAGAACTGGATGCCTTCGCGCACGGTGATCGTATAGGTCAGCCCATCATCGGACAGCTCGGCGGACTCGGCCAACCACGGAATGATCTCGTCGTTCTCATCGCGGGTGAACAGCGTCTCCAAGAACTGGGAGGAGACCAGGGACTGCGGATAATTGCCCCCATTATGCGGGTCCAGGCAGTCGGGTTCGGCATCACCGGTCGCATAGGTCAGCGTGCCACCGACAACCGGTTCGCGGTCTTCATCGGCGGCCGGCCCGGAGTTATCACCGGAGCAACCGGCCAGGATCAGCGCGCTGAGTGGCAGAGCGCTGAGCAGGGCGCGTCGTGAACGGGAACGATGTGAGCGATGGGACATGAGGGAGTGTGCTCCAAGATCTGTGATGAGAGTAAACCTAATGTTGGCACAAACTTAATACCGAACTCCAACGTATCGTATGTCCCGGTGTCACGTCAGAAGCGACGTCACAGCGGTCACACAGGGCACTCATGCATCCGAGTCTGGACGGGGATCGTGGCCGGATTTGTCTGAGTTGTCTGTCTCTAAGAGGGGGAAGAATCCCGTGCCCTGGTAGCGGTCCTCATCGGTGGTCCGGCGCGGGCCCGCAGGGCGGGAGTCTAGGAAGGCCATAACGCAGGCCATCACCGCGCAAAAGACCATGATTACGGCCATGGGGTTGGAGATTGCTGAGGCGGCTCCTGCCATGGCTTCTCCAAACATTACGCCGACCACAGAGGACGTGCTTCCCGGGGCGTCGGGCAGGAAGAAACCAAGCACCAGACCGCAACCCAGTGAGATCCCCAACCAGCCCAGACTTCGGCTGGGAACGCGGGTGCCTCGCAGATGCGGAACCGTCAGCGTGAGTATTCCGAGGATAGCCAGCACGGGCACCAGCGTGAGTGCGTAGATCACACTCAACGCTCCGGCGGTGCCGATCAGCACACGAGAAAGCCCGACCCATGCCACCACCAGGATAAGTGCCACCCAGGTCAGTCCCACCAGACCGGGACGCGGCGGATGGGTGCTGGTGGTCATCTGGGAGGAATCTTCGGCCATGCCTTCGAGGTTACCGGTCAACAGCGTAGGCTAGAGATGTGAGCGAAAATCATGACGAAGTCCAGCAGTCCCGTTCCGCCGTCCACGGTGCCACCCAAGATTTTCATGGGGAGTTTAAGGTCCCCGGGGGAAAACTCGTAGTCGCCGATCTGCAGGTGGCCGACGGTGTCATCACCACCATGAACCTCAACGGGGATTTCTTCTTGGAACCCGATGAGGCCCTAGCCGAGATCAACCGGGCCCTGTTGGGCTTGCCGGTGGATGCCTCGCATGCCGAGCTGGCCAGTGCGGTCAATCACGCGGTGGCCGAAGGCACGGTGATGTTCGGTTTTGATGCCAATGCGGTCGCCACCGCGGTGCGTCGTGCCACCGGTTATGCCACCCGGTGGGAGGATCACCAGTGGGAGGTCATCCGCCCACAGGTGATTCCGATCCAGACCCAAGTGGCCCTGGACCAGTTGCTCACCGAGGATGTGGCCGCCGGACGCACCCGCCCGGCGATGCGGTTGTGGCAGTGGCCCGAAGATCAACCCTCGGTGGTGATCGGCTCCTTCCAGTCCTACTCCAATGAGGTCGATCCCCAGGCCGTCGACGAGCACGGGATCACCGTGGTGCGTCGCGTCTCCGGTGGTGGGGCGATGTTCATGGAAGACGATAACTGCCTAACCTACTCGCTGTACTTACCGACCTCGCTCGTCGATGGGATGAGCTTTACCGACTCGTACCCGTTCCTGGATTCTTGGGTCATGGACGCATTGGCTTCCACCGGGGTAAAGGCGTTCTACCAGCCACTGAATGACATTGCCACTCCGGAGGGCAAGATCGGTGGGGCAGCGCAAAAGCGATTGGCTGCTGGGTCAATGTTGCACCACGTGACGATGAGTTACGACATTGATGCCGAGAAGATGACCCAGGTGTTGCGCATCGGCCGAGAGAAGATCTCTGATAAGGGTGTTCGTTCGGCCAAGAAGCGCGTGGATCCGCTCCGGCGCCAAACCGGTCTCAGCCGGCAACAGATCTGGGACGTGCTGATCAACACCTTTGCCGAGCACTACCAGGCCGAGGTGCGGGACCTCACCGATGAGGAGATCACCCGTGCTGAGGCGTTGGCGGCCGAGAAGTTCTCCACCGAGTCCTGGACCCACCGGGTGCCTTAGGGCCAGCTGGTGTGCGGGGAACCGCCGATGTGGACCCGGCCGTGGAGCGTTTCTTCCTTTTCCAAATCGGTCAGGATCCGGCTGAGGATCCACAACTCGATGAACAGCGCCACGACGGTGGCACCCAGACCCCACCAGGGCCCCGGGGTCAGCCCGGCGACCAGATAGCCGACCAGCCCGGCCCCGGCGGCCACGGTTGCGTAGGGTAGCTGGGTGCGCACGTGGGTGATGATGTTGGCCTGGGACCCGGTCGAGGACAGGATCGTGGTGTCTGAGATCGGGGAGATGTGGTCGCCTAGCACCGCCCCGGCCAGTACCGCGCCCAGAGTGACCATCAAATGGTCATCGGCACCCAACGAGACCACGATGGTTCCAGCGATCGGGATCAACAGGCCGAAGGAACCCCACGAAGTGCCGGTGGAGAAGGCCATGAATCCAGCCACCAGGAACAGCATCAGTGGCAACCACTCGACCCCCAGGGTGGAGTCGCTGATCAGCTCGGCGAGGAATTCACCGGTGCCGAGCACTTCAATCAGGGCGCCGAGCATCCAGGCGAGCATGAGGATACCGATCGCCGGGGTCATGGATTTCAGCCCGGCGAACACGCCACGACCCAGCGCGCGGGCAGAATGGGAGAAAGATGTGTCGGTGCCGGTGTTGCGGATGTAGTAGAACAACGCGACGATCATACCTAACAAGCCGCCGAGTACCAGCGATTCGGTAAGCATCGTTTCACCGAGCGCATCGATGGGGTTCAGCGCACCGGATTCCAGCCAGCCGGTAACATACATCAGGCCGATCACGCTCAGGGTCAAGACCACCAGGGGGACCACCAGGGTGGATACTCCGGCCGTTTTCGCACTGGGAAGGTCTTCATCCAATTCGCCGGGGATCAGTTCTCCGTCCCGGTAGGGTTTACCTTCGGTGATTGCCCGGCGCTCTTCAACCCGCATACTGCCAAGGTCTAGTTGTAGCGCGACGACGGCGATCACCAGGATGACTGCGGCGATGGCGTAGTAGTTGGACACCGCGGCCCCGAGGAAGAGCACCACGTCGTTGAATCCCAGCGTGGAGGCGGCAATGACGGGGGAGAGTAGCCCGATGATGCTAGCGCCCCAGGAGGAGAAGGGGACCAACACGGTCATCGGGGCTGCGGTGGAATCGACGATATAGGAGAGTTTTGCGCGGGAGACCCCGAACTTATCGGTCACCGGCCGAGCAACCTGGCCGACGGCCAACGCGGAGAAATAGTCGTCGATAAACAACAAGAAGGCCATACCCAAACTGAGGCCTTGGGCGCCACGGCGGGAGCTGATCTTCGTGCTGACCCAATGGGAAAAGGCTCGATTTCCCCCGGCCATCATCATCAGGGTGGTCATCACTCCCAGCTGCCACAGGAAGATCACAATAAAGAGGTTATAGGTGTCGAACTCCCCGTCGGCCCAGAACTGGGCCGCAAAAGCTTCCCAGACCGCCACCAGAAACTCAACCGGATGAAAGTTGGCGACCAGCAGGGCGGCGAGCACGAGACCGGATGCCAGCGAGGTCACCACCCGACGGGTAAGGATGGCCAACACGATGGTCAGCACGGGTGGAAGGATAGTAAGCCAAGGAAGTTGTTCAACCATGAGTGATGAGTCTTTCGGCGCGTGAGCGGACCCCCCACGGCCCGCACGCGTGGGACCGCGAGAAAACTATTGCCGGTTATTATGCCACCGTTTGGCCTGGGCGTATAGCTCACAACGCAGATCTTCGGCCAGTTCGGTGATGACCCGACGCAATGCGGCCGGGGCATCGCGGTGCTCCGTCAACCAGCTGGTGCTTTGTGCCAGGAGCCACTGGGAGTCCACGAGCTGACTGGTGTTGTCCTGATCCGGCTGAGTTGCTTGTTGAAAGGAGCCGGTGAAGTCCTGGTGACCGGGGTACAGTCCGGTGATGGTCCGGGAGGCCAAGCCGTTGGACCGGTCAGACCAGATGGACTCAAGGTGATCGCGCAGACGGTCCCAGGTGTTGTCGAGGACAGCCTGTCCGCTGATACTCACCCCGCGGGCGATGGCGGTCAGCTCGTGGTTAGACAGGGCCGTGCCGTGATCATCGGTACCGGTGAGTACCTGATCGACGAAGCGGTGTTGCTGTTCGACCTCGGGCAGGGCGGCGCGGGCGGTGAGATAGTGGATTCGGTTGGCGGCCGAGACGTGTTGGTCCAGTTCACGGTCTAGTCGCTGCTGGTCGACAGCACCGTGACTGGCGAGCGCGATTAAGAACTGCCAACGTAGCTCATCATCCACCCGCAGCCCGGGGGCGAGCCCAGAGGTGTGGACCGGGTCGCTACTGCCGAGCAGGACCACCAGGTCGCCACCGAGCTCAGGGAGGTGATGGGCGAGCCTGGCCAGGGCCCGGGCCGCATTGAGCTGACGATCGGAGCCATCACCGAGAGTTTCGAGTCCACCGGTCAGAGATTCGGCAAGACGGCGTCGGAGCTGCACACGCTGCCCGGTCGGTGCAAACCGTTCCAGGGCGGTAATCGCCTGGTTCAGCATCCGGGCATGGACGCCCACATCGTTGATCTGGGGGCTAATCCGGGCTACCCCGGCCACAAAGTCTTCGGCTGGAAGTTCGGCGTGGCGGACCATGGTCCACAGCGACGCCCAGGTGACGCCACTGGCGAGGTCATCTGCTATGGGGTAGGTCAGTGCGGCCGAGACCGAGGCCGGATCGAGCTGAAGGCGGGCGTAGGTCAGATCACGGTCATTGGCGAGCAGCAACCGGGGTGTGTGCGGGGCGCTGACCTGGGACTCGTGACCTTGCAGAGACACAGTGGTCTCGGTCGTGTCAAAAAAGACCGGTTCCGACAGGGCCCGGGTTAACCAGGTGGTGCCCTCGGTGGCGCGTTCCGGATTGGGTTGGTAGATACCGACCTCGAGGGTGTGCGGGCGAAGCTGATCGTTGCCGGTGGCCGGGTCGGTACCATGTTGGGTCAACGTGACACTACTGAGATGTTCGTCGGGGTGCAATCTCAGGGTTGAGAATCCGCTGGTATGCAACCAGGCCTGTGCCCAGGCGGTGGTGTCGGTCCCGGCGGTGCGACCCAGGACCTCCATGAAGTCCTTCAGGGTCGCGTTGCTGTAGGCGAAACGGTCAAAGTAGTCCCGACAGGCGGCCATGAAGTTGTCTTGGCCGATGAAGGCGACCAGCTGTTTGATCACCGCGGCACCTTTGGCATAGGTAATGCCATCAAAGTTTTGTCGGGCTGCCTCCAGATCGGCAATATCGGCCACGATCGGGTGGGTGGTGCTGTAGCGGTCCTGGAGGTAGGCCCAACCCTTGCGTCCGTGAGCGAAGGTGGTCCAGGAGCCCGGGAATTCGGTGGCCTCAGCCACGGCTAAGGCTCCCATGAAGTCAGCGAAGGATTCTTTGAGCCAAAGGTCATCCCACCATTTCATGGTCACCAAGTCACCGAACCACATATGTGACATTTCGTGCATCAGCGTGTTGGCCCGGGCTTGGTGTTGTGCTGTGGTGCTGGAGGAGGTGAAAACATAGTCCTCGGTGAAGGTCACCAGCCCCGGGTTCTCCATGGCGCCCAGGTTGTATTCGGGGACGAAGGCTTGATCGTATTTGCCCCAGGGGTAGCTGAAACCGAAGTGGTGGTGGAAAAAGTCCAACCCGCGTCGGGTGAGATCGAAGAGTTCCTCGGCATCAACAGCATCGGCCAGAGACTCGCGGGCGAAGATCCGCAGTTCGATCGGTGCTGTGTCGGTCTCGGCGTGGCCTTGCCACCGGTCGGTGAACACACGATAGGGACCGGCCAGCAGGGTTGTGATGTAGGTCGAGATCGGCGCTGTGGGGGCAAAGCTCACCCGAACCATGCCCGGCTGGTCCAGCGTCGTACGCTCGGTCTCGGGCTGGTTGGAGGCCAGCACCCACTGCTCAGGCCCGGAGAGGTGGAAGGTGAAGCGCGCCTTCAGGTCAGGCTGTTCGAAGGTGGGGAATACGCGACGAGCATCGGCGGGCTCGTATTGGGTGTAGAGGTAGACCTGGTTGGTCTGAGGGTCTTGGAACCGGTGAAGCCCTTCTCCTGAGCGGGAGTATCGCGATCGCGAGGAAATGCTGACCTGGTGTTCGCCCGGGGCCAGCTCGGTGAGGACGATCCGGTTGTGACCAAGCATCTCCCCGGGTACGGCGACGCCGTCGACCAGGACCTGTGTCACGCTGGCGCCCAGGTAATCCAGGAAGGTGGTCACCGACGGTTGGTCACTGGTGACCTCGAGGTGGATCTGGGTGTGGACCGGGTAGTCGGGTTGGTCAAGATTTTCGGCGCCGGTGATATCGACGTCGACGTCATAGCTGATCACTCGCAACATCTCAGCCCGTTGCTGGGCTTCGGCTCGGGACAATCGGGTGGTATCGGGGATACCGTCAATGATCTGGGGCTGAGCAGCGCTGTTGATGTCGACCATGTTCTCCATGCTAGACCACTGCCCAAGCGGTCCTGCAGGAATCTGGTCCGGGTTAGCCGAACGTCGCGGCGTGTCCCGATGGCAGAATGATCTGGTTCTTCGGCAGCACGGTCAGCCCGGAGTCAGTCACGGTGAACCCCCGCCGGCGGTCTTCTTCGGGGTCCAACCCAATCGAGACACCCTCGGGGACCACGACGTTTTTGTCGATAATCGCGTCTTTAATTTGCGCGCCCTCACCGATCTGTACTCCGTCGAGGATCACGGAGCTCTCCACCCAGGCATCGTGCATGACCCGAACGTTGTGGCTGAGCACTGAGCGGGAGACGGTCCCGCCAGAGATGATAACCCCCTGGGAGACAATGGAATCCACTGCGGTACCGGGACGTTTTGAGGCCGAACGGACCAGCTTCGCCGGGGGAGAGACAGATTGGTGTGTGAAGATCGGCCAGTGTTCGTTATAGAGGTCAAAGTCCGGCCAGGGCTTGACCAAGTCCATGTGGGCTTCGTAGTAGGAGTCAAGGGTACCCACGTCGCGCCAGTAGTGATAGTCCGTGCCGGCACCGGGGACTTCATTGCGGGTGAAGTCATACACGCCGGCGGTGCCGGCTTCGACGAAGCGGGGGATAATATCTCCACCCATATCGTGTTTGGTATCGGCAAGCTTGGCATCACGGTTTAGAGCATCCACCAGGGCGTCTTTGGTGAACACGTAGTTACCCATCGATGCCAGGAAATGATTCGGGTCATCGGGAAGACCGTCGGTGGTGGCCGGTTTCTCCACAAAACGAGCGATCCGGGTCGGATCCTGGTCATCGGTCTCGATAACACCAAAGGAGGACGCCATTTCCACCGGCTGACGAACGGCTGCCACGGTGGCTTCAGCACCGGATTCGATATGTGCCTGCACCATCTGTTCGAAGTCCATCCGGTACACGTGGTCAGCACCGATGACCACCACAATGTCAGGCATGGCGTCCGAGATGAGGTTCATGGACTGATAGATCGCGTTAGCCGAGCCGAGAAACCACTGTTTACCGCGACGCTGTTGGGCCGGCACCGAGGCGATGTAGTTGCTCAACTGCGTGGACAGTCGCCATGTCTCAGAAATGTGACGGTCCAGAGAATGAGATTTGTACTGGGTCAGTACCACAACCTGGAGGTAACCCGAGTTGACGATATTTGACAGGGCGAAGTCAATCAGGCGGTACTGGCCTCCAAAGGGAACCGCAGGTTTGGCTCGATCGGCGGTGAGAGGCATCAGACGTTTTCCTTCTCCACCGGCTAGCACAATGGCCAAAACCTTCTTTTTCACGAGTTCATCCCTCCAACGACGTACCACCAGAGCAGGGTTGACATCAACCGAGCCTGTGATTCGAGACTACCCAGCCACGAGGGTTTAACGCCATAGTTCTGGGCCGGACCCCCGTATCAATTCGGCGAATTTCCGTTTAGGGTTAGAGTGTGCGCATCGATATCGTGACCAAGGAATTCCCACCCGAAATCTATGGCGGAGCCGGTGTTCATGTTGCCGAGCTCACTAAAGTGCTGGCCCAACGTGTTGAGCTGATGGTTCACGCCTTCGGTACGGATCGCGATCCGAACTATCACGGGGCCACAGTCTCCTCGTATCCCACCCCTGCCGAATTGTCCGCAACCAACGGTGCGGTTCAAACGTTGGGGACCGATCTGACCATCCTCGATGATCTGGCCGGCACCGATTTGATCCACACCCATACCTGGTATGCCAATATGGCCGGTCACCTCGGAGGGCTCCTCCACGGGGTGCCCCACATTCTGTCCGCCCATTCGCTGGAGCCACTGCGACCGTGGAAAGCCGAACAATTGGGTGGGGGATATCAGCTGTCATCGTGGGCTGAGGCCACCGCGTATGCCTCGGCGGCTGCCGTGATTGCTGTGTCCCACGGGATGAAGAATGACATCCTGACCGCCTATCCGCAGATCAATCCGGGGAAGGTGCACGTCATTCATAACGGCATTGACACGCAGGTCTGGCAACCTCGCACCACCCGCAAGGTCCACCAGCGGCTGGGCATTGATCCGGAGGCTCCCACTGTGGTCTTCGTTGGACGCGTCACCCGTCAAAAGGGTGTGCCGCACCTCTTGCGTGCGATCCGTGAACTGACACCTGAGGTCCAAGTTGTCTTGGCCCTGGGAGCTGCCGATACCCCGGAATTGCAACACGAGGTGGATGATCTGCTCGCGACTTTGCAGAAAGAACGGCAGGGCGTGCACATCCTGCGCGGCATGACTCCGCGTGATGACCTGCAAGAACTGCTCTCGGCCGCCACGGTTTTCGCCTGTCCGTCGATTTACGAGCCACTGGGGATTGTCAATTTGGAAGCCATGGGCTGTCAGACCGCTGTGGTGGCCTCAGCGGTCGGCGGTATTCCCGAGGTTGTCGACGACGGCACCACCGGGTTGCTGGTCCATTATCAAGATCGTGGGGATCAAACCGGGGAACCGGTGGATCCCAATGCCTTTTCCTCGGACTTTGCTACCGCGCTACAACAGGTGCTGGATGACCCGCAACGGGCTCAGAGCATGGGGGAGGCCGGTCGTCAGCGTGCTATTGAGCACTTCTCCTGGGAGGCCATCGCGGATCAGACCGTTGAGCTCTACCGACAGGTGCTCAACGGCTAACTGGCTGGCGCGAAGACCGGCTGACGGAGTTGGGATCCGCCCGGCTTTCGCGACGACAATAGCCCCCGACCAGGACCGTTTCGGTCACTGCTGCGGGGGCTATTGTCTCAAAAGGCGAATGACGAGCTATCCGTTCTTTTGTTGTTTCGCAGCCTGCTTGGCGCGACGGCGGAGCACCTTTTCATGAATCGGTGCATCGCCAGAAGCACGCTGAGCGCGGTAGTATTCTGCGGCCTCGTCCTGGCGTTGTTGCTCTACGCCACTGGTGATGTCCATACGCAAATTCTCCTGGGAGAATCCGAAGGCATCCACCAGTTGTTGAGCGTAAGGACGCAGGCGGGCCACCAAACGGTTGTTGTACTCACGTAGCACGCGGGAGCGGTGCTGGGAGATCCGACCGTTTTCGATGAACCACCCGAGATCGTTTTCGATGGCGCTGAAGGTGAACAGATTGCGCAACCAGGTCAAGATCGTGCGGGTATCGTCGTCCTTGGTGTTATGAACCACCTTGGTGAAGGATTCCCACCGGAGCAACTCGGCGTGGCACTTGGCGGCCTGGATGACCTCGTACTGGTTTTGGTTGTAGACCGCGGCCTGTTCAGCTTGAGACTTCTTAGCGACCGAGCGCAAGGCACTGGCGACCGAAGCGATCCGAGTCCGCACCCGGTCAGCCAGCAGCTCATGCTGAACTTCTTCGTTCTTCAGCCATTCACCAGCACGAATATCTGAGCCCAGATCCACCACCTGCTGCGCGACACGGCGCAGGCCCGAGCGCTGGTAGACGGCTTCATTGGCCTGCTCGACCAGGTAGCGACCCACGGTTCCGGCTGACTGACCGGCGAATTCTTTGGAGTAGTCGGTCAGCAAACGGCGTCCGACCAGTTGCAACAGCACGTTATTGTCGCCTTCGAAGGTGGTGTAGATGTCGAGGTCGGCGCGCAACTGTGTGAATCGGTTCTTAGCCAAGAACCCGGCACCACCACAGGCTTCGCGACATTCTTGCAAGGTATCCAAGGCATTCCAGGTGGTCGTCGGCTTGATAGCGGCCGCGAAGGTTTCCAGTTCCTGACGGTTCTGATCGGAATCGTCTTCTGCTGAAAAGACCTCATTGAACTTCTCCAGCAGGTCATTAGAGACGAACATATCGGCGTAGGTGCGAGCCAGTCGGTCCAGCAAACGGCGCTGGTGCAGCTGGTAGTCCAAGATGAATTCTTCGTCGATATCCGAGGAGGCATTGAACTGACGGCGCTGGTTGGCGTAAGTGATCGCACCGGTCAGGCCCACCGCAGAGGCCAGCGAACTGGATACCGACAACGAGACACGGCCCTGTACCAGGGTGGAGAGCATCGTGAAGAAACGACGGCCCGGGGAATCAATATCAGATGTGTAGGTGCCATCCTCTTCCACGTCGCCGTACCGGTTGAGCAGGTTGAAGCGCGGAATGCGCACATGGTCAAAGTGCAACCGGCCGTTATCGACACCGTTAAGACCGCCCTTATAACCGTCATCTTCACCGCCGACGCCGGGCAGGAAGTTGCCCTGCTCATCGCGAACCGGCACGAAGAAGGCATGCACGCCGTGGTTGACGCCTTTGGTGATCAGCTGAGCGAAGACCACCGCGGCCTTACCGTGCAGCGCGGCGTTACCCAGATAGTCCTTCCAAGCGGCCTTAAACGGCGTGTGGATTTCGAATTCGCCGTCTTCGGGAATATAGGTTGCGGTGGTCGCCACCTTGTCGACATCGGAACCGTGGCCGATTTCGGTCATCGCATAAATGCCGGGAAGCTCTAGGCTGATCACGTCTTCAAGCCACTTTTCGTGGTGTTTTTCGGTGCCCAGGTGCAGGATGGCGGCTCCGAACAGTCCCCACTGCACACCGGCTTTAATCTGCAGCGAGGGGTGTGCGTGGACGAGTTCGGAGAACCCAGCCACGTTGCCACCGTGATCGTCTTCGCCACCGAAGCGCTTCGGGAAGGCCTTCGAGATGAGATTCCTCTCGGTGAGCAACTTGAGTTGCTCCAGGTTGCGCGCCCGGTGCTCGGCCAGCGTGAGATCAATGGGGTGGTGTAGGTCAGCCGATTCAGCCTCTTTGCGCATCCACAGGTGTGCGTCGGACCAACGCCCCAACGTTGCTTTCTGGAGCTCGTCGGAATCGATGGTGAGTTTCTCGTCATCAGCGGGGAACGGGGTAATGCCCATGGTGATCTATCTCCTCGTTATTGGTGTTGGGATTTTTGAGATCGTGTGCTATCTGGTGTGTTGTCCGTAGGTTGTTGGCGTTTGGTCGGTGGGACCGTGCAGAGGCCACCGGCGGTGTGACAGTCTGGAGCCCAAATAGTGTCGATGTTTAGGTCCGCACTCTCACTGCCCGAGGGGTAGTCGTCATCGGGGCGTTGAGGCCCTGGACGAGCCAGTGGCTCATCCGTTTGGCTAAATCGTCAGCCGATGGCACCTGGCGCCCGGCGCTCATATCAATCAACCATTTCTCGCCGGCGTTGCGGATGAATCCAACCGCAGCATAGGACCAGTAGCGACGAGCTGCCTGATCGGCGCCATTATCTTCCACAGGGAATTCCTGTTGGGCCCGCTGCTCGACGAGTTCGGCAGTCCGGGAGAAGAACTGCGAAACCTCATGTTCGCCACGTGTCGAAAAGAAATAGACATTGGGGGAGGATCGGGCCAGGCGCAGATACACGGTGATCATCGTGTGCAACCCTTCCAGCGCCGTTTTGGGGGTCAGAATCGCTGTGCGCAGGGCGTCTTCCATGAAATGAATCGAGGCCTGCCCGACCGCAGACTGAAGTCCGAGCTTATCGCCGAAATACCGATAGAACACCGGTTTGGACGTTCCGGCGTGATGGGCAATATCGGCCATAGAGGCGTCCGGGCCCAGGTCGTGGACGGCTTCACGGGCGGCTTTGACCAGTTCGGCACGCCGCGCGCGACGGTGGTCGTCCCAACGCGTGGAACGGCCATCGACCGCGGCGGTTGTGGCGCTGGCCGCTCGGTCAGCACGCGCTACCGGACGTGGCGTAGCACGTCGGACCGGGTGCACAGAATGTGGGTGGTACTGACTGTTCACGGTACCGAGCGTATCAGGTAAGATCGGTTCTGAGTAATGCACGCCACGAAAATTTGCTGAAATCTGATGAAAGAGGATTCTCACCTCATGGCTGAACAACACACCACCGCTACCTCCTCACCTGCTGCTGTGGCTGGCGGCCCGCTCCGTCCGGCTGTGATCATCGGTGGCAACCGCATCCCCTTCGCCCGCTCTCAGGGCGCTTATGCCACCGCATCGAACCAGGACCTGCTGACCTCTGCCTTAGAAGGACTCATTGCGCGCTTCGGGTTGCAGGGCGAACGCCTGGGCGAAGTCGTCGCCGGTGCGGTGATGAAGCACTCCTCGGACTTCAACCTGACCCGTGAATCGGTGCTGGGCACCGCCTTGGACCCGCACACTCCGGCTACCGAACTGCAGAAAGCGTGCGCCACCGGTTTGGAAGCGATCGGACAGATCGCCAATAAGATTCGGCTGGGACAGATCGATTCCGGGATCGGCGCCGGCACAGACACCACCTCGGATGCGCCCTTGGCTTTCAACCGCGGTGGACGCGCTGCGTTTATGAAACTGTTCCGGGCCCGGTCCACCAAAGACAAATTGGCCGCCCTGGCATCGTTGCGTCCCAAACACTTCGCCCCGCATGCACCCACCGCCGGTGAACCTCGCACCGGCTTGTCGATGGGTGATCACCAGGCGGTGACCACCCACGCCTTCGGCATTTCCCGTCAGGCACAGGACGAGTTGGCCTTGGCCAGCCACCAGAACTTAGCGCAGGCTTACGATTCCGGGTTCTTCACCGATCTGATGACCTCCTTCCGCGGTCTGAGCGAAGATAATAACCTCCGTCGAGATTCCAGCATGGAATCGCTGGCTAAACTCAAGCCGGTCTTCGGCAAGCAATTCGGTGACGAAGCCACCATGACCGCCGGTAACTCGACTCCACTCACCGATGGTGCCGCTACGGTGCTGTTGGGGACCGAACAGTGGGCTACCGAGCGCTCTTTGCCGGTCTGGGCCGAGTTTCTCGATTTTGAGTCCGGCGCCGTGGACTTCGTTGATGGCGCTGAGGGCTTGCTGATGGCCCCCACGCACGCGATCCCGCGAATGTTGGCTCGCCATGGTCTGCGCCTACAAGATTTCGACTACTACGAGATTCACGAAGCTTTTGCGGGCACTGTGCTGTCCACTTTGGCTGCCTTCGAATCTGATGAGTACTGTCGCGAAGTCTTGGGACTGGATGGCGCGTTGGGCGCCATCGATCGTAGCAAGCTCAATGTCCACGGGTCCTCCTTAGCTGCCGGTCATCCCTTCGCAGCCACCGGTCCGCGGATTGTGGCCAGCCTGTCGAAGACCTTGCACGCCCACGGGACCGGGTCACTGGGTCTGATTTCAGTCTGCGCGGCCGGCGGTCAGGGCGTGGTGGCCATCGTCAAGGGTCGCTAACCCCCGCCTGCTCCACCTTCTGCACACCCCAGCTACACAAACCAATCTGTTGACATTGAGGTTGATTGATGAGTACTAAACCCACTGATGGTTACACCGCTTTTGTCCAAAACCCGCTCGGCAAGAAAGTCACCGGTGCCCTGGGGTTGCCCCAGCCCACACCGCTGAAACGCTATGCCCCAGGTCAGCCCGTCGTTGACGGCCCAGCACTGATCATTGGCACGTCCCCGGTGGCTGAGGCCACCGCCAGCTACCTGTTCCACCTCGGTGCCGATGTCCGTCGCGACCGTGGCCTGAAGACGAGGTTCGCCGGCATCATTGTCGCTGTCGATGATGTAGATGATCTCTCCCAGCTCTCCGAACCGATCCTCGAGCTCGGTGCCAGTCTGCGCCAGCTGGATAAAAACGGTCGCGTGATCATCATCGGTCGGGATCCACAGGCAGCCCCGATCGCCGGTGATCCCCAACAGCTCGGTGTTCGCCAGGCAATCACCGGCATCACCCGCTCGGTGGCCCACGAAATGCGTTACGGCTCCACCGCCAATGGCATTCTCATCTGCGATGATGTGGTTGCCGATGCGCCCTCGGTGATGGGCGCGATCTCCTTTTTCCTCTCGACCCGCTCGGCCTATGTCTCCGGGCAGTTCTTGACCGTCACCTCCGACGCCGGAGCGCTACCGGCTGACGCCGATCAGCCCCTGGCCGGCAAGACGATTGTGGTCACCGGAGCTGCCCGCGGTATCGGGGCCGCCATCGCCGAGGTGCTGGCCCGGGACGGGGCCAAGGTCGTCGGTGTGGACGTGCCGGCCGCCGGTGAAGCGCTGGCACAGACCATCAACCGGGTCGAAGGCCTCGCCTTGCAGTTGGATATCACCGCCGAGGACGCCGGAGAGCAAATCCTGAGATTCGTCTCCGAGCGCATCGGTCGCCTGGATGGCATCGTGCACAACGCCGGGATTACCCGCGATAAGTTACTGGCCAATATGGACGCTTCGCGCTGGGATTCGGTGCTGGCCGTCAACGTGCAGGCTCCGTTGCGCATCAACGACCAACTGTTGGCCGCTCGCGATACCGGCGACCCCGCAGTGGCCGACAACCTCCACATCGTCTCACTGGCGTCCACCTCCGGTATAGCCGGTAACCGTGGCCAGACCAACTACGCGGCCTCCAAGGCCGGGATCATCGGGTTCACCCAGGCTTATGCCGACCGGCTGGCTACCAACGGCGGCAGCATTAATGCGGTCGCTCCCGGTTTCATCGAGACCGACATGACCGCAAAAATGCCGACGCTCACCCGTGAGGTCGGTCGTCGCGTCAACTCCTTGAGCCAGGGTGGCCTGCCGGTGGATGTGGCCGAAGCGATCGGCTTCCTCCTTTCCGATCAGTCAGCCGGCATCAACGGGCGCACCCTGCGCGTGTGCGGTCAAGCAGTGATGGGGGCCTAACCGATGACCACACCACCTCTCCTGCACGACGTCACACCACCGACACACTGGAAACATCAGGAACAACTTCCCAGCCTCGGGGCACTGTATGGCAAGGTGGCAGCCGGAACGGTCGGGGCCACCCTGTCGTCACTGATTGGCAAGATCACCCCGGGAACCTCGGCGACGGGCAAGGGCTCCGGCTCGTTGCCCACCGCCGGGTGGAAAGTCACCGGCCAGGCGGTCTCCCGCCAGCAAGTCGATGACTACATTCAGCTCTTTGGGGCCACCGGGGCTATCGGTCACGACACGGTTCCGTCGTTGGCCTTACACATTGCCACGTTCCCGTTGTCCATGGGAATGATGGCCTCCAAGAACTTCCCGCTACCACTGCTGGGCCTGGTGCATCTAGACCACACAGTAGATCATCTGCATCCGGTGGCGATCGATCAGCCGTTGATCGTGACCACCTGGGCGGATTCTCTGGGGGCACACCAACGAGGAACGACCGTGGCGATCTGGGTGCAGATCCACGATGAGGCGAACCCGCGGAAACTGCTCTGGCAGGGCCGGGCCACCTATTTATCCCGAGGATTTTTCCTCGCCGGCCGGCCCGAAGCGGAAACCGGCTCCGAAGACAGTGACTCGACAGGCTCCGCGCACCGGGATTTCCAGCCACCGGTAGCCACCGCCTCCTGGAGGTTGCCGGCTGATACCGGTCGGAACTACGCCGGGGTGTCTGGAGACGTCAACCCGATTCATATGAATCATCTGACCGCCAAAGCACTGGGGATGCCCGGGATGATTGCCCACGGGATGTATCTGGCCGGACGCATGCTGGCCGGGCGTGAGCCCCAGGCACCGTTTTCGTGGCAGATCAGCTTCGCCAAACCGGTGACGCTACCGACCACGGTCGCGGTGGCCGTGGAGCACAACTCGGAAGAGGTTACCGAGTTCACCGGCTGGAACCCGATGAAGAAATTGCCGCATTTCTTCGGTCAGCTACGAACTGCATCACCCGTTGCGCCGAGGTCTGCCAGCTAAAGCCTTGGGCATGGGCAACCGCTGCGCGACCGTAGTTCTCCCAGACCTGTGGCTGGGCCAGCGCCTGTTTCAAGGCGGTGGCCCACGTATCTGGGTTGAGGTCCTCGAGAAGTTCTCCGGTGTGACCGTGGTCGACGACAGTGCTGAGCCCTCCGGCTCGGTGTGCCAGCACACCGGTGCCGCAGGCTTGGGCTTCGGCAGCAACGAGACCAAAGCTTTCGGTCACACTGGGCATAACCACCAGATCGGCGGTGCGCATCATGGCAGCCAGCTTGGTGGGTTCCACCGGCGGGATAAAGCGCACCACGTCGGAGACTCCCAACCGATCGGCGAGCTCGGGCAGGTGCTGTGCTACCGCCCCGGACGGTGCTCCAGTGAAGATCACGTCCAGTAGCCCGGTCTGTGGCGAGCGCTGCCGATCGAGGTCCGCTTGTACCTGTGCTAAGGCGTGGAGCAGAATCTGCGGGCCTTTATGAGGTTGGAAACGACCAGCGAAAAGGATGCGGAATCCGGACTCGGGGCTATCTTCAGCGGTGCTGGGCCACCATCGGGGGCCGTGTTCGGTGTAGATCCGGTGGTCCACCCCGGGGGTGATGATCTGGATCTTGTCCGGATCGGCCCCACAATAGGTGACCAGCTCTTCAGCTTCGGTGGCGGTATTGGCGGTCAATATATCAGCTGCGGCGACGATCTGAGTTTCACCGGCTTCGCGCGCCGAGGGCTCGGGGTGAGACCGTTGGCCGGAAGCGTCCTGCCAGGCGTGGGCTTCTCCGTGATTTTTCACCGCGGCGATGGTGTGCATGCAGTGGGCGTGGGTAATTCGGACCGCCTGGTGCTCATCGCGTAGCCGGGCGACGAGGCTCCGCCCAGCCAAGCCCGATAGCCAGTAGTGGCTATAGACCAGAATGTCTTCGTCGAACCCAGGCAGGTGGCTTACGGGCCCAGACAGGTGAGCGTGGACGGCTTGCGCAAATTCCTCAACGTATTCGGACAGGGCTTCTTTGGCGATGGGCTGGCGTGGACCTGCGGGGACGGAAATTTCTGCAACATCCTCGGTGCCCGGTAGTAGCCGCCCGGCGGGCAGGGCCCCGGCTTGCGGGTCGGTGACCGGTTCGGTCGCACGGGTGTAGATCACCACCCGGTGGCCGAGGGCGCGCAGTGCCCGGGCCATATTGGCCACGTAGACGTTCATCCCGCCAGCGTCGCCGGACCCAGGCTGCGCTAAGGCTGAGGTGTGCATACTCAGCATCACCACCAGGCAACGTGGCCCCTGAGCCAGCGAGGTTCCACGACTGCTGGTTGAGTGAGCACGATCAGCTTTAGTCATGATGGATGGCAGTGTTCATCACGCGGAAGAGCTCACGGTATTCCGGGGTGGTCTCCAGATCGTCGACCAGCACCGGGTCACCGTGCAGGTTGGTGAGTGGTTGGCACCAGTTGGGATACTGGTCCTGGGTGGTGCCGGGCTGATTCTGGATGCGTTGATCAGCCACGGCATCGACCAAGGCCACGGCATGGAGCCGAGAGGGTGCGCGAGCAATGAAGCGGTGCAGCGCCTGAATCACGGGAATAAGGGGAATTTCGTCGAGGTCGTGCACACGGGCCGAACTGGCCGTCAAGAGTCCGCGTTGGACCAGGGCCTTCAGGTAGCCGCGTATATCACGGAGGAAGGTGGCTCGCTCGGCCTCGGCAGAGGTGGTTAGCAACTGGAGTTCTTCCCGTAAATCCAGGTGGACTCCGCGCAGGTAGCCGGCGGTGGGTGGCAAATCGTGGGTGTTGACAGTGGCTAGGCACAACCGGCGGTACTCGGAGGGATCGTGGGGGATGCCGTCATCTTGTTCAAACCAGACAATACTGGTGCCCAGAATCTTTCGGGAGGACAGTTCGGTAACCACCGAATCGTCGACGGTCCCCAGGTCTTCTCCGACGATCAGCACTCCGGCGCGTTGGGCCTCGAGTGCAAGAATGCCGAGCATGGCGCGGGAGTCGTAACGAACGTAGGCCCCATGGTTCGGCGTGGTGCCTTCGGGGACCCACCACAGGCGGAACTGGCCCAGAATATGGTCGATACGCACCGCACCGACCCCGGCAAAGACACTACGAAGCATCTGCCGGTAGGCCCGGTATCCGGTGGCACCGAGGGTCCGAGGGTTCCAGGGGTGCTGGGACCAGTCTTGTCCGAGCTGGTTGTACATGTCCGGGGGAGCACCTACCGAGAATGGCTCCACCAGCGCGTCCGGATGCATCCAAGCATCGGCGGTATACCGGTCAGCTCCCACTGCGAGATCCACCATGACCCCGGTGCGCATCCCGGCCTGTAGCCCGCGCTTGTGGGCTACCCGGAGCTGGGTGGTGCATAGGAACTGAAGCCAGGCGAAGAACAGCAGTCGTGAGGAATCGATCTGAGGGTGATGGTTCAGATCGTGGTCGAGCAACGACCGGCATGCTGGCAGGTCGCTCAGCTGAATCTGGTCGTCTCGTCCGTCTTCGCGCAAGACACACCAGGCAGCGAAATTGCGCAACTGAGCACCACGATCCTGGCAGAAATCATGGAAGGCCCCGGCCGTGATGGCCTTGGTCGTGAGTTCTTCTTCGAACCGGGTGAAGATCAGGCGCAACGCCTGAATTTTGGCCCGGTAGCTTGCGGTACGGTCCAGCCGGTCTGCGGTGTTGTTCGTGGCCTTCAACGGGCTAGCCAGCTGGGCAATCCGGTTTTGATCATCCACCGAGAGGCCCTGGTATTCGGCCACATCTTCTACCCGGAGATACAGCGGGTTGAGGAAACTTCGCGTCACCGGCGAATACGGTGAGTCAAGAAGTGGCGGTACCGGCTCTGAGGCGTGCAGCGGGTTGGTGAGCACAAAATCGGCGCCTTCTAAGGCTGCCAGTTCCATGATCCGGGCCAGGTCGGCAAAATCACCAATACCCCAAGAGTCGCTGGAGCGCACCGAGTATAGCTGAACGGTCACGCCCCAACCGCGACGGTTGTCGTATCTTGCGGTGGCCGAAATCGTGGAAGGCACCACGATGACTGAGAGATCGACCACATCTGAAGCCGGCGCAGTCAGTCTCAGCTGGTAATCACCGACCGGAAGCCCGGCCGGAAAAATCAGTCGCGGGGCGGTTTCGGAACAGTCTGTTGAGACCCGCTGAGGCGCATGCTGTATCTCAGGGAGCAACTCCTGTGTGGACCACTCGGTTGCGATGGTCTCATGGCCTCCGAGCACATCAACGGGCTGGAATGATTCAACCACCCAGTCGCCAGTTTCAAACGGCAAGGACAGCTCTCGGCCCTGGTCGCTATCGACGATGACCGTGGTCGTGAAGGGTTGTTCAGTCGGTCGAGATTTTGCCTCATCGATGGCTTGACGTAGATCGAGTGCGCTGAGGTCGGCGAACTCCTGCGCTTGATCGGGCAGGGGTGCGGCGAAAAACTGGAGTATCTGCACCACGGTGTCGAGGTCCACGCTGGCGTCGTCCCCGTTTTGGGCTGTGAAATGCGTTTGCACCCCGTAGTATTCGGCTAGCTCCGTCAGCAACCGTTCGCGCAACGGCTGATGTGTAGGTTGACGTGCAGGCATCTGGCTTCTCCGTGCTCAAGACTCAGCGGGACTTCACCCTTTAGTGTCTCACTTTTCTTCGCCCTGGCTGAACCTTTGTCGATACCCCGACATCCTCAACATGCCTACTCGAGATGATGAGTCGTGCTTCACCCAGCATAGGTCTCAGTGAAGTGTTGATGGACGGAGGAGCTAAACCATTGTGATAGTTGCACTTTCTATATACAGTGTCCTATTGTCATCAACTTCTGACGAAAACAGCACTGAAGACTATCAGGGCTTTCGTTCGACCAGGGGTTCTCGTCACTCCGTCCGATTCACCGACCTCTTGCGGGCCATTCGTGGCACCCACACACTGCGCTTAATGATTGGCTTCCGACCTCGTTTCCAACTCATCTCGTGGGAGACCGTCAACACACTCACGAGCGGATCCACGAGACCAAAACGGTGGTCTATGGTGGCCAGTCAACGCGATGGTATCGCCTGAGGTGCGCGGTATGGTCCACCGGTCGAGGGTTGGCGATTGGGCGGTACAACACCGCGGAGGATTACCATGACTCAACCCGAAAACCAGCAGCCCCAACCACCACATGATCGCTCACAGCCACAAGCACCAACCGCCCACTGAACTGCACACCAAGTAGCACCAGGACCAACCAGACAGTCTGCTCAGCAACAAGCTCCTGGACAGGAGCTCGGCGCCACGAAATCCTGGGTTCCCGTGGTGCTGGCCGTTCTCACCGGGGTGGGCACACTATCGCTTTTCATGCCATTAGCACAGGTTTCGTATTCTGGCGGAATTTTTTCATTCTCGGAGCCCTTGTCGGCGTCCGTCTCGGCCTTGGAGGAGGATGCTGAAACCCTCGGCTGGGTTCACCTGCTCCTGTTCCTGGTCACCCTGGCGTTCAGTTTGCTGGCTTTAGGCAAATCAGCTCGTGGCTTTCAGTTCACCACCGCGCTGTTGGCGGCCCTGGTCGGTGCCTTCCACATCATCTACATGCTGTACTGGATCAACGAAGAAGCCGGGTATGACTACACCGTTTTCTTCTTCGAAGACGGCGGGATGGCCGGAATCGGTATGTGGCTGTTGTTGCTGGCATCCTTGGGTATGGTGATCTTTTCCATCATGCTTTTGGTGCAGCTACTCGGTCGGAAGCGCACTGTATAAGCACCGCTTAAACGTCAATGAGCCCCGGAATGTCACGGCTCAAAACAGTTCGAGCCTGGGAGCAAATGCTCTCAGGCTCGAACTGTTTTCCATCCGTGCGCGGAGGGGGACTTGAACCCCCACGACCGATAAAGGTCACAGCGACCTCAACGCTGCGCGTCTACCAATTCCGCCACCCGCGCGGGTGAAGTAATGTCCCACCATGAACGGTTTAGACCGGCATCGGGGAGTGGCAACCTGTACATCTTAGCACGAGAAAAAACGTTCTGCGGTAACAGTGCTATAGCGCGTATCGTCTCACCGCGAATCTGTGACCAATTTAGCCCCTCCCGTTAGAGTGGGATACATGACAGCTTCACCGGAGTCGCACATTCCAGAACCCGGTCTGCTCAGCCAGCGGGTCGCGCAGATCACCTCGGATTTGATTCGCATTGACACCACGAATTTCGGGGGTAATAACTGTCGCGGAGAACGCGAAGCAGCCGAGTACTGTGCCCACGTGATGTCGGATCTGGGCATGAATCCCGAAATCATCGAATCGGTACCCGACCGGTTTTCGGTCATCGGTCGCTTAGCCGGGTGGGACGCGGAGGCTCCAGCACTGATTCTGCACGGCCATCTCGACGTCGTCCCGGCTCAAGCTGAAGAGTGGTCCCGGGACCCGTTCAGCGGTGAGATTGACGAGGACGGCATGATCTGGGGCCGTGGTGCGGTGGATATGAAGGGCATGGATGCCATGATGCTCACCGCACTTGAATACCTGGTCCACAACGAGCTTCGTCCCCGTCGTGACATCATCTTATGCCTGTTCTCCGACGAAGAGGCCGGGGGAGTCTACGGAGCCCAGTGGATGGTGCAGAACCGTCCGGAGCTACTTACCGATGCCACCGAGGCCATTTCCGAGGTGGGCGGTTTTTCCGCGGAGATTGCCGGGCAACGGGCTTATCTGTTGCAAACCGGCGAGAAAGGCATCGCCTGGCTGAATCTCACCGCCACCGCCTCACCGGGGCACGGATCCTCGGTGCACCCCGATAATGCCGTCACCCGACTGGCCGGAGCCATGGACCGCATTGGCCACCACACCTGGCCACTAAATTACACCAAAACCACGCGGGATTTGATGGAGCAGGTCTCAGAGATGATGGGGGTCGATTTTGACGAGACCGATCCCTCCCCGCAGTTGGAAGCTTTGGGTTCTGCGGCAAAATTCGTCGGTTCTACCTTGCGCAATTCCGCCAATCCCACAGGCATGACAGCCGGATATAAACACAACGTCATTCCCGGGACAGCACGAGGCACAGTCGATGCTCGCGTGTTACCGGGTGAAGACGACAAGGTCATGGAACAGCTTCGTGAACTGGCCGGTGACGGCATCGAGTTCGACTATGAACACAAGGTCTCGTCCTTAGAGGTGCCCTTCTCTGGCGATCTCATTGAGCTGATGGTCGCAGCCATTGAAGCCGAAGACCCCGGCGCTCGTGTGTTGCCCTTTATGATGTCTGGTGGCACTGACAATAACCACCTGTCCCAGCTCGGCATCACCGGGTATGGTTTCATGCCTCTGAAACTTCCGGCTGATCTGGACTTCACGGCCCTTTTCCACGGCATCGATGAACGTATTCCGGTGGATTCCTTGGACTTCGGAGTACGCACTCTGGTGCGCGTGCTGGAACCCGGACACGATGAAAGGAATCGGTGAGACTGTTGACGCAGATCACCTCAGAGCATTCAGCAAAGATCAGCAGAGTTCTCACCCCTGAACTCTTAGAAACACTGCGGGCTCGCGCCGTCGAGCACGATGAAAACAACACGTTCCCACACGACGATCTTCAGGACTTAGCCGAGACCGGCTATTTGCGCGCCCAAACCCCGGTGGAATTGGGCGGGCTTGGGTGGGACTTCGCCGTGATCACCGAGGCCCAGCGGCTGCTAGCCACCGCTTCTCCGGCGACCGCGTTGGCGGTCAATATGCACCAGATCATCAACGCCGTCGCCTCGGTCTTCGCCATCCACGGAGATGACTCGCTGAGGTTTATTCACCGTGGCTCTGCCAATGGTGAGATATACGCATTTGGTATCTCCGAGGCTGGTAATGACGCCGTGCTGTTCGACTCCAGCACCGAAGCCGTGGCGAACCCCGACGGCTCGGTGACGTTGACCGGAACCAAGATCTTCACCAGCCTCTCACCGGCCTGGACGCACCTGCTGACCTTCGGGAAAACGCCCGACGGATCGCAACTGATCTTCGGCGTCCTGGATCGTAGCGCTGAGGGAATCAGCGCCGATGATTCCAGCTGGGACATGCTCGGCATGCGCGCTACCTTCTCACTGGTCACCCGCTTGGAGCAGGCCACAATCTCAGCAGAAAAAGTCATTCGTCGCTTACCGGTAGGCCCCAACCAAGATCTGCTGGTCTTCGGTATTTTCTCGACTTTTTTGACGCTACTGTCTGCGGTCTACACCGGGATCGGGGACCGGGCGGCGGAACTGGCCCAGCAGGCTTTGGCTCTTCGGACCTCCACAGTTCAGGGCATCACCTTGGATCAGGATCCGGTGTTGCGGTATCACGCCGGTGAAGCAGCGCTGCGGCAACTCACCCAGAACGCGCAACTGCGCTACCTGTCCGAAGCAATCCGAGACAACAAAGACTTCGGCCCGGAGTGGTTCCCACGACTGGTGGCCAATAAGACTCACGCGGTGCGCACCGCAAAAGAACAGGTGGATTACGCGTTTCAGATATCGGGTGGGGCCAGCTTCAACCGCCACACCGAGATTTCACGGCTTTATCGTGACGTGATTGCCGGATTCTTCCACCCCTCCAACGACGCGTCGGCGCACAACACGTTGGCCACCTGGGCGCTCGGTCCGCTTGACCAGTAGCCACGGACCGGGATCCCCCAGTCAGCCCGTCTAGAGGGTGGACGCGACTTTATAGATCTTCCGACGCATCCAGAAACGGCGCGCCCCACCGCGGTAGATCAAGGACCGTTTCAGTTCCCATTTACCGTACTCGGCGTGCTCGACCAGCCGGCGACGAGCCTCTGGGAGGGAGTCATTCGGGGCAACTGTCAAAACCAGGTATTCCCAGCGGTCCTGGCGAGTCAGACTATCGACGGTTGAGACCACGGGATCTTCGCGCACAGAGCCTTCTCCTTGACGTTGTGGTGGGACCTGCACGCGTGTGGGGTGCAGGCATCCTCAGCTGGAGTCCAGACTAGCCGATCAAGGACACTCCAGGCAGGTGGGCGTAATACCGTATTGCTTACCGTGAAAGAAAATCGGACACAGATGCCGAATAAAGGTGTACCACGCCACGATTTCCAGCTAGCGTATCTACTATGAGTAGCGATCCACGCGTAGAGCTCCAGTCGTTAGTATCCGCCCTGCAGGAGCACATGATGGCGGCGTTGAATAAGGACGATTCGGACACGACCACGTTGGAGTCTGCCGAAGACGCCCTGGTTGAGGCATTTGAGAACTACGAGGACGCCCTCTACAACGTCACCGGCGAGGTCACCCCTCTCGACATTTTCGAAGATGACGACATCGACGACGATGACGACGACTTTGACGATGATGACTACGACGAGGACGACGAGGACGAGGATTACTAGGCTGGCCCATCTGGTCTGATCGTCTTTCTGAACGTATATCGCTGGCCTGGGCGGATGAACCCTGTTCGACCACCACATTTTTCGACTCACCCGACCCGTGTCTAAGGTTCTCAGAGAACTGACGTAGAATCGTCCGGCGTGAGTTGGATTGAGGCAATCATTCTCGGGCTAATCCAAGGCCTGACAGAATTTATTCCGATATCGTCGTCGGCGCACCTGCGTATCGCCGGAGAGTTCTTGCCCCGGGCCGAAGATCCCGGAGCTGCATTTACTGCGATCACCCAGATCGGTACGGAACTGGCCGTGCTGATTTTTTTCTGGCGAGATATCGTCAACATCATCAGCAAATGGTTCCAGGCTTTAGCGCGTAAAGTACCTCAATCCGATCCCGACGTGCGCATGGGCTGGCTGATCATTGTCGGTTCCATCCCCATTGGAGTGCTGGGATTGCTGTTAGAAGACTGGATTGATACCAGCTTCCGTTCGCTATGGATCGTGGCAACCATGCTCATCGTCTTCGGTGTGTTGCTGGCTGTCGCCGATACGTTAGGTCGCCAGGTCAAACCGCTGGAGAAACTCACCTGGCGTGACGGTATTCTCTACGGTTTCGCCCAAGCGCTGGCGTTAATACCGGGCGTCTCGCGTTCTGGTGGCACGATTACTATGGGGCTGGCGCTGGGCTACACACGCCAAGCAGCCACCCGCTACGCCTTCCTGCTGGCGGTGCCGGCCGTGTTCGCCTCAGGTTTTTATAAGCTCTTTGGCGCCCTGACTGACCCCGCCGAAGCCCAAGGAGCCTTCGGGTTAGGTGAGACCTTCGTGGCCACCGTCGTGTCTTTCGTTGTTGGGTATGCCGTCATTGCCTGGCTGATGCGGTTCATCTCGCAGAACTCGTATAAGCCCTTTGTGTGGTATCGCATTGCGCTGGGTACGGTGCTGTTCGTTCTGCTGGGCTTTGATGTCATCTCGGCCTAATCAACATGACCAGATCAGCACCGTCGATTAGAGTCAAGACGGTACCAACGACGTTGTGAGATGACGTCGGCCATCACTGACAACACCGCTTTCAGGAGGGTCCGTGGAATCCTGGTCTGCCACACAACCACCGTCGCTTCCACCGCAATCAGCTCGCCTCGAGCTCTTCGATTCCGCAACCCGGTCCCTGCAGGATGCGACGGTCACCGGCGATCAGGCCTCCCTATACGTCTGCGGTATTACGCCCTACGACGCCACGCACCTCGGCCACGCCAACACCTACGTAGCCTTTGATCTGTTGAACCGGTTTTGGCGTAGCGCTGGCAAGTCCGTGGTCTACACCCAAAACGTCACCGACGTCGATGACCCGCTATTTGAACGCGCCCAATCCACCAACGTGGACTGGCAGCAACTCGCTGAAGACCAGACCAATCTGTTCCGCTCAGATATGGCCCAGCTGAACGTATTGCCACCGGACTACTACCTCAGTGTTTCCGAGACGGTGGACTGGGTCATTGAGATCGTCACCCAGCTCTACGAGCTCGGTATCGCCTATCCGGTGCCCGGAGACAACGGTGACCCCGACGGCGACCTCTATTTTTCTATTGAGGCTGCCGAAGCTGCCTGCAACTGGCGCTTGGGTAGCGTGTCCGGGATGAGTCTGGCGGAGATGCAGGAGGTCTTTCCCGAACGTGGGGGAGACCCGCAACGTCCCGGCAAGAAGAATCCGCTGGACCCGCTGGTATGGAAGGCCGCCCGCGAAGGGGAACCCTCCTGGGATGCGGCCGTCATCGGTCGAGGTCGTCCCGGCTGGCATATTGAGTGCTCAATGATTGCCCGCAAGACCCTCCCGGCCCCTTTCGACGTGCAAGCTGGAGGCTCCGATCTGCGGTTCCCGCACCATGAATTCTCTGCTGCCCACGCCACCGCCGTGGATCACACGCCGATGGCCCGGTTATATGTGCATGCCGGGATGGTCGGTCTCGACGGGGAGAAGATGTCGAAGTCCTTGGGCAACTTGGTGTTAGTCTCCCAACTGACTGCCGACGGCCACGAGCCGGCAGCGATTCGGGCGCTCTTACTCAACCACCACTACCGCACCGACTGGTCATTTACCACCCGAGAGCTCACCGACAGCGCCGATCGGATCGCTGGTTGGCGCCGAGCCCTGGCCGGTGAAGCAACACAGGATGGGGCCGAGTTGCTCTCTGCCATACACCAAGCCCTCAGCCATGACCTGGATGCTCCCACGGCACTGCGGGCCGTGGATGTCTGGGCAGAAAGCGCCCGCGCACGAGGACCGCAACCCTCGGCTCACGCCCCAACCGAGGCACGCCCCGGTGTGGCGGAGGTTGTGGAGGCGGTATTGGGGATCCAGCTGATTACTGCTGATCATCCCGTCGACGCAGAAACCGCTCAAATTCCCGGGCAATAGATTCACCCGAGGCCTCGGGCAGTTCTTCGGTGTCCTGGGCTTTTTCTAACCGGCGAATGTAATCGGAAACTTCCTGATCCTCCTCGGCCAGCTCATCAACGCCACGCTCCCAGGCCTCAGCGTCTTCGGTCAGCGAGCCCACCTCAACCCGCATGCCCAGTAGCTCCTCGAGCCGGGTCACCAGACCCAGCTTCGCCTTCGGGGAGGGCGCCTGGGAGACATAGTGGGGAACGACGCTCCAGACCGAGAGCACCGTAAAACCATCACGGGCGGCTTCCTCGGCGATCACTCCGGTAATGCCGGTCGGGCCTTCATAGTGGGGGCTGAGCACATCCTCTAAACCGGCCCGTACCGCCGACTGGGTCGAGAACAAGGTCGCGGTCAGCGGCCTGGAGTGTGGCACGTCAGAAAGATACGAACCGACCATCACCACCGCGTCGAGGTCGAGGTCTTCGGCTACTTCCACGATCTCGGACACAAAGGCCCGCCACCGCAGTGACGGCTCGACGCCAAGCATAAAATACAGATCCGGCTGGTCTTCGGTGGTGGTTCCGGCAGCAGAATGCAGAATCCGGGTCTGTGGCCAGTTGATCTGCCCCAGGGAGTTCTCCGCACGAGTGACCACCGGGCGAGTCATCTGAAAATCGTAATAGTCGTCATCGTTGACCTGCCGGTACTGCTCGGCATGGGCCTGGGTGGCGAGTTCTTCCACCGCGTCGGTGGCCGCCTCACCGGCATCGTTCCACCCCTCAAAGGCCGCAACCATAATCCGCAACGGTCCCGGGGAACGGTACGTGGGCTGTTCTGCACGGTAGTGCAGGTAGTCCGGCAGAGACCGCACCGGTTCCCGATCATCCGGCTCGGCCTCGGCTGGCCGATCCATGGATTCTTCAAAACTCACGCTCGTTTCACCTCGGTCAACGCAATAGAGACTATTGATCCACCTTACCCACTACCGCTGGAGACATCCGGGAAATCTCCTCACGTTCATTATTGGATAAGTGCCGGGTCAGCGACGGTGAGCGAAAAGATCAGTGGGGAATGCCCACGGCGAGCGCTAGAGTTAACCTTTAGTCCTCATGCCACCGAACGTCTGAAGGCAAACCATCACCACTGTGACTGACACCAACCGCTGTGACATTCCGCCCCGAGCACTGCAGGCCGTGCTGTGGGACATGGATGGTACCCTCGTGGATACCGAACCGGCCTGGAACGCCGCCCATGCCGCGATCTTAGCCGAGCACGGTGTGGAGTTCACCGAGGAGCTGGCCCACCGGCTCCAGGGCCAGACCATGGCCGCGACCGCCGAAATCTTCAGCTCACTTGGTGTACAGATTCCGGCCGAGGAGCTGACCCGGATGGAATATGAGCGAGTCACCGCCCAGGTGGTCGGCCATGCGCCACTGACCCCGGGAGCAGCCGATCTACTGGCGGACCTCAACAAGCGCGCGGTTTTACACGCGGTGGTCTCTGCCTCGTTTACCTCCCTGATTGAGTCCGTGTTGTCTGCCGTGCCGAACCATGGGTTCACCGCCACCGTGGGGGGAGACCAGGTGACCCACGGCAAACCGGACCCAGAACCCTACCTCACCGCCGTCGCCCGGCTCGGGCTAGACCGGGCCGCTGAGTCTGGTCGCGTGGTGGTTTTGGAGGATTCGGTCCCCGGGATCCTGTCTGGACTGAGCGCCGGACTGCCCACCGTGGCCATCCGTCGCACCGGCTCGGTCCCCTTACCCGACCAGATCACCGAACACCGGCTGGCCCGGTCCGGGAAGTTGTTGGTGGTGAATTCACTCACCGAAGTGAGCTATCAGCGTTTGCAAGACTGGGTGGCCCCATCGTGAGTGCCTCATCAGCCACCATCTCGGAGCAGGGCATTGTCATCGCCCGCTACGATCGGACCCCGATCCGGTTGGCCTGGAGCTGGTGGATCTTCGCTACGGCCTTGCTGATCCTGATTCGCCCGTTCTTCGTGATCCTCACCCCGCCGACGGCCCCGGGCTGGTTGCCTTGGTTGCTCTCGGCGTTCTTCGTGCTCGGGCTACTGATCACGGTGCTCTGCCACGAACTTGCCCACGCCATCGCCGCCCGGTCGTTCGGGTGGCGAGTCTATGAGATCCGACTGACCCTCTGGGGCGGATACACCTCCTTTGCTGAGCACGATGGCAACCATCCCCGCACCCCGATGCGCTCCATGGTGGTGGCTCTGGCCGGCCCGGCTGCCAATATCCTGCTGGCGCTGATATTGACCCTGGTGGCTGAGCTGACCGGCCCCCACCTTCCCAGCCCCTGGCTGGGCCTGATCTCCGTGCTCACCACTGGAAACTGGCTGATCGCTGCCTTTAATCTCCTGCCTGGGCACCCGCTGGACGGTGGTAGCGTGGTGGAAACCATTGGCTGGAAGATCACCGGTTCCAAGGCCCAAGGATTGATTGCTGCCGGCTGGTCTGGGCGCCTGATCGTCGCCGCGCTGATCATCGGGGTGGTGGCTGTGCTCATCCTGAGAGGCGATCAGCTACCCATCCTGTTATTGGTCGTCGTCGGGGTGCTGGTGCTGATGCTCTGGGGGGCTGCCGGTGAGGGAATTAAACGTGGCAACGCCCTGCGTCGCGCCGAGGCGACGGTGCTGGCAGAGCTCGCCGTTGCTGTCATCCTCGTCAGTGCAACCACCCCGGTGGCCCAGGTGATCGACAAGTTGCAGAAATACCCGTCCGGTTATCACGACCAGCCACTTATTGTGCAGCTCAGTTCGTCGCAGGAGACCGGTCCCCCTCGGGTGACCGGTCTGATTGATCCGGCCACACTGGCCCAGGTACCGACCGAATTCCGCCACCAGACCAGCGCCCACCAGGTCAGCCAGGCCTTTACCGGAAGCACCCACTACGTGCCCGCGGACCGGCGGATCTCCGAGCTAGGTTCGGCCCTAGCCACAGATCCCGATCAGGTCTTGCTGCTCACCCCTGGCTCAGGCACCCCGGCCAGCACCAGCCAGCTCCCGGCGGCAGCTGTGTTGGGCAGTCGCATCGCGGTATATCTGTCCACCGGCCCATAAGCCTGCGACCCCGGTCCTGGCTCCCGCACAAAAACGAACGCTATCCCTCAACCCCACAGGAGACGTCTTCAATGCCGTACACTCCCTGCACACCCGGCACGCCCCGGCCTACCGGCCTGACCGCCCGGCGTGGCCCATTGCTGGCCGGCCAGCGAGTGCAACTCACCGATGAGAAGGGCAAGATGAACACCATCACGCTGGTACCGGGAGAAGTGTTTCATTCTCACCAGGGGTATTTATCCCACGACGAGTTGATTGGCGGACCCGACGGCGTGGTGGTCACCAATTCCTTGGGCCACCAGTACCGGGTGTTGCGACCGCTACTGAACGACTTCGTGCTCTCCATGCCACGCGGAGCCACCGTGGTCTATCCGAAGGATTCCGGTCAAATTCTGCAACAGGCCGATATCTATCCCGGCGCCCGGGTGCTGGAGGCCGGAGCCGGATCCGGGGGACTGACCATGTCGCTGTTGCAAGCGGTCGGTGATCAGGGACAGGTGCACTCCTATGAACGTCGCGAGGACTTCGCCGACATTGCCCGAGGAAATATCGAAACCTATTTCGCCGGCCCCCACCCGGGCTGGCACCTCCACCTCGGCGATGTCCAAACTCAGGCGTTAGCGGACCACGAACCGGGCAGCTTCGACCGCGTGGTGCTGGATATGTTGGCTCCCTGGGAGTGTGTGGAGATGGTCCGTGAACTCCTGGTACCCGGGGGAGTGTGGCTGACCTACGTGGCCACGGCCACCCAGCTGTCTCGGACCGCTGAAGCCATTCGTGAGTCCGGATCCTTTACCGCCACCCGGGCTTCGGAAACCATGATGCGGGATTGGCACGTTGAAGGACTGGCGGTCCGCCCCGAACACCGGATGATCGGACATACCGGATTCCTGTTGGTCACCCGCCGGATGGCCGATCACCAAGAGTCTTTGCAGTTGCGCAAGCGTGATAAGTCCGAAAAGTTCAGTGACGACGACATTGAGTTGTGGACGCCCAGCGACGAGGCGCGCTGGGTACCCGAAGAACACGGCCAACGCGAGGCCAAACCCAAACGTGCCCGCAAAGAAGCCCGCGCGGCAACCCGGTACGCCCAACACGCCGCCACAGCACAGCGCACCACCCAGGTCACCACACAGCAACATTCCGGTGAGCTGGGGGAGAACAACACTCAACCTCCAGGGTCCACCGCGTAGGATACGCGTAGAATAGAAGGGTGACCTCAGAACGTTAGGAGGGTCTTCAATGACGGAACCGGCACGCGTTGATTCCGCAACCACCGCCGAGCAACAGCTGTCCTCCATGCGGCGCCGTCTGGGCTCATTGGTGGAGAAGAATCGGCAGCTACGTCATGACATTGACGCCGCCTCCCGCAATAACCGGCGGATGGTGGAGATGCTGGACCTCACCCGCGAACAGATTGCCACGTTAAAGCAATCCATTGAAGACGCAGCACTGCCACCGTTTAATTTTGCCACCGTGTTGCAGTACCACCCGGCCCGCCAGGCGGTGGAGGGCACCGAGCTAGCTGCCACCACTCGGGCGAGCGTGGATGTGCTCTACAACGGCCGTAAACTCCGCACGCACCTGTCCCCGTTGCTGGATGCACAGCAGGTCGTCTCAGGTGCCGAGGTGTTGCTCGACGAATCCCTCTGCGTCATCTCGGTCTTGGGGCACACCACCACCGGCGAGCTGGCTCGCGTGAAAGAAGTACTCGATGACGGGCTGTTACTGGTAGTCGGTCGCGCCGATGACGAGCACGTGATGCGGCGGGTCCACGAACTGACCGATCGCCCGATCCGTGTCGGTGACGCAGTCACCGTGGACGTGAAGTCCGGTTATGTTTTCGACGTGGTTGCTCTCTCCGAGGTCCAAGATGTGGTGTTGGAGAAGGTCCCCAATATTTCCTATGACGACATTGGCGGACTGGGCGATCAGATTGAGATGATCCGCGACGCGGTCGAGCTACCGTTCACCCACCCTGACCTCTACCGCGAACACGGGTTGACCCCACCAAAGGGCGTGTTGCTGTACGGACCCCCCGGTACTGGTAAAACCCTGATTGCCAAAGCGGTGGCCAACTCCTTAGCCCAACGTGGCTCCGGGGATCGCACCGCCTACTTTTTGAACATCAAGGGCCCCGAGTTGCTGAATAAGTATGTGGGGGAGACCGAACGCCATATTCGCACCCTCTTTGCTCGGGCCCGGGAAAAAGCCTCGGACGGCTACCCGGTGGTGATCTTCTTCGACGAAATGGAGTCACTGTTCCGCACCCGCGGGTCCGGGACGTCCTCCGATGTCGAAACCACCATCGTCCCGCAGTTACTGGCAGAAATTGACGGTGTGGAGTCACTGAATAATGTGATTGTTATCGGTGCGTCCAACCGGGAGGATATGATCGATCCGGCCATCCTGCGCCCGGGTCGCCTGGACGTCAAGATTCGGGTAGAGCGCCCCAATGAGGCCGAAGCTCGCGAAATCTTTGGCAAGTACGTTACTGCTGAGGTGCCGTTGCACCCCTCCGAGCTGGCGGTGCACGGCAGTCGTGAGGCCACGGTGGAGTCGATGATCTCCACCGCTGCAGCCTACATGTACGCCCGGGTGCCACAGACCGAGTATGTGGAGGTGACCTACCTGGATGGCTCCACTCAGGTGTTGCACTTTGCGGATTTCGCCTCGGGGGCTACCATCGCCAATGTGGTGGATCGGGCCAAAACCCATGCCATCAAGGAGTATTTAGCCGCTCAGGACCATCACCCGCAGGCAGCCAAGGGACTGAAGACCCAGCACCTGGTTCGGGCGGTCTCTGAAGAATTTGCCGAACAGCAGGATCTGCCCAATACTTCCTCCCCGGAGGAGTGGGTGAAAATTTCTGGTCACCGCGGACCCCGGGTGGTGGGATTACGGATGCTGTGTGAGGCCTCGTTCTTGGGCGATAAGAACGAGAATGCCCGCCGGGTCGAAGAAGCGGTTAAAGCCAACCAGGCTCAGCACACCACGTCAGCGAACACCACCTCGGCGGGGGAGTAATCCGGTGACCGAGCACCAGCAGAGCTCCAGCCAGCGCCCACCAACTCTGTTGCCAGCAGGCGCCCAAGACCTCGTCCCCGCCGGACGAGCCACCGTGGGATGGGGTGTCCACCGGGTGGTGGGATTAGAAACCGAGTACGGGATTCACGCCCCCACCCAGCCGGGGGCATCCCACGCAGCCCTCTCGTTCGATGTCGTCAACGCCTACGCTCAAAAGCTTCAGGACGACCACGTCCCGGTGGCCGGCACCGAGTGGGACTACGGGGAGGAATCCCCGTTGATGGACGCCCGCGGATGGCGGATCCCGGTTACCGAAGCCCACCCCACCCAGCTAACCAACCAGCCACTCAACGATGCTGAGGGCAAACCGATCCACCAGCTGGTCAACACCTTATTGCCCAATGGGGCACGGTTCTACGTTGATCACGCCCACCCGGAATACTCCTCCCCAGAGACCACCAACCCTTGGCAGGCGATGATCTACGACCAGGCCGGGGATCTGATCATCGGCTCGGCGGTAGCGTATCTGAACGCCCACAGCCATCGGGCCGCGGTCCAAATCTATAAAAACAACACCGACGGCAAACTCGCCTCCTATGGGGCCCACGAGAATTACCTGGTGGACCGAGGCCTGAATTTCGACGAACTCACCGCCCGACTCCTGCCGTTTTTCGTCGCCCGACAGGTGATCACCGGCTCGGGCCGGGTCGGGATCGGCATCAGCGACCGCCGGGCTGGGTTCCAGCTCTCCCAGCGCGCAGATTTCTTTGAAGAAGAAGTCGGGATCGAGACCACCATTCACCGCCCGATCGTCAATACCCGCGACGAACCACACGCGACCGCCTCCAGCTACCGGCGGTTGCACGTCATTATTGGTGATGCCAACCTCAGTCAGTGGGCCACCTGGATGCGGGTGGGCATGACCTCGCTGGTGTTGCACATGATCGAGCTAGGAACCGCCCCCGCCCTCGAGCTGGCCGACCCGGTCGCAGCGTTGCAAACCATCAGCCACGATCCGTCGTTGCAGGCCACAGTGACCGTCAATGGTGCCGGCCAATATACCGGGCTGGATCTGTTAGAACGCTACCTGGAGGCCGCCGAAGACCACGTGCAACGTTTTCAGATCACCGATGAACAGACCCGTCAGGTGCTCTACGAGTGGCGGACTGCCGTGGACGGGTTGCGCACCGACCCGTATCAGTTCAGTGACCGGATCGAGTGGCTCGGCAAATACCGGTTGCTCGATGCCATGCGCGCTCGGACGGCCACTGGCAGGTGGGACGAGGCCAAACTGGCCATGATGGACCTGCAGTGGGCCGATATTCGTCCCGACAAGGGCCTCTACCACGCGCTGGTAGCCCGGGGGAGCATCCGCCAGCTCGTCGACGATACCGTCGTTCACCGGGCGGTGATGCACCCGCCGGAGGACACTCGGGCTTATACCCGCGGTCGCAGTATTGGCATCTTTGGCGCCCATCTGGCCGGGGTGTCCTGGGACAACCTGGTCTTCCGGCCCTACCACGAGGGCCGGCTCTACCGGCTGGACCTGCGCGAGCCCTTGGCCGGTAGCAAGGCCGAAATTCGCCACCTGCAAGAGCTGTCTACCGGTGCCCCGGTTGGGGAGGACACCGAGATCTTCCGCCCCGGACGCGAGCCAGTCCCGGCGACACCCTCCCCGCAGACCAATCAGGCACTCACCGAGGTGCTCACCGTGCTGAGCCGATACCACAACGGGCCACGCTCTCAACGCAGCACCCGGTATGACCGCTAGGCTCAGGACCACCACACACCATTAGGACCGATCAGGAGGATCACCATCATGGCAGCACAACAGAACTCACCCCAGTACCGCAACCAACGTGAGGATCAACACGACCCGGGCACCCCGGAACCGGCGACCGCACCGGCGACCAGTAGCAGTTCCTCGGCCGGAGACTTGGACTCGTTGCTCGACGATATTGACGACGTCTTAGAAACCAACGCCGAGGAATTCGTCAAAGGCTTCGTCCAAAAAGGTGGCCAGTAAACCCTCGATAGCACCACCAGCACCACGAAGGCCACAACCGTCTCGGACATTGTACCGTTGGCGTGGCTGAGACACAGAAAGGGGAGCCTCACACCATGGACCATCGCGCTTTCGGCGTGGAAACCGAATATGGGGTGCACTATGTTCCCTCCGGAATTGACCCCCGCACCGGCAGTCCCACCGGCCGGCTGAGCCCCGAGGACGTGGCACGCTACCTGTTCCGGCCGGTGGTGTCCTGGGGCGGCTCCTCCAACGTGTTCATCTCCAACGGGTCTCGGCTCTATCTGGACGTGGGCTCCCATCCCGAATACGCCACCGCCGAGTGCAGTCTGCCCAGTGAACTGATCGCCTCGGACAAAGCCGGTGAGCGCATCTTCGGTGAGCTGGCCCACCGGGCCGAAGCGGCCTTGGCCGAGGATGGATTTTCCGGAACCATCTATCTCTATCGCAATAACGCCGACTCCCAGAACAACGCGTTCGGCTCCCACGAGAACTACACCATCACCCGGTCGCTACGGTTTCGGCGGCTCACCGATGCGTTGATTCCTTTCTTGATCACCCGCCAGCTGATGACCGGATCCGGTGTGATCATCCCGGACCCCTCGCAACTACCCGAGCAGGCGAGGTTCCCGGTGAACCCCGAGCCCCATTTCGCCTTCTCTCAGCGTGCCGACTACGTCCAAGAGGGGGTCTCATCCTCCTCCACCAGGGCGCGTCCGATCATCAACACCCGCGATGAACCCCATGCCGATGCGGCGGTACACCGGAGGCTGCACGTCATCGTCGGGGACTCGAATATGTCCGAGACCACCCAGTTGTTACGGCTGGCCACCACCGATCTGATGTTGCGGATTCTGGAGGCTGGGGTGCCCCTACCGCAATTGCAACTAGCTCACCCGGTCCGCGCCATTCGGCAGGTCTCCCATGATTTAACCGGAACCCAGCAACTTGACCTCGCTGAGGGTGGTACCCGTTCGGCATTAGAAATCCAGTGGGAGATTCTGGCCTTGGCGCAACACTTTATTCAACGACATGGTGCCCACCACGATGAATTATCGGCCGCCATGCAGCTCTGGGAGCGCACCTTGGAGGCCGTGGAGGCCCAAGATTTTTCTCGGATTGATACCGAGATCGACTGGGCTATTAAGTACCGATTTATCAACCGCTATTGCGGGAAAAACGGTTATGGTCTTGATCACCCGCGGGCCAAACAATTGGATCTGTCCTATCACGACATCAACCCCGATCGGAGCTTGTTTTACTTGTTGCAATCACGCAATGCAGCCCGTCGGGTCCTGACCGATCAGGACATCACCCACGCCACCGAACACCCACCCAAGACCACTCGAGCCAGTATTCGTGGCCGGTTTATCCGTGCTGCCCGCGATGCGGGGATGGGATACGCCGTGGACTGGACGCATCTGAAATTTGTCGATTTCCCGCTTCATACAGTTCATACAAAAGAGCCCTTAGACACAGATTCCAGTCAAGTCGATGAACTCTTGGCACGCGCTGGGCTCGAGGGATAAACCACGGTGCAAAATCTTTCACGCCTGCCGATGTTTGTGTAACCATTGGTACAGAGAACCCCACCGTGAATGTCTATATCAATTACATGATCGAGGATCTATTTGTCCATGGCTAAGTTGTCTTCCCCTTGTTCACAACGCGCAACCCGACGCGTCACACTGATCACGAGCCTCGCCCTGAGCGCGTCCCTGATACTGTCCGGTTGTGGTGGCGCCGAAGGCACCGGCGACGTTGATGCTCTGGATGTCGTTGACTTCGAACAGTCCGACCCACAGCAGGCTCCTGACGTGACCGTGGATGGCGCGATCGAGGCCGATGAGGTCTCCACCCGAGTTTTGGAACAAGGCGACGGCGAAACCTTGGCCGACGAAGATCTTGCCCTTATCCACACGGCGGTGGTTGACCCGACCAATTCTGAGGTGACGCAAGAATCGTTCACCGGCAATGGGGAGGCCCTCTACATCGATCCCCGCTTAGCCGAAGAAGACCCGACCTTACACGAAGCGCTGACCACGAACCCCGTCGGGTCCCTGATTGCCTACTACGTGCCAGCCAACACCTATGGCAACGGCACACCCGATCAGCTCTTGGTGTTTCGGATCTCCGAAGAATTGCCCACCCACGCCGACGGCGAACCCGTGGACGAATCAGAATTAGACCCCGCCTTGCCGACCGTCACCGAGAACGAGGAGAACGGCGAGCCCACCATCGAAACCCCGGAAGGCGACCCCCCGGAGGACCTCGAAGTCGAGGTGCTGAAGGAGGGCGAGGGCGAACAGGTCGATTCCAACTCGTTTGTGACCGTCCAGTACCGCGGTATTAAGTGGTCTGATGGTGAAGAGTTTGACTCTTCCTGGGCCAACGGTAGCCCAGCACAGTTTGACATCAACGGCTTGATTGAGGGTTGGAAGGAAGGCCTGGACGGTCAGCAGGTCGGCTCCCGCGTGCTGATCTCGGTTCCGCCCGAGCAAGGTTATGGCGATTCGGAAGGTCATGAACTGCAGGAGGAAACCCTGGTGTTCGTCGTCGACATTCTGCACAACGTCGACATGACCCCGCCCGAAGGTGTCGACCAGCCTGCTCCTTCAGATGAGGCCTCTGAATAGGACGACAAACACGATAGGGTGTGCCCCAACACCCCTAAATAGCAACTCTGTGAGGATTCACCATGTCTTTTGGCCAACGCCACTACGACCGGACCCGTCCCGAGATCGATTTTCCGGGGGAGACGCCTCCGACTGAGCTGGTCATTGAGGATGTGATCACCGGGGCCGGCCCCGAGGTCACAGCCGGGGATAAAGTTTCCTGCCACTACGTAGGTGTCGCCTGGTCGACCGGTGCCGAGTTTGATGCCTCGTGGAACCGGGGCACACCTCTGGATTTCACGGCCGGAATCGGTCAGGTGATCCCAGGCTGGGATCAGGGGCTACTCGGCATGAAGGCCGGAGGCCGTCGTCGCTTGGAGATTCCACCCCACCTGGCTTATGGTGAGCGTGGTGCCGGTGCTGACATCGGCCCGAACGAGACCCTGATTTTCGTCGTCGACCTGGTGAGCGTGAACTAATTAGCACCAAACAACAGCGCAGTGTTGAACGCATCGTCTCCCTGATGTGGCTCCTGCTGGACTCCACACAGGGACTGACGAAGCGTCAGATTCGGCACTGCGTTGACGACTATCGCGAACTCAACGACGACAGTTTCGACCGACAGTTCACCCGGGATAAGACCAGTCTGCGAGACATCGGCATCCCGCTGGTTTCCGATGAGATCGAAACGCTGGAGCACACCGAGCACCGGTACCGGATTGATCGGGACCAGCTATTCTTGCCTCCCATCGATCTGGAACCAGATGAGTTCCGTGCCCTGAATCAGGCCCGCGGGGTCTGGGACCACACCCCACTGCAAGCTGCAGCACGACGTGCCACCGGCCGGATGGGACTGCAGACGGCCACTCAGTACGAGCACGGTACCGAACCCAGCCTCTCAGCACAGCTGGCCAATACGTCGAAGAACCTGGTGCAACTGTCCGAGATGGCTCTCGCCCAGCAGGTGATCCGATTCGGCTATCGTGCTGCAGATGGCACCTACTCGGCCCAGCGGTCCGTCCGGGCCTGGGTCGTGGTCATGGCCAACGGACAGTGGTATCTGGTGGGGTGGGATCTGGACCGACAAGCGGTCCGGAATTTCCGCCTGACTCGGTTCACCACTGATCCCAAACCGGTCACCGACCGGGACCCGAATACACTACCGACCGGCTCTCAACGCCCGGTAGATCTGGACGTGTCCGCACTGCAACGTCAGCTGATCCCCACCGACGATCCGCTCACCACGGTGCAGGTTTGGGTTGCAGACGGCCACGGACCGCAATTGCGACTGCTGGGGACCGTACTGCAGTCCTCGAGCTCAACCCCGGGTTGGGACCTGGTAGAGATTCCGGCCGCACACACTGTGGACATCCACCAGCTTTTGGCTCGCGCGGTCGGCCACGTCGTGGTGGACCCACACCATCACCCCGATCTGGCGCAGTCGCTTTTGGCCCAGTGGCAACAGGTCATCGACGCCCACCAGCGACCCGATCCCACCGGTTTTGATCTTCGAGCACCCAAACGTGAACGCTTACGGGCCGCTGAAACCGAGCGGATCGCCCGTTTGCTCGACATTGTCGCAATTCTCAATGTCCGCGGTCGAACCAGTCGCGAAGAGCTCAAGTCTCGGCTGGGTTTGAGCGATCAGCAACTGAGCAAAGATCTCAACGTATTGCAGTTCTGTGGGATGCCCGAACGAGATTTTGCCGGCCAGCAATTTGATATCGACCAGGTCGGTGATTCGGTGGAAATCTACCAGGCCGAAGACCTGCAGGCACCGCGCCGGTTCTCACGGCCCGAGGGCACGGCCCTGCTCTCAGCCCTGGATGCCCTGCAACGACAGGGAATCGCCAGCGAGCAGGAACTACAGGCCATCCGCAGTGCTCGGGCCAAAATCGATCGTGCCATCCGAACCTCAGCACCGGCCGATCATGATGACCCCGACCAGTCCCTTAACATCGTGGCTTTATTCCCGGACCTATCCTTGGGCCCCTACCAACAGCTGGCTCAAGATATTCACCGGGCCATCAGCGACCGCCGGGTGCTCGTTATCGACTACTACGGCCAGTTCGCTGATCGAGTCACCACCCGGGAGATCGAACCGTTGCGATTACTGTTCTACCGGCAACACACCTATGTGCAGGCCTGGTGCCGTCGTGCGAATGCCGAACGGTCCTTCCGGCTCGATCGGATCGGGCGTTTGGCCGAGACCGAGGACACCTTCACCCCACATGTGGCCTTGCACGCATTGGGCCTGCCCACCACCGGCGAGACGCATGATGACCACGAGACGTTGGTGGTGCAGTGCCTGTTCTCCTACCGTTTGAAGGATCTGGTACCCACCTACGATCCTGTCCGTGTGGCCGAACTCGATGACGGTCGCGTGGTTGCGGAACTACGCATGCATTCGATGCGTGCTCTGCAGGATCTGGTCACCTCCCACCCCGGAGAAATCCAGGTGCTGGGCACCACACCACAGTCCCGTCGCGTGCGAGATGAGCTCGTCAAAGGCCTGGATGGAGCAATCGCCACCCAGCACCGTGCCATGACAAAGCAGGACTTTCTGTCACCGGTGACATCTAGATCGCTGTAGACTGTTCCACAGCTACGGAAAGGACGTGCCATGTTACCTAAGGGTTGGCCACTGGTCATCGTTATCATTCTTATTCTTCTGCTGTTTGCAGCACCCAAATTGCCGCAGTTGGCCCGCAACCTGGGCCAGTCCATGCGCATTTTCCGCTCCGAGGTCAAGCAGATGAAAGATGAGGACCAGGACTCCGAGAAGTCCCAGACCTCGCAGAAGGACTCCGCTGAGTCCGAGCAGGGCTCCGATATCCACGCCGTGGAAGGCACGGTGGTCGAAGACGAGCCGGACCAACAACACTCTGAACACACCGCTCAGAACAACAACCGCTCCTAAATTTTTATCGGTGTGACTTTTCACGTCCATGACTGAAAACTCCTCCTCCGACCCTGGTTCGAGTAGCACGAGCACCACCGGCAAAAAGAAGTCGCGCACCACCACACGTCGCCGTCACAACCCCGAGGGGCAAATGCCCCTGAAGGCCCACCTCACAGAGCTCCGCAACCGCATCATCAAAGCAGGGCTCGCCCTGGTGGCCGGCACGATCGTGGGTTTTATCCTCTATCAGCCCACCTTCACGATGATCACCGAACCGGTGTCACGGTTAGACACCGCAGAGCATCCGGCCGAGGTCGTGTTTTCTTCGGTCGCTCAGCCTTTCGACATCATGTTGCAGGTCGCGCTTTTTACCGGTGTGGTGATCTCCAGCCCGATCTGGCTGTATCAGTTGTGGGCCTTCATCATGCCGGGGCTGAAGAAAAACGAGAAGATCTACACGCTCGGTTTTCTCGCCGCGGCAATCCCGCTGTTCATCGGCGGGGTGCTGTTGGGCTGGGTCGCGTTGCCCCAGGCACTGTCTTTTTTCACCTCACTGACTCCGGAAGGTACCGCGCACCGGATTCAAGCCACCGTCTATATTCCCTTTGTGCTCCGGTTGTTGCTGGTCTTCGGGGTGGCCTTGGTGTTGCCGGTCATCTTGGTGGGTCTGAATATGGCCGGGGTGATCTCGGGCAAACAGATCCTGAAACAGTGGCGGATCTCGGTGATTGTCATCGCCGTGGTGGCAGCCATGGCGGCCCCGGGCTCGGATGTGATCACCATGTTCTTCATGGGGCTGCCACTGACCATCTTGTTCTTTGTGGCCTTGGTGATCTGTCTGGTTAATGACAAGCGTCGGGTGAAGCGTCAGACCAAAAAACAACGACAGCTCGATGAGGAGATTCAGCGCGGGGCGAGGCCACTAGGGGAACTTTAATCGTTTCCCCTAGGCTGAATAGCATGACCGAGGCAGATCAGCACTTATCACCCGCCGAACGCTATGCGCTGGATGCCAAGCGTCGACGGCAAGCTCGCACTCCGCTCGGCGAGTTTTCCGCCTCACTGGGTTTTCAGCTCGATGAGTTCCAGCAACAAGCCTGTCAGTACCTGCAACAGGGCCACTCGGTCTTGGTAGCTGCGCCCACCGGGGCGGGAAAAACCATCGTGGGAGAGTTCGCAATTCATCTCGCCCAGTCCTCGGGGCTCAAGGCTTTCTATACCACCCCGATTAAAGCGCTCAGCAATCAGAAGTACACCGATCTGGTTCAGCGCTACGGAGCCGCGCAGGTGGGGCTACTCACCGGGGATGTGGCTCGCAACCCGGATGCTCCTATTGTCGTGATGACCACCGAAGTGTTACGTAATATGCTCTATGCCGACGCGGAGCCACTGAGAAATCTCGGCTACGTCGTCATGGATGAAGTCCACTACCTGGCCGACCGTTTCCGCGGTGCTGTGTGGGAAGAAGTGATTATCCATCTTCCCGAGCACGTTGCGTTAGTGTCGTTGTCGGCTACGGTCTCCAATGCCGAGGAGTTCGGCGCCTGGCTGGATACGGTGCGGGGTCCCACCAAGGTCGTGGTCTCCGAACACCGTCCGGTCCCACTCTGGCAACACGTCATGGCCGGAAAGAATCTTTACGACCTGTTTGCCACCACCGGTGAAGGTGTGGAGAAACCCAAGCTCAATCCGGAGCTGGCGAAGATTGCCAGCGAACAGCAACGAGCCGGTCAGCCCGCCCACTGGGGTAAACCCGGTTCCGGAAAACGCGGTCGCGGTGGCAAGAGAGGAAAGGGTGGCAAAAGAAGCGCATACCGCTTCCGGAACCACACCTCCCAGCACCGCCACAGTCCCGGACCACACGCCCAGGCGATGGCTACACAGACCCGAACCTCCCGCCCAACGATGGTGCGGGTACTCGAACGCGAAGCGCTGTTGCCCTGCATTACCTTCATCTTCTCCCGTGCCGGTTGTGATGCTGCGGTAGAACAGTGTCTGCAAACCGGCCTGGATTTGACCACTCCGGCAGAAAAACGCGCCATTGAGGATCTGGTTGACCAAGCCGGAGCGACGCTACCCGAGCACGACCGTGACGTGCTGGGCTTTTGGGGGTGGCGCGATGGCCTGAAACGTGGTTTCGCCGCCCACCATGCCGGCATGTTGCCACCGTTCAAAGAGGTGGTGGAGGAACTGTTCGCCGCCGGGCTGGTCAAGGTCGTGTTCGCCACCGAAACCCTGGCGTTGGGCATTAATATGCCAGCCCGTACGGTGGTGTTAGAGAAGTTGGTGAAGTTCAATGGTGAAACCCACGCACCCATCACGCCGGGGGAGTACACCCAGCTGACCGGGCGAGCTGGACGACGTGGCATTGACATTGAGGGTCACGCGGTGGTGATGTGGTCCGACCACCGGTTCGAACCCCATCAGGTGGTCGGGTTAGCCTCGCGTCGCACCTACCCGCTGAATTCCTCGTTCAAGCCCACCTACAATATGGCCGTTAACTTATTGGCGGTCTACGGTCTCGATACTGCCCGGGGGATTCTGGAGTCGTCGTTCGCCCAGTTCCAGGCCGACCGGTCCGTGGTGGGTCTGGCCCAACAGGTCAAAGAACAAGAAAAGTCCTTAGAGGGATACCGGCAGGCGATGAGCTGTCATCTGGGGGACTTCACCGAGTATGCTGCCCTCCGCCGAGAGCTGGCCGTGGCTGAAAAATCTGCGTCCCGGGTGAAAAAACGTGCCCGGCGCGATGCTGAAGAACAATCCTTGACCCGGTTGGTGGTTGGCGACATTATCGAGGTCACAGGTCCCCGGAAATTCGGGGTGTGTACCGTGGTCTCCACCGCCGGCAACCCCCATAACCCCCGAGTTGCGGTCATTACCCATAAGGGGCAGTTTCGCCGGGTCGGCACTGATGATCTCGCGGAACCGGTGGAACCGATCGGGTCGGTGAATTTGCCCAAGAATCTGCTCACCAAGACTCCCACGCAACGCAAAACGATTGCTTCCTGGGCTCGCGAAGCCCTGCGCCGGAATCAGAAACCTCGGCCGCGCGAAGAAATCACCGGGTTCCGGTACCGGGATGAATCCGCGATCGAACGCGTCGAAGAGTTGCGGGCGATGTTGCGCGCCCATCCATGCGATACCTGTGCCGACCGAGAAGAACACGCCCGCTGGGCCAACCGGTGGGCCACGTTGCGCTCTGAAACCGACCGGTTGATCTCCACGATCGACTCGCGGACCAACACGATTGCCACCACCTTCGAACGCATCCTGGGCTTGTTGGCCGATTACGACTACGTCGATCTGGAAACCGAGACGCTCACCAAACCCGGACACGTCCTGCGCCGGATCTATGGGGAACGTGACCTGTTGACCGCATTGTTGCTTCAAGACGGGGTGACTGACACCATGTCGCCCGAAGACCTAGCCGGGCTGGCGGCGCTGTTGGTATTTGAGGGCCCCGAGGAGGAATTGATCGTCCAACCCGATATGCCCACCCCGGCACTGACCGAGGCGCTGGATGCCAGCGATGCGATCTGGTACCAGCTCCAAGATGCCGAGTCACAAGCCAGTCTGAAAGTCACCCCGCAACCGCACCCGGGGTTGGTGTGGCCAGTCTTCCGGTGGGTTCGCGGTCAATCGTTGACCCTGTGCCTGTCCGGCACCACGCTAGCGGCCGGAGACTTTGTCCGGTGGGCCCGGCAAGTGATCGATATGCTGGACCAGCTGGCGAAGGCCAGCCCGGATGCGGATTTTTCCCGGCGGTGCTTTAAAGCCAAGGACCTGGTTAATCGCGGCATCGTCTCCTACTCCGCTAGCCCCGACCCGCTGGGGGAGGATGGCCCCGACCCCCTCGATTCCCTGGAGTCCGCCGAACCTACTGGGACCACCGATGAGACCCGCTGAGAACAGGAGAGAGAACACGCTATGAGCCTGCTACTGCGTAACGGCTTCATCCACACCGCTGATGACCCTTTTGCCACCGCGGTGCTCATTGAGGATCAGACCATCTCCTGGGTGGGGTCCGAGGAAACCGCTGACGCGATGGTCAAGGCCACTACCGACCCCGAGGACACTGTCGAAGTGGACTTGGCAGGAGCCTTGGTGGTGCCAGCTTTCATCGATGGTCTGAGTACTCAGGCCCCCGACGTGACCACCGGATCCGAAGACCGGCAACTGGTGTCGATGACGACCGAGGCGGAATCGGTGGAGGACCACAATGCGGTGGTACGCTACGGTCCGATCGGCTCTGCAGCCGCACAGTGGTGGATCCCTCACCAGGAGATCGATGACGGGTTGACCCAGTTGCTCGAACACAGTGACCGGACACCGGCGGTGCAGGCGTTGATCGGCTCGAGGTCACCGCACGAGTTGGATAAGATTCTGTCTCGACTCGAAGGAGCCGATGCCGGTTGGCTAATGCGGGCCCGCCACCGGGTAGTGGCCAATCACCCGCTCAGCGCCGAGCAGATTCAGCGCATGCGAGCAACACAGTTGTCGTTGACTGTCACACCGCTCTGCTCGGACACACCCGAATTGCAGGCGCCGCTGGCCGATGTGGTCGCAGCCGGCATCCACCTCAGCCTGGGTTCCGGGGATGATGAAGCCAGCCACGAGAATATGTGGCGGGTCGTCACCGCAGCGGTGGAACACCCAGACCCCGTCCAGCGACTATCCACCCGGGCAGCCTTTCATGCGGTGACTCGCAACGGGGTACGGGTTTTGCCCTCGGTGATCTCCCAGCGGTTATTCCAGCACGGTCGGATTAGTGTCGGCTCACCGGCGCGGTTGGGTGTCTACACCGGGACCGAGCTGGGCGTGCAAGTGCCGGATGAATCCAGCGCCCAATTTTCCACCGATGCCCGGGCCGGCTCGGCGTTATTGCCGATCGTGGATTCCGCTACCCCCTTGCCGCAGCGCCAGGCCACTGTGGTGGGAGAGGACTACCGGGGGTGACGGGGACGCAAGCTCAGCTGCCACGAGAAGAGAACACTCCGCGCTATACTCATGCGAGGAGAAGTCCAGCACGGCTAATCGAGGAGAGCCATGAAAGTACTGACCATCATCCCAACCTATAACGAGGCAGAATCCTTGCCCGGAACTCTGCAGCGCGTGCGAGTGGCTAACCCCGAGGTGGATGTCTTGGTGGTCGACGATAATTCTCCCGACGGCACCGGCGAGTGGGCCGATGAGCAGGCAACTCAGGACTCTCAGCTCCACGTGTTACACCGCACCGAAAAGAACGGGCTAGGTGGGGCCTATTTGGCTGGTTTCGCCTGGGGCCTGGAGCGTGGTTACGACGTACTGGTGGAAATGGACGCCGACGGCTCCCACCAGCCTGAACAATTGCACCGGCTCTTAGACGCGGTCAATCAGGCTGATCTGGTGATCGGTTCGCGCCGGGTGCCCGGTGGCAAGATGGTCAACTGGCCTTGGTACCGCAAGCTGATTTCGATGGGTGGCTCGGTATACCCACGAATTCTCTTGGGGCTGAAACTCACCGATATCACCGCCGGTTACCGCGCCTACCGTGCTGACACGCTTCGGGAGCTTGACTTGGATGCTGTCCAGTCCAAGGGGTATGGCTTTCAAGTGGACATGACCTTCCGCACCGCGCTGGCCGGTAAGCGTATCGTTGAGGTGCCCATTACCTTCGTTGAGCGCGAGTTCGGCGAGTCCAAGATGAGTGGCAATATCATCACCGAAGCACTGGTAAATGTCACCAAGTGGGGTGTGCAGGCTCGCTGGGAGACCGCCAAGAAAAAACTCGGCCTGAACTAAATTCACTGCCAAGAGCCAAGAGCTGAGACACCCCTCCCTTAAGCACCACGCCGGAGTGGGAAAGGGTGCCTGTCGCTACGGCAGTGGCTCTTCACCACGACGTTCCCGCAGGGCATTCAGCCGTTGTTTGAGCGATTCTTCGAGTTCTTCGATACTACGACGCTCCAGCAACATATCCCAGTGGGTCCGCACCGGTTTGGAGTTGTCTTCGACGTGCTGTTCACCGTTGACCAGCCGCGCCTCTTTACCGGTTTTTGTGGTCCAGGTGGGGGGAACTTCAGCTTCAGCGGCGAAGGTGACAATGACGGTTTCACCGTCTTCGCAACGGTACTCCACCCGCTGTCGGGCTGCCGGCTCCACACCGGCTTCAGTTTCCATGGACTGCGAACCTAGTCGCATCCCGCGAAGACTGCGATCACTCATCCAATAACTCCTCTATATCAACCTCAGTGGTGCTACCGCTGGCCCGGCAGAACACCGGCGCAAACTACCACTATAGATCATTGCTGATCGTCAGCACGACCGGCCTGCGGTGGATGCGGCGGACGGGCCGGCAGTCCATCCGCAGTGAAATCAGGCTCGGCCAAGGCCTCTTCCAAGCTGGTGTGCGACAGCTTGGGAGCCTTGGGAGCGTGCTCAGCAACCTCAGCGGCAGTAGTCGGCCGGGGCTTACGCCGGACGCGACGCTGTTCGGACTCTGCAGTTCCAGCGGAGTCATGCTCCGAAGTACGCGGGGCCCAAGTAGTCTCAGCGCCATCGGCCGAGGAATTATTCCCGGCCCCGGTCTGAGGTGTCGACTGGGAACCATTCTGGTTAGTGGGGTTTCTCGGGCCGACGGGATCGCCACTGGGTCCTGGAGCGTGGAAACCGCCAGCAATATTCTTCAACGCGTCAGTCAGTTCAGACGGGATGATCCACATCTTATTGGAGTCGCCTTCGGCCAGTTTGGGCAAGGTTTGCAAGTACTGGTAGGCCAACAGATCCTGATCCGGGCGACCGGCGTGGATGGCCTCGAATACCGTGGTGATGGCCTCAGCTTCGGCGTTGGCACGCAAGATTCTGGCCTGGGCCTCACCTTCAGCAGCCAGCACCGAAGCCTCGCGATTACCTTCCGCGGTCAAGATCTCGGATTGCTTTTCACCCTCAGCTGTGAGAATCGCGGCACGACGATCACGCTCTGCGCGCATCTGCTTTTCCATCGAGTCCTGAATTGAGGGCGGGGGATCGATAGCTTTCAGCTCTACACGAGAGACCCGGAGCCCCCATTTGCTGGTGGCTTCATCCAGCACGCCACGCAACTGAGTGTTAATCGAATCGCGGGAGGTCAGTGCCTGTTCGAGGTTGAGACCACCTACCACGTTGCGGAGCGTGGTTGTGGCCAGGTTTTCCACGGCGTGAATGTAGTTGGCAATCCCGTAGGTGGCGCGGTTAGGGTCGGTGACCTGGAAATATACCACCGTGTCAATGGAGACCACCAGGTTGTCCTCGGTGATGACCGGTTGTGGCGGGAAGGAGACCACCTGTTCACGCATATCAATCAGTGGTAGCATCCGGTCGATGATCGGTACCAGCATGGTCAGGCCCGCTCCTTGAGTACGCTGGTACTTCCCCAAGCGTTCCACGATGCCCGCGCGAGCCTGGGGGACGATTTTGATGGCACTCGCCAGTACCGCGATGATCACGATGGCCAAGATGATCATCACGACGACAAGAATGATTTCTCCGGCACTCATAGTTCCTCCGGGATGAGTTTGTTGGGGCCTTTCAATTGTTCAACGCAATGAACGCTTTAGGGTGACAGATCTAACACGAGTATATCGAGACCTCGCAGACGGGCATAGCCACCGCACGGCCTATCGCTGAGGACGGACCCATAAGATCGCGCCGTCAACCCGCTCGATCACGACTTCCTGATCCACCGCCAGAGGCATCGGGCTGGTGGTACGAGCCGACCAAATCTCGCCATCGAGCTTGACGAAACCCGCGTGTTCTGACACCTCGCTAGTCACCGCCGCATTCCGGCCCGGATAGGCCTCGATCGAGTCATCGTGCGGATGACTGCCCGGCAAGCTCAAATGTCGCATCGCCACCGGACGCAGGGCAAATAACAACACCGCTGCTACCGCCGCGAATACGCCAATTTCCGCCGCGAAGGGGATGCCGAACAACGAGGCGATCAAGGCTCCGAGCGCGCCACCGGCAAGCATGAGAAAGATCAGATCCAACATCATGAGCTCAACGAGTACTGAGCCGGCAGCGACGACCAGCCACAGCACCCAGGTGTTGTCAGACAGCCAGTCGAACATCCTGTGACCTCCTGAATGTGGTCGCCGAAGCACTCTCGGTTCCGTTGTGTCGTAGCCTACCGAAAAGCACCGCCCAACACAGTACTCACACTTGACCAGCACAGACGATTCTATTTATAATTCAAGTAATAAAAAATATCCATATCGACCTAGGGGAAAGGTAGCAACGATCCCAACGTTCACTATTCAATCCCAGAATCACACTGACCCTCGGGACCGAGATTGTCGAAGAACATCACTCAACCCCGTAAACTAGAAGAATGGCTACTGTATATCTCGCCGAAACAGAACCAGATAGAAATAGCATTCTCTCGGATTGGGTTGCTTCCCAATACTGGGGATCTGATGAAGACATAGAGATCGTCGGTAGCTACCATTTTGATGACACCGAAGGCTCCATCATGCTCGAAGGGTTCATCCTGCATCAAGGTGAACGCTTCTTACACGTGCCGGTTACATACCGCCTGAAGCCCCTGGCTGGCGCTGATTCATACCTGGTTGCCGAAATGGAGCACCCAGCGGTCGGACATCTGTGGATCTACGATGCGCTCGCGGATCCTGTGGCCGTACATTTGCTCAATCTGGCGATTGCCGGAGAAATTCAGCAAGCTGTTCCGTATTTCTATAATGCCGATGGACAGTACCTGGGGTCCGAAGAGTCAAACATCACACTGATCGTGCGTGGCGAGGTTCCTGAGCCCTGGGGCCAGGTCGGTGCACACCACGTCTTATTGCCAGACCAAACCGAGAGCACCACACGACGCATCGTGGCGATGTGGGACTCTGGTCAGTCCACCATCTATGAGCTCCTGGCACCGCAACCAACCTCGGATGAGACCACCACACCAGAAGAGACCGGCTCGATCGACTAAAACCACGAGCGAAAATCAGCCCGGGCGACCGTCTCTGGCCGGACCAATGGGTAAAACGCCGATAATCTACATTATGTCATGTTGAACGTATGGCCCAGGCTGGCAGTCTTCTGAGCTCCTGCGCTGCCACTCCCCGCGGCGAGGTGTTGGCCTGCACGACCACATTCGTCCATCAGGTCCACGGCAGGGCTGCGGCGATGGCTGCGGCAGTCTCTGACGGCTCGCGGTCGGTGGTATTGACCACGTGCGCATTCGGAGGCCTGAGATGGTGCTGGCGGCTTTCCTCCACGGCCGCCGCGATCGCGGCATCCAGCGCCGCGCCGGCCAGTCCCAGTCGGTGATCGCCCTGCAGCGGCGGCCCGCCGCCCTGGGCGCTGGCGGTGATACGTTCTGCGAGAGCATCGGCGGAAGCGTCCAGCCAGAATGGCGTGAAAGGACCGCTGTCCCAGGTCTCCTCCATGGCGCGCACAGCGTGCGGATCTCCACTGACCACCACAGTTTCGGCGCCGCCTGCAGCGAGGGTTCCCACCACGGTGCGGGCGTTCTGGGCGCGCAGCGGTGCCAGTTCGGAGCTGCCGGCGCTCGGTCCGAGGAGCCCGAGCTGGTGAGCATCCAGGTAGCCCACTCCCCTACCCGCATGTGCAAGGTGCATAAACGGCTGAAAGCCGATAGTGGAGACACCGACTCCTCCCGGTCCGGTCAGCACCACCACCTCAGCGGACCCCGACGCCTCAGGAGGCACCCCAAACGCGTCTTCGAGGTCTGCAGGCCCAGACGCCGCATGCGCGAGGACCGCTGCGGTGATCTGATCAGACAGCTGCGACGGCGTCTGGTGCGTGGTGTCCAGATACAGATCAGCCGCGCTGGGCTCCAGCTCAGCCGCATACTTCACGGCATCGTCGACGAGCTCAATGAGCCAGCCGCGGCGGTGAATCCGCCCGCGCAGCGTCTCAGGGGTCGCATCCACATGCACCGCCAGCTCCCGATCCCTAGGCATATGCGGCAGCATCTGCCTCAGGTGAGCCTCATCGTCTGCGAGTCCGGCGACGATGTCCACCTGTGCGTCCCGGCGGCTGAACGTCCGGCTGAGAGTCGGAAGCGCAGCCGCTATGAGCTCAGTCTCAGAAGCGGAGACACCGCTGGCCAAACGGAGTTGATCTGCATCAATGAACGCCGCCGTCACCCCTGCGGCGTCAAAGATCAGACAGCATCCGATACCCCAGGGTTGATTTTCCGACCCCCGAGGGCCCCATCAGCCAGACAATAGGAAGCACCCTCTGATGCTACGTTGCCACCGAGCCGCACGCTCTCTGGTGGAATGGAGTTATGCCCGACTCCCCCAGCCTGCAGGGTGGCCCTGCGCACGAACCCAAGCGGCGCCACAGAAGCCGAAGCGCCTCAGGTTCTGGCATCACACCGGCCAGTGCCCTCGCAACCACAGGGATGTTCACCGCGGACGCTCTGCTCGTGCTGCTCTTCGCGGCGCTGGGCAACCGGGAGCACGATTCCGGCCTGGCCATGGGCGAGATCGTCTCCACCGCCTGGCCGTTCCTGGCCGGACTGGCCCTGGGCTGGCTGGTCACCGCCTCCTGGCGTCGTCCTGCCCAGATCTGGCCTGCCGGCGTTGTCGTACTGGCCATCACCGTCGCGGCTGGGATGATCCTGCGCCAGCTCTTCACCGCCGGCGGTGTGCAAGTCTCCTTTGTGCTGGTGACCTTAGGCGTGCTGGCACTGTTGCTGCTTGGCCGGCGAGCTGTCACCAGGCTGCTGCTCCCCCGCCGGTAGCGCACACAGGCCATCGTCATATCCGTCTGACCTGCGGAAACCTGCCACCAAACTCTGACCGCACCTCCGGCTGATGCTCAGCCGATCATAAGCTGGCTGTCGATACGGTGGCTGTGTCAGATACTAGCGGCGCGGCCGGCTGGGCCGCGCCAACCTACCGCGCTGGGTTCATCGACACCAGAAGGAGGACGTTCGGTGAAAGCAGTGACGTGGCAAGGCCCCCGAAAAGTATCCGTAGAGACAGTGCCGGATCCGGTGCTGGAGAAGCCCAAGGACGCCGTCGTGGAGATCACCTCCACCGCCATCTGCGGTTCGGACCTTCACCTCTACGAAGTCCTGGGACCATTCATGACCCCGGGAGACATCATTGGGCACGAACCCATGGGACGCGTGGTCGAAGCTGGCTCCGAGACCAATCTGCGCGTCGGCGACCGCGTGGTGATCCCCTTCCAGATCGCCTGCGGGGACTGCTTCTTCTGCAACCAGGGGCTGCAGACCCAATGTGAAACCACTCAAGTCACCGAACAGGGTTCGGGCGCCCGGCTGTTCGGCTACTCGCAGATCTACGGTGCAGTGCCCGGCGGCCAGGCCCAGTACCTGCGAGTCCCCCACGCCGACTACGGCCCCATCGTGGTCGGCGAGGAGCTCCCCGACCATCGCTACCTCTTCCTCTCCGATGTGCTGCCCACCGCATGGCACGCGGTGGCCTATGCCCAGCGCAGCGCAGGCGAGTCAGTGGCCGTCATCGGCCTGGGCCCTATCGGCCAGTTCGCCGCCCGAATCGCCAAGCATCAGGGCCTGACGGTCTACGCGATCGAACCCGAAGCCGAGCGCCGGGAGATGGCCGCCCGGCACGGCGTCCTCGTCTTTGACACCGGAGACGACTCAGTGGCGGCCATCCGCGATGCGACCCAGGGCCGCGGTCCCGACGCGGTCATCGACGCCGTCGGTATGGAAGCCCACGGAGACACCCAGTCGATGCTGGGCAAACTGGCCCAGCGTTCAGCCCAGTTCCTGCCGGAGAAGCTGAGCCAGCCGATGATGGAGAACTTCGGCATGGACCGGCTGGCAGCCCTGTACACCGCCATCGACCTGGTACGCCGCGGCGGGACCATCAGCCTCTCCGGCGTCTACGGGGGCCAGGCCTCTCCCCTGCCGATGCTCACGCTGTTCGACAAGCAGATCCAGGTCACCATGGGCCAGGCCAACGTCCGGAACTGGATTGACCAGATCCTGCCGCTGGTGGAGGACCCCGCAGACCCGCTGGGAGTCGACGACTTTGTCACTCACCGTCTTCCCCTGCACGAGGCGCCCGGCGCCTACGAGATGTTCCAGAAGAAGGAGGACGGCTGCATCAAAGTAGTCCTAGACCCCCAGGCAACCGCCTGAGAACTCCCCTCCCCCGTCCTTTCGGAGACAAGGAGACACCCGATGACGCAGGAACAGCAGGGCCCACGCACCAAACATAAGGATGACGAGTTTCCCACCGGCCAGCAGCAGGATCAGCCCGGACTGACCGGACTGACCCGGCCGGATCCCGACCACGGTGAGGACAGCTACGTGGGCCACGACAGGCTCACCGGAAAGCGCGCCCTGATCACCGGCGGCGATTCCGGCATCGGGCGGGCTGTGGCCATCGCCTTCGCCCGGGAAGGAGCCGATGTGGCCATCGTGCACCTGCCGGAGGAGACCGAGGACGCCGAGACCACCGCTTCCCACGTCCGCGAGGCAGGACGGAATGTGGCTCTCTACGCCCAGGACCTGCGGGCCGAGGGCGCCGCCGAGCAGATCGTCCGCCGCACCCTGGAGGACCTCGGCGGGATCGACGTGCTGATCCTCAACGCCGCCTACCAGCGCAAACGCGGCGGAATCGATGAGACTCCGATCGAAGAAGTGCAGAAGGTCTTCGACACCAATCTGATCTCTCACATCGCGCTGGCCAAGGAGGCCGTGCCGCACCTTCCGGAGGGCTCCTCCATCATCACCACCACCTCCATTCAGGCCGCCGGGCCGGCTCCCCCTCTGTTCGACTATGCGATGACAAAGGCCGCCCAGGTGGCGTTCACCGAGGTGCTTGCCCAGGAGCTCACCCCGAAGGGCATCCGGGTCAACGCCGTGGCGCCCGGGCCCATCTGGGCCCGCTGATCCCGGCCACCGGCTTTCCGGAGGACAAGGTGGAGTCCTTCGGCAAAGACACGCCGATGGAGCGTGCCGGCCAGTCCGCCGAGCTCGCCGGCGCCTATGTCTATCTGGCCTCCGAGGAGGCCAGTTACACCTCCGGGGCCGTCATCCCGGTCACCGGAGGCAAACCGTTCACAGGAGGATGATCACAATGGAGCAGAACAGCAGTTCCTCAGAAGACCGCTCCTCGGTCAAGGACGAGGAGCTCTATGAGAAGCTCCGCGAGGAGCAGGGCTACTCGAAAGAGAAGGGCGCCCGCATTGCCAACTCCGCCAATAAGGAGGACCGTAGCGCCCAGGGCAAAAAGGGCGGCAGCTCCCCGGAGTATGAAGACTGGACCGTCGACGAGCTGCGTGACAGGGCCAAGGAGGTCGACATCACCGGCTACTCGGATATGAACAAGGACGAACTCATCGACGCGCTGCGGAACCACTGACCATTCCGCGGTGGATCAGCGACGGCGTCGGGGCTCAGAGTCCCGGCGTCGTCGTCTGCTGTGCCTCGGAGGTGCCCGCCACCTCGCCGGGCACGGTGAAGATCTGGCCGTTGCGGGGCATACCCTCCAGCGCGGTCTCACTCGGTTCTGATGCCTGCTTCTCCCACGCCGGATCGATCGCGTCCAGAACTGCGTCGCGGAACACCATGGGAACCCCCGCGGCGGGGTCGACGGAAGCGCGGTCCATCAGCTGCACGTGCAGGTGCGGCTCAGTGGTGTTGCCGGTATTGCCCACCTCGGCGATCACCTCGCCGGCTTCCACCCGCTGACCGACCTCGACCCTCACTGAGCCGCGGCGCAGGTGCGCGTATGCGGCATAGGTGCCGTCGTCGTGCTGGATCACCACCCGGTTGCCCAACACCGCCCGGTATCCACCGATCAGCTCGCGCACGGTGCTCTCCACCACCAGCATCCACAGCAGTGCCTGCCAGGTGTTGCGTGCCCGCTGGTCACGCTGCTGGTCCGCCGCTTCGACCACGGTGCCGGCGGCCATGGCACAGACCGGCTCGCCGAAGCAGGTGAACTCCTCCGGAGGGCTGCCGCGCAGGGCGCTGCGCACCGAGCCGGGGTTGATCTGTGTGGTGAGGTCCTCTGCCACGGTCGGGTGGGAGACGTCGACGGCGAACCGCTGACCGCGTGTGACGGTGCCGTGGCTGGGCACCCCCTGACCAGGGCTGTTCACCGCCAGCCACCTCCCGCGCACCGGCGACCTCAGGGCCGCCGGCTCCCGCGGCTCGGACACCGGCGCCGTGCGGTAGAGCAGATAACCGACCAGGATGAGGCCGACGACGCCGAGCACCCAGGCCAGGCCGGCCGGCGGACTGAAAATCCCCGTCAGGTCCGCCACAATCAGCAGCAGCCCAGCCAGTATGACGATCCGCCATACCGGGCGCAGGCCAGAGATGGTTCGTCTCAATGAGTTCCTTTCATGGACGTGAGCACCCTCCTCCGGGGAACTTCCGGCCCTGACTGATGCAGAGTCTGCAGACCTCATCCGGCCCATGCGCCCGAGGTGGTCTGCACATGCGAGACTACCCGGCGGACCCGACCGTCGGACGCCAGTCGGCCGAAGTCGTGAACCCACAGGGAAGGTCCACCCTTACGGCTGACGACCGGAACCATGCGGTAGCGCGCGGCAAAGCGATCCCCCTGCCGCACGGCCTGCTCCACCTCTACCTGGTAGCTCAGACCTTTGGCGCGGGCGCGGCGAATCTGCTCTACCATCTCCGGGCCGTGCTTGACCGCGTGGTTGATACGCATTTGGCAGTCGGGGGTGTGGAAGGTATGGAAAACCTGCGCCGCATCGAGGCTCGAGTCCAGGGACTGCCGGTTGTAATCAGTCAGATAGGCAGTCACGTCCGTGGCCGGCCCGCCTTCCGGTTCGCCCGAGGTGCCGGCGGAGGCATCATCGTGCTCAATCGCCTCTGCGGGGTCCTCCCAGATATAGCGGGTCCGTTCTGTGGTGGCCTCAGCGGCGATCCTGCCCTGCGGGTCGAGCCGGTACAAGGTGAACCGTTCCGTCTCCACCTTCAGGCGCCACAGCAGATCGGTGGTGATGCTGTACCGGACTGCGGCCTCCCTGTGCCCTGCCACTGCGTCACGAATCTGAACCCGGTAGTCGGCACCGCTGCTCCGCCTTCGGCGCAGCTGGGCAAGAATCTGCTGCTGGGAGTGGGGTTTCTGGTTGAGCAGGTGTGCAGAATCCGGGCTGTGGCTGCGGCGAAGCAGCTCACTGAGATCCTCGACCCCGTCGAAGGTGCTCTTGGTGAATTCGCGGACGAACCGGACGATATTCTCACCGGGAAGCGGAAGCTGTCTGGTCTGCATCATCGTCTCCTCTGGTCTGCACGTAGTCATCTTGCCCTCTGCGGTCTCCCGTGAGGGGTCCTGCTCATGTCACGGCCGCGGTCTGCAGCTGACCCTCGGCCAATCGCCGGTAGATCTCGTCGGTCTCCATCAGGCTCGCGTGGGTGCCGGTGGCCCGGAGTCTGCCGTCCTGCATCACCAGGATCTGGTCTGCCTCCATCACGGTGGATATCCGGTGGGCGATGGTCAGCACTGCGCACTGCTGGGCCGCCTCCGCCACAGCATCGCGCAGGGCCGCCTCAGTGTCACTGTCCACATGGGCGATGGGTTCATCGAGCAGGATCACCTCGGGCTCCTGCAGCAGGGTGCGCGCGATGGCCAGCCGCTGCCGCTGACCACCGGAGAGTCCCGCGCCGCGCTCCCCAAGCTCTGTGTCCAGGCCCTGCGGCAGGGCATCGATGACGTCGGCGAGGTTCGCCTGGCGCAAAACACGGCTGATCTGGGCCTCGTCGGCGTCGGGTCGGGCGTAGACCAGGTTGTCCCGGATGGTGCCACGCAGCAGCGGGGAATCCTGCTCCACATAACCCACCAATCCGCGCAGCCGGTGCAGGTCCATAGTTGCGATGTCCTCTCCGGCTACTCTGATCGTGCCGCGGGAGGGGGTGTAGAACCGCTCAATGAGTTGGAACAGGGTGGTCTTCCCCGCACCAGAGGGTCCGACGACGGCGGAGAGACCGCGGGAGGGAATGCTGAAGGAAACATCCCGCAGCGCCGGGGTCTGCTCGTTGTAGGAGAACTGCACGGCATCGAAGGTCACTGCCGGCGCAGTGGTGTGAACGCTCCCATTCGCTTCGGCTCGACTGCGTGGCGCGTACTGCGGGGACCGAGGCTCCTGGGATGCCGGACGGTCCTCCTCCTGCGGCATCTCGCCCAGCTCGGTGACGCGCTGAATGGCAGCCCTCCCCTGCTGGATCTGCCCCACCGCCAGGAAGAGCATCACAAGCGGGGACACCAGGTAGAACAGGTACATCACGAAGGCGGTCAGGTCGGCCGGGTGCAGCTCTCCGGTGGCTACCCTGGCCATGCCCCAGGCAATCACCACAGCAAGCGATATCTGTGTGCCCACGTTCATGGCCGGTTGAAGAAGTGCCCCCAGCGCAGTGACGCGGATACCGCTGCGGCGAGCAGTTCCTGCCAGTTCGGCCAGACGCTCGGTTTCCCGGGATTCTGCCCGGGATGCTTTCACGGTGGTCAGCGCGCCGAGGACCCGCTGCAGCCCGGACCCGAAGTTGCTGGTGTGCTGCCTGTTGGCCAACGAAGCGATCCGCACCTGGCGGGCGAGCAGCAGTGCCACCACGCTGGCCCCGCCCAGGCAGGTCAGGGTAGCCACCAAGAGCTGCCAGTCGAGCCAGGCCATAAACGCTATGCCTCCGACCACCATGAATGCGGAGCTCACCAACTGAGCGATGGCTTGGGTTATGACCATGCAGGCCAAGGTGGTGTCGCCCACCATCCTGGTGAAGATGTCGCCTGTCTCCATACGCTGGAAGTCACTGATCCGGCTGCGCAGCAGCCGCCCGACCAGCAGGTGCCGAAGATCGAAGACGATGTTCTCGCCTGCACGCCCGATCAAGTACGCATTGGCCGCCGAGAGTGCCGCGTCCAGAGCGAAGAGGATCACAATGATGGTCAGCGGCACGGTGATGGGCTCACCCTCGGAGACTGCCCGGATCAGCAGCCCTATGAACAGCGGCTGAGCCAGCGCTGCGCAGGCGCCCAGCAGGCCGAGGACGATGCCGATGATCAGCAGCACCCGGTGTCCGGCGATGATGTGGGGGAAGTTCATGATGTCCTCTTATAGCTCGCGATAAACAGCAATCCAGCTTCCTGGTAGGGATTCCCCATGGCGTCGGCCCACAGCCCGTCCCGAACCAGACCCGCGCTCGCGGCATAGCTGTCCACCTCTTCGGGAGTCAGCAGTCGCAGCACCTCGGTGCCGATGCGGTGAGTCCCATCGGCTTCGTACCAGATCTGAGAGCAGTGCCAAAGATCGTCGGGAAGCAGAGTCGCATAGGTCTGCAGCCCCGTGTTGGGCTCCGGGTAGGGAGCGAACAACGAGGTTCGTGTGGAACCTTCGTGCAGCGCCACACAGCCGGGCCGATTATGCGTCTCGATGATCAGGCGTCCCCCAGGGGCCAGCAGTTCGGCTGCCCGTAGCATGCTCTCTTCCTGGGCCTGCTGGTCCAATTGGAGCGCCAGCGCTGAGCACACGATGTAGACCAGACCGTAGCGGCGGTCCTCCGAATAGGTGCGCATGTCCCCCAGCACCGGGCGGACCGTCGCTTCGTCACACTCCTGGCGCAGACCCTCCAGCATCAGCTCGGAGCAGTCCACTCCGACGACCTGCCCCACATGGCGTGCCAGTGGTGCGGCGATCCGGCCGGTTCCCACCCCCATCTCCAGGGTGCCGGCAGTGGGATCGGGATGGTGGCGCGCCAGGAAATCCACCAGGATCTGAGCTGAAGCGTCCTTGGGGAAGATCCTGTCGTACCAGCCTGCAAACTTCGGCGTAGCCGATGTCCTGCACTGTCGTAGTCACTGTGTCCGTCCTTCCTCAACGGCCGCGCCGTCGCCGCTTCTGCGGTTCATGGGATGGGGATCAGGGCGCGCTCGCCGGAGGCGTCCATGGGCACATACGGCGAGACGAAGAGAATCTCGGGCTCCTCCTCGTGATCGTGCCCGCTGGCTCGCACCATCGAAATTTGGAAGCCCTTGATCGAACTCACGTCTGACGAGCTCTCGCGGATCTCGCGCCGGATGAACTCGACCAGCAGCCGGTAGGAGGCGGTGGACTTGATGGCATCGAACCCTTTGTCCATGCGCTGCAGGATCTCACTGCAGACGTCGAACACCGCCTTTTCGCTGCGGCGACTGGCGAACCAGATGGCCTGGTGCATCTTCCGGTCGGCAATCAGCTCGATATCACGCCATCGCGACGTGTTTCCTTCCACGTCCAGGGTCCGGTACAGATAGTGATAGTCGTGGGTGGCAGGATTCGGAGCGAAGAACTTCCAGTTCGGCAGAACAGAGAAGTGGTCGCGCACCTGTATGCGGTTGAACACAGGGTTGGGATGCTGGGTGGCTAGAGTGGCCACCAGCATCGCGGAGGCACCGATTCGGGCAGCGGCGCCGGGTCCGGTGAACAGAGACTTCAATGTGGATGCGGGTTTCATACCTGGGCTTCCTCGCTTTCCAGTGTCTTGGCGGGTGCATCCTCGGCGAGCGACTCCGCGTCCGCAGAATGGTCGACACCGCCGACGTGGATTCCGCAGTGCTCCTGCAGGAAAGCGATGATCCGGGCGGCAGCCAGATGGGCGTGACGGGCATTGGTGAGGATGCTGTCGTGGTCGGCTCCTTCGATAACACTGACCTCATGGCTGCCCGAGGCATCCTGATGGGACTTCGCCAGCTCGTGGTACATCAGGAGCTGCTCAGGATCCCGGTCCACGGTATTTTGGGCAGCGAGAACCAGACCTGGAATCTTCAGGGCGGGCATCTCGGCGTCATACTCACGGAACTCTTTCTCCACGGCGCGCCATTCGCGTGCGGCAGCCCTCCACAGCCGGGCGTCAGAGTACTGAGCGTAGACCTTGTCCCGGTAGGCGAGGGGCAGGCTGTCCAACCACCGGGGCCGGCTCATCAGAACGCCGGTTCCCAGTCGCAGCGCCCATGCCGCGGTGGTCAGGGCGCCTTGCAGGTTCCGGGCCCCGAGGCTCTGAGCCTCCGAGCGCTGGAACTCCGCGGGATGGGAGGGGTCCAGATACACCACCCCAGCCAGGCGCTCTGGGGCAACCTGGCCGGCAGCTCGGCGCGCGAACTCTCCACCCAGGGAGTGTCCGACCAGGACGACTTTGCGGTCGTTCAGCGCGGTGACGGTGTGGATCAGATCCACCAAGTCGTCCACAGATTCATGGAGGATATAGTCCCGACGGCAGTACCGCTGACTGCCGGCGTAGCCCGCCCGGGCGTAGACGATGAGGCCGCAGTCCGTCTCGGTGATCATCTTTTCGCTGATCCAGGCAAAGTGCTCTGAGGTAGAGGCAAGCCCAGTGCAGAACAGCAGGATCGGTGAGTCGCCGTCGTGCGTTCCTCCCGATTCGAACTGTAGCTGGTTCCCGTGACGGGTGGTGATGATCCGGGAAGTATCCCACCCCTGGAGTGTCTTCATGCGCTTCTGGGCGGCTACTGCGCCGGAATACGCAATCGCACCGGCCAGCACTGTCAGCGCGGTGCGAACCAATCTGTCGTCCCGATCAGCGGCTTCCGGCAGAGACTTGGGCATTGCGGTGTAGGCCACGAATGGGTGCATGGATGGGAACGCTGTCATGAAGCGACCCAGCCCCATGACGAATCCGTTGACCACATGGAAGCTCGCCGCTGACGCGAGGAAGGGCCGCACCAGCCTGCCCGAGCCGATGTAGACCAGCGGGAAGAGGCATTCCATGGCCAGTACTGCATGCTGGGCATAGCGTGAGGCTCGTGGGTGCTGCTTCGCCCAGCGGTAAACCTTCTCGAATCCGTAGGTCTTGGTGCGCATCACTCCTGGCAGGGCTTCACCGTTGCGCCATTTGTCGCCCAGCAGCTTCACCCAGCCGGAGGCCGCGTAGGAGAGGTTCGCCTGGATTGCGATGTACCACAGCAGAGCGTCTCTGGTCTGTGTGGAGGTGCTCAGCCGTGCAGCTCCGGCTGCGGTCTGGACCAGCAGGGAGACCTGATCGGATCCGTCAGTGCCGAACCGGTGCCGCGGATAGAGGATGGCCGTCATGCCCCCGAGGGCAAGGTTTCCTGCTCCGCGCCAGCGGCTATTGCCTGGCAGCATCATTGCCACGCTGAGGGCGGCGCGGGCTGTCTGCAGACCCAGGGTGACCTTGCGCCGTCCGATGACGTCCAGCACTGAGCGGAACAGCGGGTTGTTGACTGCCTCCTCGGAGCGCATGATGTCCCAGTCGTTGAGGCCGCCCTTGTCCAGGTGGCGACGCTGGCTGAGGTATTCCAGGGAGGAGGTCAGGGTGGTAGCGGCCACGAGCCGTTCAGAGATGCCCAGGGCGCGATCCCGGGTCAGCGGAATCGGACTGAAAACGGCAGAGAAGATCTTTCGGACCAGTTTCACGGGATGTCCTTCTGAAGCAGAGTGCGTGTGAGGGGTAGAGGGTTGTGGGGACGCAGTTGCGTGCACCCCCACAACCCTCCGGAAAGACCTGATCAGCAAGGGGTGCCTGCTGACCAGTTGCGAGCCCCGAGCAGGGGGTCAGCCGTTGGCTCCGGCATGCTCACGCCCCATGTCATAGGCCTGCAGCGTGATCCATGCGTATCCGGCGGCGCCGACGAACGCTGCCGGGGTCGCCATGACCGGGTCGAGCCCCGGGTTGCGCATTGAACTGTGCTCGCTCAGCTGCGGCTCAGTTTCCCTCTCAACCTTTTCGATTATGTGTTCCACTTATACTTCCCTTCACGAGTATTAATTCACGCGTAGCACTAATTCAAGGCGCAACTTCACGGCGCATGAATTAGTACAAATTTGAAGGACCTCGCCTGCAGTGGGCTCAGTTGACGACTCGGCCCACTGTGTAGGCGGCACCCACACCGGTGACTCCAGCGGCAGCGGCACCGACCACCTTCTTGCCGAGCAGAGCGCCAACCACGGCGGCCGGCGTTGCCATGACAGGGCTAGCTTCCCGACGGAAACCGCTCTTGAGCTCTCCCAGGTCCTGGCTGTTTACGAAATCAGCGACTCTTGTTGACACGTTGGTCCCCAATCCTCACTCTTAGAGTAATTCAAATTTTTACGATGTTTCCTGTGGCCAATGCAGCTGCATTATGGATCCAGTGGCGACACAGGACGTTACACAGGACCTGAACAGGCGCCAAGATTCACCTCAATTTTCTGCGCAAACTCTTACTGTGTGTTGAGGTCGCGTTAAGCTCGCAAAATCTTTCTGAGCACACGCAGGCCAATTCTGCTGTCCGCCGATGCGGCTCATACTTGCCGTTTCCAGGGCGAACGAGGCCGCACTGTCCCTAGTCCAACGGCAATGGGTTGAGGTGGGAGACTGCCAGGTGCCCGCCCCGGGAATCGAGGTAGTACAGCTGAGCAACCACCGGAAGGTCGGAGCTGAGCACCATCCCATAGGGAGCATCCAGAAGCACGGCCTGCGGGTCTATGAGATCGTTGATCCTCTGGTGCAGCACCCGGCGGGCCGGCACTGTCAGCTCAAAAGGACCCACCGGCTCCTGATCCTGGTAGTAGATCATCAGCTGCAGGCAGGCATCGTCGTCGCCGGTGTTCAGCAGGCAGAGCGTATTGCGGCTGGTGAACTCCGGTTCTGAGCCCGTGGACTGGCTGGGGGCGAATCCGGCGGAGAACACCCAGTGAGTCCGCCCCAGCGCTGCTCCCGGTTCAGGACCGCCTTGACGGCGTCGTCCGGCAAACGCCATCAGATCGCCTCCTCTCCGAGGATCTCGCGCAGGTAGCCGTTGAGCAGTACGCTCTGGGGGTCCATCTGCCGCCGGATCTGCTGGAAGCTCTCCCATTCGGGGTACATCTCTGCCAGCTGCGGCGCTTTCAGGGTGTGCTTCTTTCCCCAGTGAGGGCGGCCTCCGCAGTCCCAGAAGATCGGCTCGATATCGTCGAAGTAGTCCTTGTACGGCAACGTGTGGTTCTGCAGCAGCGCGATGGTCATAGTGGGGCGGCCGTGAGCATTGGAGAGCATCGCGTCATCGGCGGCTATCGTGCGCACCAGCACCCGCCAGCCCACCTGGGCCCGGTGCCCGGACTTGATGCGCTCCCGAATCTGCTGGAAGGCGGCCAGCTGCGTGTCGAGCGGGAGCATGTACTCCATCTCCTCGAACTTCAGCATCCGGTCGTTGGGGATGATCTGGTAGTTAGGACCGGTCTGGTCGGTCTTCAGCCTCCCCGGCGGCGTTATCTCCGGCTCCTGACCCGGCTTGTTGAGCATGCGGACTTGGGCGAGGTCGCTGCGCGGGTACCAGTAGAAGTCCACGCTGCGGTTGGTCTCGATCAGCTCGGCGAAGTGCTCCAACACCCAATCGATATGGGTGATCCAGTTCTGCCGGTGCAGCTGGTGGGCCTCCTCCAGCTGCAGGGTCAGTGAGGTGAGGATCCCCAGCGCACCGAGGGAGACCTGTGCCGCGCGCACCAGGGGATCGGCGACGCCGGCATCTGCGTCGACGCCGAAGGGGACTTCCTCCCCCAGGCCGTTGACCAGCCGGCCGCCGATCATAGTGGAGGACAGATTGCCCAGGGTGTTCCCTGACCGAGGAGGAGGCCGCCAAAGTGCAGGGCCAGGACCTCGGCTCAGCCTCGAAGGACCTCTATGAGGCCATCGAGCGCGGCGACTATCCACAGTGGGACCTCTACGTCCAGCTGATGGAGGACCATGACCATCCGGAGCTGGAGTGGGATCCGCTGGACGACACCAAGATCTGGCCGGAGAACGACTTCCCGCTGCGGCATGTGGGCACCATGACGCTGAACCGCAACGTGGAGGACTTCCACAATGAGAGCGAACAGATCGCCATGGGCACCGGCGTGCTGGTGGACGGTCTGGACTTCTCCGATGACAAGATGCTCGTCGGCCGGACCTTCAGCTACTCCGACACCCAGCGCTACCGGGTGGGCCCGAACTACCTGCAGCTGCCGGTGAACCAGCCCAAGGGAGTCAAGGGGCGGGTGCACACCAACCAGCGCGGCGGCGAGATGAGCTACTCAGTGGACCTAGCCCCCGGGCAGAACCCGCACGTCAACTACGAGCCGAGCCTGCACAACGGGCTCACCGAGGCCGAGGCCAAGCCCAACAACCCCGCCGCAGGTCACCGGCCGGCTCACCGCCTCCAACCTGGAGCGCACCAACGACTACCTGCACGCCCGCGGCAGGTGCAACACCATGAACGACTGGGAGCGCGACGAGCTGGTCAAGGTCATGGGCACCATGCTCTCCGACCGCGAGCCGTCAGAGACTGCCGCAGCCATCGCCGCAGCCCTGCCGTGGACCTGATGGACGAATGTGGTCGTGCAGGCCAACACCTCGCCGCGGGGAGTGGCAGCGCAGGAGCTCAGAAGACTGCCAGCCTGGGCCATACGTTCAACATGACATAATAGATTATCGGCGTTTTATCGGAAGGACCCCTTTGTCTATGTCAGCGTCGAAAGAAACATCCCGCGCCTCCTACCCCAGTCTCACGCTGGGTACCGCCCACTTTCACGCAACTCATCCGGCCATCATTGCCCCGCTGATGGGTACGAGCCGTCAGCAGATTCTGGCTCAGGCAGAATCAATGCGCCAACATCCGGATTCTTCTGCGGTGTCGGTTATCGAGTGGCGCGTTGATTTCTACAGAAAACACGGCCAGCCTTTGAAGGTCGCAACCGTCTATCAAGAACTGATTGAACTCTTTGACTCAGTTCCGGTACTAGCCACCTTACGCACCAGCGCTGAAGGTGGCCAGGCCGCGATCAGCGATGAAACTTATCTTGAGGTCGTCACCGCGCTGGCCTCGACGCCGGGGGCGATTGTTATTGATGTTGAAACGGCGCGGACCACTGCTCGTGAAGCCCTCCAACAACTCCAGGCCAACCAGGTGGCCGCTGTGGGTTCGTACCACGACTTTGAGCAGACACCGTCGACCTTTGACATTCTGGACCGCTTACAAAGCATGGGTCGCGAGGGCTATGATCTGGCAAAAATCGCGGTCACCCCCACATCGCCTGCAGATGTGATCCGTATCAACGAAGCCACCTATCAGGCTGCTTCTGTCCTCGCACAGCCGGTAATCACCGTAGCTATGGGTCCATTAGGGATCGGATCCCGACTGGCCGGCGGGGTTTTCGGCAGTGCCGCTACCTTTGCGTCTTTAGAGGCTGCCTCGGCCCCGGGCCAAATCCCCGTACACTTGGTCGCAGAGGTCGCACAGGCTATCTATAGCGAGACGAGGAATCTCAAGGAATCAGCACCATGACCCAGACAGCCCACTCCCCTTCATCGACCGTGACATCCACCGAAACTACTCCTCCGGGAGCTCGGTGGCGTCCGTATGTTGCGGTGGTGATTGATCTGGCACTCGTGACAGGATTTGCCGCCCTAGGCATGCGCTCCCATGAGCAAGACGTCACTGGCGCCGAACTGTTTCGGGTGGCCACCCCCTTTGCATTGGCCTGCCTGTTTGCCAGCGTGATGACGGGGTTTTGGCGTAGTTGGCAGCGCCTCTGGCCTGCTGGGATCGTGGTATGGCTTTCGACGGTGTTTATTGGAGTTGCTCTACGCGTCTTGATTTTCACCGACGGGTCACATTGGAGTTTCGTGACGGTCTCACTGCTCGTGGTGGGGATGCTGTTGCTGGGTCGCCGAGGAATCTCGCAGTTGATCAGCTTTGCCCTCACCAATTCCCCACGGAGTAACCCGACAGCAGGCTAAACTGGGATCGATCAGCCATGAGCTGGCAGACACTGAAGGAGACAACGTTATGGTGACAGCGTTCGTGATGATTAAAACCGACACGAACCGTATTCCGGAGATTGCAACCAAGCTCGCCGATAAAGATGGTGTCGCTCAGGTGTACTCGGTGACCGGATCCTGGGACTTGGTAGCCATTGTGCGTGTTCGCGAATTCAACGACCTCGAAGATTTGATCTCCGATCGTCTCTCCAAGGTTCAGGGCATTGTTGATACAGAGACGATGTTGGCGTTTCGCGCCTACTCCCAGCACGACCTCGAAGAAGGTTTCGCGCTGGGATACGAGTAGCAGAACGCAGGCGTTACTCCCCCTGTGAGACGGCAACCCAGGCGTTGAGGACCTCGGCTGCCGCACCGGAGTCAATGGCCTCTTCAGCCCGAGCCATATTTTTCTGAATCCGCTCAAAGAGGTGGCCTTCACTCTTGGTGTCGTAGGCGGTGAGTCCCGCCCCGGTATTGAGCAGTACCGCATCACGAACCGGGCCGGGTTTACCGGCCAGCAGATCCCGGACGATCGTGGCGTTGTAGTCTCCATCCTTACCAGCCAGTGCTTCCACCGGCTGAAGAGAGATCCCGAAATCTTGCGGGTTCAGTTCATAGTGTTCAACGCTTCCGTCGCGGACTTCATAAATGGTTGACGGCCCCGAGGTAGTGATCTTATCTCGACCATCGCAACCGCGGAAAACCATCCCGCGAGTTCCGCGGTCCCGCAAAACACCGGCCAACTTCGGTGCCATCGCCTCATTGGCGCAACCTAGGGCTTGGGCATCGGGACGGGCAGGATTAGAAAGCGGACCGAGGTAATTAAAGGCGGTCGGCACGCCCAGTTGCTTGCGGGTCGGCGCGACATATCGCATCGATGGGTGGTATTCCTGAGCGAATAAGAAGGTAATACCGGCCCGTTCCAAGCATTGGGCAGCGCGGGAGTGCGCCATCGTCAAATCCACGCCGAGGGCCTCAATCACGTCAGCGGCCCCGGCGGTCGACGACGACCCGCGGTTGCCGTGCTTAATGACTTTCGCTCCGGCCCCGACTGCAACCAACGATGACATCGTCGACAGGTTCACTGTTCCCAGCCGGTCTCCCCCGGTGCCGACAATATCTACCGCATCGGGACTGAGCTCAATCTCAGCGGCCTGCTCTAACATTGCATTCGCCAGCCCCATCAGTTCATCAACCGTCTCGCCTTTTGCGGCCAAAGCCACCAAAAAACCGGCGATTTGAGCGTCCGAGGCGTTGCCGGACATCATCTCAGTCATTGCCCACGAGGCCACATCAACGGAAAGGTCTTCTTTATTAATAACCGACGTGAGAATGGTGGGCCATGTCAGGTCGGAAGAGCTAGATTGGGTGTGCACGGTTTCATCCTAGTCCGTCCCCTGCCACGTGTATGCGCGAGTGACCGACCCGCCAACACCTTCGGCCCCCGGTGTGTTTATTCGCCTGTCTTCTAGCCTCTCTGCTCTACCCTCTGTGCTCTAGCCTCTCTGCTCTGCTCGGGTTGACGGCCTGCCAGCTCGTGCCGACTGTGGTGCTGTCATCTTCCATGTCATCTCAAAAACTGATAGTAACGGCGCCAAAACCTCCAAGAACGCTGAAAAACCGGGCCACTAAGCCAGTTCAATGTGGTCTGAGGCACGGGAATTGCATGTGAAACACGGCTCAACGATTGGAGAACGAGCCCACTTTCAGTCCATAATGAGAGGGTGACAACTACGACTCAAACCATCTCGCACCCCACCACAGGTTTCCCCTCCCGGCCGAATCTGGTCCAGGTCGGGACCATTGTTTGGTTGGCCTCCGAAATTATGTTTTTCGGCGGGCTGTTTGCCATGTACTTCACCCTGCGCTCGACGTCTCCGACCCTCTGGGCGGAAAACACCGAGATGCTCAGTGTGCCACTGGCGACTGTGAATACCTTGATTCTGGTCGCCAGTTCTTTTACAGCACAGTTTGGTGTTTTCGCTGCTGAACGCCTGCAACCCCGGCGCACCGGAGGCGTCTTCAATATCGGCAAATGGGGCATGGTCGAATGGTTCGTGCTGACCTTCATTATGGGCACGGTCTTCGTCGCCGTTCAGTCCTTCGAATATGCCGAGCTGGTTCAACACGGCGTCACCATCGCGTCCAGCGCCTACGGGTCAGCGTTCTACATCACCACCGGCTTCCACGCCTTGCACGTGGTCGGTGGTCTGATCGCGTTCCTGTTCGTGATCGGTCGCGCTTTCTTGGCCAAGCGGTTCGGACACCATGAGGCCACGACCGCTATCGTGGTGTCGTACTACTGGCACTTTGTGGACGTTGTCTGGGTGGTGCTGTTCGGAATTATCTACTTCCTTCAGTAACCTAAGACTGTAAAACTTAATCACCATTCGCACCCCGAGGTCGTCGAGCCGGAAATGTCACGTCGGGCTTGACAAAAACGTAAGGAAATCATCAGTGAAGGCTCTTTCACAGAACCGTCGCCACCCCGCCGTGGCCGTCGCATTGCTCCTCATCGGGCTGCTGTTGACCGGTGGCCTGTACGCGTTGGCCAGTAGCCTCAATACTGCTAGCGCTACGACGGCTCAAGAGTATTCCGAATCCGATGTCGCTGCCGGCGAGCGACTGTTCAACGCCAACTGCGCCACCTGCCACGGCATGAACGCCACCGGCACCTCCGTTGCACCGTCGCTGGTGGGTGTGGGTGCTGCGTCTGTGGACTTCCAAGTCGGTACTGGTCGTATGCCGATGCAAATGCACGGACCGCAGGCTCAGCAGAAACAGCCCCAATTCAATGACGAACAAACCCAGCAGATGGCAGCCTACGTTGCCTCTTTGGGTGCTGGACCGGCTGTGCCAGAGGACGAATACCTCGACGTCGACCACGACGACGTTGACCTCGCTCGTGGTGGCGAGATCTTCCGCGTCAACTGCGCCATGTGCCACGCCGCCTCGGCTGGCGGTGGTGCCTTGACCCGCGGTAAGTTTGCGCCCACCCTGCATGGTGTGGAAGAAAAACACATCTATGAGGCCATGCAGACCGGACCGCAAAACATGCCGGTGTTCTCGGATGCCAATATTTCCCCCGATCAGAAGCGCGACGTGATCGCGTACCTGAAAGAATTTGAGAACCAGGGCCACCCCGGTGGATTTAGCCTGGGCTCTCTGGGCCCGGTTGCTGAGGGGCTGTTCATTTGGACTGCCGGGCTGGGTCTGGTCATCGGCTTCATGGTCTGGCTGACCTCGCGGTCGTCCTGACCACTGTGACCACTGAGCGCTACCGATAACCCAACACAAGCACATTCATCACTCGAGTAAAGGAATCAGATCTATGGGCGAGCAACGCCACGGAGGACCCGAGACATCGGGCACCGTCGAGCGCGCTGGGGAAGATTCGGGTCGTTACGCAATCGACAACCCGGGTCTGCCGCCACACCGGCGGCGTCTTGCTGATGAGGATCCACGAGAAGCCAAGAAAGCTGAACGGCAAGTCTCTGTGCTGTTCATCATCTCGATTATCGGCACGATCGTCTTCTTCATCGGCTACTTCGGTGTCGGTCAGATTGGCCCCGATACCGGGTTCGACACCTTGCGCTTGCAGAACACGCTACTAGGTCTTGGCACGGCCTTCGCGATGTTGGGTATCGGTGTGGGTATTGTGCATTGGGCCAAAACCCTGATGCCCGACCACGAATGGGTCGAGGACCGCCATGAGGTCACCAGCGCCGAGGACCAAGAGGAAGCTCGCAAGATTGTCAACGACGTCGTTGATGAGTCCCAGATCAAGCGTCGCCCGCTGTTGCGCAATACTCTCATCGGTGCACTCGCCCTGGCTCCGTTACCCGCTATCGCGATGTTCCGCGATCTGGATGACTCCGATAACCGCTCGGATAACGTCGCTGAGAACTTCGGTGTGGAGCGTTTGCGTCACACCATGTGGGACGAAGGCGTCCGGTTGGTCCGCGACATCACCGGCACCCCGATCAAGGCCAGCGACGTAACCATCGGCTCGGCTTTCCATGTGGTTCCTGAAGGATTGCTGGAGCTCGAGCACGACAAGCTGAACCAGAAGGCCAAGGCCGTCGTGCTGTTGATGCGGTTGAACCCCGAAGACTTGCAGATTTCCGAGGGTCGCGAGGACTGGAACGTTGATGGCATCGTGGCCTACTCCAAGATCTGCACCCACGTTGGTTGCCCGGTGGCGCTGTACGAGCAGCACACCCACCACCTGCTGTGCCCCTGCCACCAGTCAACTTTCGATCTCACGCAGGAGTGCAAAGTGATCTTCGGCCCGGCTAGCCACGCGCTGCCGCAACTACCGATTACCGTTGACGATGAAGGCTTCCTGGTTGCCCAAAGCGACTTCCACGAGCCTGTTGGACCTGCCTATTGGGAGCGTGACAGGAACCGATGACAACAGTCCACGATTACAATGCATCCACTCGCACCGGTAAGATCGCGAACTTTGTCGATACTCGCGTTGGTGCCTCCAAGATCATCAAGGAGTTCGGACGCAAGCTGTTCCCGGACCACTGGACCTTTCTGTTCGGTGAAGTCGCGCTCTACAGTTTTGTGATCCTGGTGCTCTCCGGAGCTTTCCTGACCTTCTTCTTCGACCCGTCGATGTCCCACGTGACCTATGAGGGTTCATATAAGCCGCTCTACGGTGTGGAAATGTCGGCAGCCTATGCATCCGCTCTAGATATCTCCTTTGATATTCGTGGCGGTCTGTTTATGCGCCAACTGCACCACTGGGCAGCTCTGCTGTTCATGGCTTCGCTATCCTTCCACATGTTGCGTGTGTTCTTCACCGGTGCCTTCCGTCGCCCGCGCGAACTGAACTGGGTCGTGGGCTGTACTTTGCTGGTGCTGGGCATCCTGGCTGGCTTCACCGGTTATTCCTTGCCCGACGATGTGCTCTCCGGTAACGGTCTTCGTATTGTCGACGGCATGATCAAGGCCGTTCCGATTGTCGGTACCTACATCTCGATGTTCCTCTTCGGCGGCGAGTTCCCCGGCGAGGACATCATCAGCCGGTTGTACTCCTTGCACATTATGGTCATCCCCGGTCTACTGATCCTGTTGATTGCAATCCACCTGTTCATGGTGGTCACTCACAAGCACACCCAGTACCCGGGTCCTGGCCGCAGCGAGCAGAACGTGGTGGGCTACCCGATTGGCCCCGTGTACGCTGCCAAAGCCGGTGGGTTCTTCTTCATCGTCTTCGGTATCCTGGCGCTGATTGCCGGCCTGTTCCAGATGAACGCGATCTGGAACTACGGACCGTATGACCCTTCCCCGGTGTCGGCTGGTACCCAGCCTGACTGGTATGTCGGCTTCGGTGACGGCGCTTTGCGTCTGATGCCCGGTATGCTCGGCGACTACTCCTTCCTGTGGCACATTCCCACGCCGTGGGGTGAGAACGCTTTGCCGATGGGCGTGTTGACACCGCTGATCCCAATGGCCTTGTTGATCCTGGGGATGTTCGTCTGGCCCTGGATTGAACGCTGGATCACCAAGGACAACCGCGAACACCACGTTCTTGACCGTCCGCGTAACGCCCCGGGTCGTACCGGTGTCGGCGTTGCCGGTGTCATTTTCTACTGTGTGATGTGGGCAGCAGCATCCTCGGACTTGATCGCTACCCACTTCCACGTCTCGCTCAACGACGTGACCTACGTGCTCCGCGTGCTGTACTTCTTGGGCCCAATCCTTGGATTCATCATCACCCGTCGCGTGTGTCTGTCGTTGCAACGCAAGGACCGCGAGATCGCCTTGCACGGTCGTGAGGCCGGTATCATTCAGATGTCTCCGAGCGGTGGCTTTTCCGAGAAACACGAACGCGTCAGCGACTACCGTCTCTATGAGTTGGTGGCCTTCGAATCCCAGAAGCCGGTTCCTGCTCAGCCCAATAAGAAGGGCAAGATCGGTGGCATGGAGAAGATGCGCGCTGGCCTGGCACGGTTGCTCTTCGAAGAGCGCGTCGAGCCGGTGTCCCGTGCTGAGCTGGCTGAAGCCGAGGCCCACGATCACGGTCACGAGGAAATCACCGACGCCTCCTCGGACACCAACTCGCTGGAGCGCTAAGCCGGCACCAACATAGTCTGTGGCCCACTCCCCTGTTGAGGGGCGTGGGCCACAGCTGTGTCTCGTACGTTTAGGTAAAGGGTGACTCGTCTTGCGTTTGTGCCTAGGCTGGGTGGTATGACGACCATTAACAGTACACAGATTCATCTGCAATCGCGCCCGCAGGGCGTCCCGACCCACGACAATTTTGAGACCGCCACCATCGGCCTTCCCGATCTGGGCGACACCGAGGTGCGTGTGGCCAATGATTTCATCTCGGTTGATCCATACATGCGTGGACGGATGAGTGATGCCAAGAGCTACTCAGCCCCCTATGAGGTCGGCGAGGTCATGACCGGTGGCGCTGTAGGACACGTCATCGAGTCTCGTGATCCCAATCTCCCCGAGGGCACCATCGTCCTCCACAATCTGGGATGGCGCGATATTGCTCAGGGGTCCTCCGAGATCTTTCGCCCGATTCATCCTGCATCCGACGACATCCCCTTATCGCTGTACTTCGGACTACTCGGTATGCCCGGCAGAACGGCCTATGTTGGTTTGACGCGTGTCGCACGATTACAGCCAGGCGAAACAGTCTTCGTCTCCGGTGCGGCCGGTGCGGTGGGCACCGCCGTGGGCCAGTTTGCACGGTTGCTGGGCGCCAGCAAGGTATATGGCTCAGCGGGCGGACCCGAAAAGTGTGCGTTAATCACCCAGAAATACGGATTTGATGAAGCCATCGATTACAAGGCCGCCCCGATTCGAGAGCAAGTCAACGAGGTCATCGGTGACGATGGGCTCAATGTGTATTTCGATAATGTCGGAGGCGACCACCTGGAGGCGGCCATCGACGTGCTGGCACCGTTCGGACGCGTCGCGATGTGCGGTGCGATCGGTCAATACAATGCCACGGAACCGCAACCGGGGCCCGACAACATGACCAAAGTCTTGCGCCAGAAATTGCGCATTCAAGGCTTCATCGTCGGAGACTACACTGACGACCTCGGCGATGAATTCGACACTGTGGTCGGCAACTGGTTTGCAGACGGAAAGCTGACCTACGACGAAACGGTGGTCAACGGCATTGAGAACAGCGTTGATGCCTTCCTGGGGCTCCTGCGGGGAGAGAACTCCGGGAAAATGGTCGTCAAGATCTAGCCTGGCCGTCTCCGCTCAGCCCAAGATACAACGCCAGCACGGATTGGCTCCGTCAACACCACATATACAAGGACCGGCCGTTATCCGCCAAGCAAAGGGAATAACGGCCGGTCCTTGTCTGTCACGTCATACTGGGCGGGGCTGATTTTTCGCCTTAGTGGGCGTGCTCCCCCGTCGAGAACTCGAAGACCCATCCAATAAGGAAGAACAAGCCCAGTGCGGCACCGATGAAAAAGATCCACCAACCAACAGCAACGCCGAGCACAATGACTGCGCAGGCCACGCCCAGCCCAAGCGGCCACCAGCTCCACGGCGCAAAGCTGCCGTAGGTACCGGAGTAATCCTCGATCTCACCGTCTTCACGATCGGACGGTCCGGTCTTGAATTTCCGGTCGGTGAGCCACAGGTAGAAGGAGATCATCCAGCTCATCGCAGCTAGGGCAAAGAATGCCGGGATGCCAACCCATTCGGTAAAACGCGTGGCGAACATGTAGATCACAGCGACGATGACGAAGAAGGCACCAATGATGTTGAAAACGGCGATTGATGGTTTCATGCCCGTGCACCTTCCTTGTCGATACGGTATGAGGACTCAGGATCCGGCGAACTGGGGAGCAACTCGGGGTGATGCAGGTCCAGTGCCGGGCGCTCGGAACGGATTCGTGGCAGAGCGTGGAAGTTGTGGCGCGGTGGCGGGCAGGAGGTTGCCCACTCCAGCGAGCCACCGAAGCCCCACGGGTCGTCGACGGTGACCTTCTTGGCCTTGCGGTGGGTGATGTAGATGTTCCAGAAGAATGGAATCATCGAGGCACCCAGCAACATCGCAAAGACCGTGGAGAACTGGTTCATACCGGTGAAACCGTCTTCCGGCATGTAGTCGGCGTAACGGCGAGGCATGCCCATGACACCCAGCCAGTGCTGGACCAAGAAGGTCCCGTGGAAGCCAATGAACAGCATCCAGAACTGGATTTTCCCCAGACGTTCGTTGAGCATCTTTCCGGTGAACTTCGGCCACCAGAAGTAGAAGCCAGCGAACATCGCGAAGACCACAGTACCGAAGATCACGTAGTGGAAGTGTGCCACCACGAAGTAGGTGTCGGAAACGTGGAAGTCCAGCGGCGGGGAGGCCAGAATGACACCGGTTAGACCACCGAAGAGGAAGGTGACCATGAAGCCCAGCGTCCACAGCATTGGGTTCTCGAAGGTAATGGATCCGCGCCACATGGTGCCGATCCAGTTCACAAACTTCACACCGGTCGGGACCGCAATGAGCATGGTCATCAGCGAGAAGAACGGCAACAGTACCGAACCGGTGACGTACATGTGGTGTGCCCACACGGTCATAGACAACGCAGCGATAGCGGTGGTCGCAAACACCAGAGACTTATACCCGAAGATCGGTTTGCGGGAGAAAACCGGGATGATCTCTGAGGCAATACCGAAGAACGGTAGGGCAATCACGTAGACCTCGGGGTGTCCGAAGAACCAGAACAGGTGCTGCCAGAGGATGGCACCACCGTTCTCCGGGTTGAAGATGTTGCCGTCAAAGCGACGGTCCAGACCCAGTGCGAAAAGCGCCGAGGCCAGTGGCGGGAAGGCCATCAGGATCAGGATACTGGTGATCAGGGTGTTCCAGGTGAAGATCGGCATACGCCACATGGTCATACCTGGAGCACGCATACTAATGATGGTGGTGATGAAGTTGACACCACCCATGATAGTGCCGAAGCCCTGTAGCGCCAGACCAAAGACCCAGAGATCACCACCCACACCGGGTGAGAATGTCGTGTTGGACAGGGGCGCATAGGCGAACCAACCGAAGGAGGCTGCACCCTGCGGCGTCAGGAACCCGGCGGTGGCGATCAGCGAACCGAACAGGAAGAACCAGAAGGCCAGGGCGTTCAGTCGAGGGAAGGCCACGTCGGGGGCACCAATCTGTAGTGGCACCAGCACGTTGGCGAAACCCACAAACAGCGGTGTGGCGAACATCAACAACATCAGGGTTCCGTGCATGGTGAACAGCTGGTTGAACTGTTCTTTGGTCTGCAGGATCTGCATACCTGGGCTGAACAGCTCGGCACGGATCAACAGTGCCATCACACCGGCGATGCAGAAGAACGCAAAGGAGGTGATCAGGTACATGTACCCAAGCGTCTTGTGGTCAGTGGTGGTGAGCCAGTTGACGACAATGCGCCCCTTGGATACCGGAACTACTCGAGGTTGAGCTCGAGTCTGCGAGTCATCCTGGGTGTATTCATAGGTGGTCATAGTTATTACTCCTCAACCCGTTCCGGGTCACCGAGCGGAATCTCAGCATCTTGCTGACCGTCTTCGTTCTGGTTGGTGTTACGGTTCAGCTCATCACCGGAGCGACCCTCAGGCAACTGCTCGAGTTGGTCACGGAATTCTTCTTCCGAGACAACTTCGACGTTAAACAGCATTTCTGAGTGGTATTCACCGCACAGCTCAGCACACTTGCCCTGGAAAGTCCCTTCTTCCTGAGGGGTCAGGTACATATGGTTGGTCTGGCCGGGAACCATATCGAGCTTCTGCAAGAAAGCTGGGATCCAGAAGGAGTGGACCACATCACGAGATTTCAGACGGAACTCGACAGGAACATCAACCGGCAGATATAGGGTCGGCAAGGTTTCTTCGACGCCCTCGGACCCGTCGAGGTGAGCCTGCTCGCCGTAGAAGTGACGCTCTTCGCCGTCGTATTCGTAGTCGAAGTCCCACGCCCACTGCTTACCGTAAACGGTGACGGTCAGCGGGGAGTCTTCAACCGGAGTGTCGACCGAGCGCTGCACGCGGTCGGTGAAACCCCACAGGGTGAGGACCAAGATGATCGGGATGATAGTGAACATGGTTTCCATCGGAACGTTGTAGGCGTTCTGACGCGGGAAACCACGATCTTCCTTACGACGACGATAGGCGATCATGCACCACAGCATCAGGCTCCATGCGGCCACGCCGATCACCAAGGCGGCGATCCACGAGCCGACCCACAAGTGGGTCAGTTCTTCCGTGTGGTTCGTGGTGTCGTTGCTGCCTGGTAGCCAGCCCCGCTTTACTTGTTCTGAACATGCCGTGAGAACAAGCAACCCGATGGTGGCTAGCGCTCCTCCTTGGAGAAGCCGTTTACCGTGGCTGCCGGCTTGATTCTGCGATCTCACAGACGGCCCTTCCTCTTCATTACAAATCAGTGCGAGTGTGTCTATATAGAACTGTACCCCGTTTTCCTCAGCGGACTGAAGTCTGGGCACAGACCAAGACCGTTATGGTGTTTTCTATTTTAGAGTCTCAGGACCACCTGGGGTGAACAATGACACGAGACAGCGGACCAGATCATGGGCTCATGGTCTGGTCCGCTGTCATTTACTGTCCCGTACCTCGGTACTGCACTCTGGCTTGGTTCCTCAGCCGTTAGTGGAAGGAATCACCGCAAGCGCACGATCCTGCAGCGTTTGGGTTGTCGATCGTGAATCCCACTTTGGTGATGGAGTCTTCAAAATCGATGTTGGCGCCGATCAAATACGGAACCGACATCTTATCGACGATCACCTCAACGCCGTCGAAATCGCGGACGGCATCTCCGTCAAGGACGCGCTCATCGAAGTAAAGCTGGTAGATCAGTCCGGAACAACCCCCGGGCTGAACAGCGATGCGCAACCGAAGATCTTCGCGGCCCTCTTGGGTGAGTAGCTCGCGGACCTTCGCGGCCGCAACATCACTGAGGGTGACCTCGTGGGTGGGCAACCCGTCGGCAGGTGCGGCCGGCGGCAGATTCACGGACGACTGTTCCTGTGCTTCAGTAGTCATTTTCCGCCTTCTCTCAGATCGATCAAGGAGATCACGTAGATCGGATGGTTCAATCAGGTCGCACCTGGGCCTGACGCCCTCACAGAAGCCATAGCCTCAGATGCTTTGTCTTCCATTGTAGACACTCTGTTATAACGGGGCGGGTGTTTTGTCACGCAGAGCGCAACCCGGGGTCTCAGCGACGGTCCCCTGACCACCTGGTAGATCGTCGCCCCCAGTGTGCCCGCTGAAACAGACATGATTGTTAGCGTGAGTCATAGGTTACCGAACAAGTTCGTTTTCAGAAGCGTTAACAGCACGACCGCACTATCGTAGAAAGGATCTTGGCTAGGATGGCCTCGATCTTCCGCCCGCGTACGGTCACCATCCCCGAGGAGCACCTGGACGAACTTGACACAGTGGTGCGGGGAATGCCGCAACGATATGGCAAACAGGTCGCGACTTTCGGTGATGAACTCTGGACGGTCGAGGGCCAGCCTCAGCTCGGTCCGGAGCCCTACGGTAGCGGTGACAGTTTTCGCTACACGACTACCTTTTCAATCCTCGAGGACGATCTCTCAGCACAAGCACAACAACAAGTTGTCGAGGATTTCCAGGACCTCGCCGACGAGTTGGGGCTGAGCCCCAACGAGAACAACCCGCCCGAGCTAAGCGCCAGCGACTGACCCAGCGGCGCGGATTGTTCTATTGTTCACGATCTGGCCCGATTAAGCAGACGGGCCAGCAACAGGATTTCGGCGGTAATGCACCGGTAGAAATCCGGAAGGTACAGGGACTCGTTGGCCGAGTGCGCCCGGGTATTTGGGTCCTCCACCCCGGTGATCAAAATAGTGGCTTCGGGGAAGACTTCGGCGAGATCTCCGGTCAGGGGGATGGACCCGCCCAGACCGGTGGCGACCGGGTCGGTCCCAAAAGCATCCCGCAGGCAGGACAACATCAGCTGGGTGGTGGCCGAGTCGAGGTCAGTGCTAAATGGTGAACCTTTCTCGCCCGGTTCCAGGGTGATCTCGGCGCCGAAAATATCGAGGGACTCCACGTGCTCCCGGACGCGTTGCATCGCCTCGTCGGGGTTCACCCCGGGGCCGATGCGTAGTGAGAACTTCGCCCGGGCCTGCGGGATGATGGTATTTGAGGCGTGGTTGAGCTCCGGTAGGTCGGTTCCCAAAATGCTCAGGGCGGGTTTATGCCAGAGTCGTTCGGCAATCGACCCGGTGCCGGCTAACCGCACCGAGTCCACGATGCCGGCCTGGGCACGCAGGTCCTCTTCGGGGTAGTCCACCTGGGCCTGACCCGGTGTTTTGTGCAGGCCGGGGATGGCCACGTCGCCGTGCTCGTCGTGTAGGGTCGCAATAACTTTGGAGAGCACGGTGGCCGCATCAAGTACCACTCCCCCAAACAGGCCCGAGTGCACCGCGTGATCGAGGATTTTGACATGAATGGTGCCATCAACCACCCCGCGTAGCGAGCTGGTGATCGCGGGCACGCCTTCGGCCCAGTTGGCTGAGTCGGCAACGACCACCACGTCGGCGGCGAGCTTGTCGCGGTGGCGGTCAAGGAAGGCGCGGAAGGTCGGTGAGGCGACTTCTTCTTCACCTTCAATCAGCACGGTGATCCCCAGCCCGTGGTCAGTACCCAGTAGCTCGTTGAGTGCGGTCACCGCTGCCACGTGGACCATAATCCCGGCTTTATCGTCGGCGGCCCCGCGACCGTAGAGGCGGTCGCCGATACGTGTGGCAGTGAAGGGGCCGGTGTCCCACAGGGCCAGATCTCCGGTGGGTTGCACGTCGTGGTGGGCATAGAGCAGGATCGTGGGGGCTCCCGGGGCCGGCGCCCGGCGGGCGAGCACGGCCGGGCCACCGCGGTCGCCGTCCGGTTGCTTCGGATCCAGCGGTTCGCTCAGGATCTCTACCTCATCGAAACCGGCCCGGGTCATCAGGGCTTTCACGGCTTCAGCGCAGGTGTCCAGCACGGTGCGGTCGTAGCCGGGAAAGGCGATGGAGGGGATCGCGACCAGCTCGGTGAGGTGTTGCAGAATCTGGTCAGCGTGAGCGGTGACCCAGTCGGTGGCATCGTCAGCGGTGAGTTCAGTGTGATCGGCCATGAACACCACAGTAGTTGTTGGTGCGGGTCGGGTGGCAGAGGGTGAGGGTGATTCCGCATAGAATAGGGGACGTGTTTGGACGTAAGAAGACTGAGAAGACTGCTGAGGTCGACGAGGTAGAGGCCACCATCGAGCCGGTGGTGGAGAAGAAGAACTCGAAGACGACCCCCGCTAAGGGTGCCCCGACCCCGAAACGTCGTGATCAGGAGGCAGCCAACCGTCGCCCGCTGATTATGGATAACCGCAAGGAGGCCAAACGGGCCCAGCGCCAGGCGGTCGCCGAAGAGCGCGCCAAAATGCGTCGTGCCATGGAGACCGGCGATGAGAAGCACATGCCCTATCGCGATAAGGGTCCCCAGCGGCGTTATGCCCGGGACTTTGTGGATGCCCGCTATGGGATTAGCGAGTGGCTGATGATCATGGTGCTGGTGTTCTTATTGCTGTCTTTTGTCCAGATTCCAGAGGTCCAGGTCTTTATTTCGGTGGGCCTGATGGTGCTGGTCGTGGTCGTGGTGGTCGAAGGCTTCTGGGTCGGCCACCAGCTGAAGAAACGTCTGACCGAGAAATTTGGGGAGCTGGAGCGCGGTGTGCGCTGGTACGGTGCCATGCGCGCGTTGCAGTTGCGCCGGTTACGCCTGCCGAAGCCCCAGGTCAAGCGTGGGGAATTCCCCCGCTAACCCGCTCGTGACGCCAAGCGCTCAGGTTATTGCGCAGATCCCGGTTGATCCGGTAGACCCACAGCGGTCCTTGATAGAGGAAGGCCGTATAGCCCTGCACTAAGTCAGCTCCGGCACGCAGGCGCTGGATAACATCCGCTCCGGTGGTCACTCCCCCGACGGACATCACGGCCAGCGAGGATCCGGTGGCATCCAGGTGGGCACGCAACAGGGTGAGCACATCCAGGGAGCGCTGGCTGAGGGGTTTGCCGGACAGTCCCCCACCGCCGTAGGACTCCACGGTGGTCGGGTCGGTGATCAGGCCCTCACGGGAGATCGTGGTGTTGGTGGCCACCAAACCGTCCAGCCCGAGTTCCCCGGCCAGGTCAGCCACCGCCAGCACATCCTCATCGGCGAGATCGGGGGCGATTTTCACCGCCAATGGCACGTGACGGCCGGTAGATTTCAGCGCCTGATCGCGCACCGCCGTCAGGATCGGACGAAGCGCTTCCACGGCCTGGAGTTGCCGGAGACCGGGGGTATTGGGGCTGGAGACGTTGACCACCAGATAGTCGGCGTGGCGAGCCAGCCGATCGGTGGACTCGCGGTAGTCTTCCACGGCGTTGTCGAGTGCGACCACTTTGGTTTTGCCAATGTTGACCCCGAGGATGGGGCGGTGGGTCCCAAACCGGCGGGTGAGTTTTTTCCGCGTTGCAGCCAGCCGGGGTTCAATAACGCGGGCCCCGGCGTTGTTGAACCCCATACGGTTGATCAGGGCCTGGTCCTGAGGTAGTCGATGCATTCGCGGTGCCGGGTTGCCGGGTTGTGGTTGGGCGGTGATGGTGCCGACTTCCACGTGCCCGAAGCCCAGGTCCATCAGCGCGGCAGTACCCCGGCCTGCTTTATCGAATCCGGCGGCCAGCCCGAAGGGCGAGGGAAACTCCAGGCCCATCACCCGCGTCCGCAGGGCCGGGTCAGCAGTAGCGAGCTTTCGGTACGCTAAAGAGAGACCAGTTGATTCCGCTGAACGGATGGCCTGAAATCCGATCCCGTGTGCTCGCTCGGGTTCCATGTTCTGGAAGACCAGCCGGAAGACCTCCGGGTAGATCCGTGGTGTGCCAGACAGGTTCCAGTCGGTGGATTCAGCGGTCATGCCATCATTGAACCATATTCTGTTTCGCCTCGTCGTGATCCTCTCCGCCTGCTCTCTGACCGCGACCTGATTCAGCCGAAGGTGTCCTGTATGTCCGAGCAACCGATTCATCCTGCACCAGATCAGCTTCCGGATTACCTCACCGATACTGCCCCGGGGGTGTGGGAACCCGACATCATGCGGGGATTTCAACGGCTATCTTTGCCCCTGGGCTATGACGACCAGGGCCCGGTCTCGGCCACCCTGGTGCGCCGTGCGCCGGCAGACGTTGACTGGAGCCTCCCGGTGCCCGGGCGTAACTGCAGCGCCGAACCAGACACGATTCCGGTGCTCTCGGTACACGGGTGGTCGGATTATTTCTTTAACGCCGATGAGGCCGAGGCCTTCGAGCAGGCCGGCTACCGGTTTTACGCCCTGGACTTGCGCAAATATGGCCGGTCGTTGCGGAGCTATCAAACCCCGGGATTCATTGACTCGCTGTCCAATTACGATGATGAGATTCGCGCCGGGCTGGCGGTGCTGGACCGGTTGCATCCGGGACAGCGGCCGGTTCTGCTCGGGCACTCCACGGGGGCGTTGACCTTATCGCTGTGGACCCAGCGACATCCGGGGCGGATCCGGGCGCTGATCATGAATTCGCCGTGGTTGGAGTTGCAGGGCAACTCGTGGGTGCGCGGCATGGCCCAGGCGGTGATGGAGCCGTTGAGTAAGATCTCGCCGAACTCGATGGTGAACCTGCCGCACACGGATAGTTACTGGCAGTCACTATCGGCCCAGGCGCACGGTGAGTGGAACCTGCACCCGCTGTGGCGGCCCCGCTACTCGTTTCGGGTGCCGCGGACCTGGCTAATCGCGGTACTGACCGGACACCGTCTGGTGGCCAGTGGTCTAGAGATTCGGGAGCCGATTTTGGTACTGACTAGTCGGGACACGAAGTTCACCATGAAGTATCAGCCCGAGGTGCAACGGGCTGACGCGGTGATTGATGTCAAGGTCACGGCCGACCGGGCCGCGCACCTGGGACGAACGATGACGCTGGTAAAAATCACCGATGCGCTCCACGATGTCTTTGCCTCAGCACCCGAGGTTCGTCGGGAGGCGCTGACCGTGGCGACCACCTGGTTGGAGTGGGCCTTGGGCTGGCCGGAAGTCTAAACGTTGCTCCGCTGGGCTTGCGGCGGTGGTTACCGGCCGGTGATCTGGTCGACGGCTACGCCGTAGCGACGATCCCGTCGGGCGTAGGTTTCGACGGCTTCCCACAGCGTACGGCGGTCCACATCGGGCCAAAGGGTGTCGGTGAAGACCATTTCGGCATAGGCAGATTGCCATAGCAAGAAATTTGAGGTGCGCTGCTCTCCGGAGGTGCGCAGAAACAAATCTACGTCGGGCACATCGGGTTCATCCAGGTGGGCGCTGATGGTGTCCTCAGTAATGTGCTGTGGCTTCAGCTTCCCGGCAGCCACCTGCGCGGCGATGGTTTTGACCGATTCGGTAATCTCGGCGCGTCCCCCGTAATTGACGCACATCATCAGCTGACAGCGGTCGTTGTCCCGGGTGAGTTCCTCGGCGGCGCGTAGCTCGTTGACCACCGAGTTCCACAGTCGCCCGTGTTGGCCGTTCCACCGGATGCGCACACCCCAGCTGTTGAGCGTGTCGCGTTGGCGACGCAAGACGTCCCGCGAAAAGCCCAAGAGGAACCGGACCTCGCTGGGAGAGCGTTTCCAGTTCTCGGTCGAGAAGGCATACACCGAGACGTATTCGATGCCCAGCTGGAGGGCACCGGCCATCACATCCAGTAGCGCAGCTTCTCCGGCCCGGTGCCCTTCGGTGCGCGGCAGTCCTCGCTGATTGGCCCAGCGACCGTTTCCATCCATCACGATCCCCACGTGGCGGGGCAACACCTTGGCAGGAAGTTGTGGCGGTTGTGCTCCCGAGGGGTGGGGTGCGGGATCCAGGTAGTCGGTACGAGTCACGGTGGACAGGGCCTTCCGATGGGTCAGAGCTCGCGCTGGTTCATGACCTGCAGCGAGTGCAGGTTTTGTTCAACATGGAATCTTAAATATTGTGCCACGATCGAGGAGGCCTCCTCGATGACACGACTGGGGTCCAGCTCGTGGGCTGTGGCATCGGCCAACGCCTGCCCGGCAGCATCCCAGTCACCGGTGGCCAGCGCGGCCAACAGGCTGATGGCCTGCCGGCTGGGTGCCAGCGCGCCCTGGGGCCGGCAGTCGAAGCACACGGTCCCACCCAGCAGGATGGAGACTTGCACGTGAGGTCCCGGCGCCCCACACGAGACACAGTCACCGAAGTGGGCACCCCATCCGGCCAGCGCCAGGGCCCGGAGCAGGTAGGAGTCCATAATCAACCGCGGCGGGTGCTGGTGTTTGGCCAGTGCGGCCATTGCCCCATAGAGCAGTCGATAGTGCTCGGCGGTCGTGGGCGTGTCCTCTGCTCGGGTGAGTCGTTCGGCAGTTTCGACCATCGCGGAGGCAGCCCCGTAGGAGTCGTAGTCGGCGGCAATGATGGCCCCGTAGGGGTGGATGGTTTGAGTTTGGGCGATGATGTCTAAGGATTTTCCGGGCACTACTTGCAGGCCGGTGTGCATAAATGGTTCCAGGCTGGACCCGAACTTCGAGGTGGTGCGCCGCACTCCGCGGGCCACGGCCCGAATCTGGCCGTGCGTGTTGCTCAGTGCGACAATAATCCGGTCGGCCTCGGCGAGTTTATAGGTGCGTAGCACGATCGCATCGCACCGGTAGCTCTGAGCAACATAGCTGGCCCCGGCACGACGCGATCGGCTACCACCGGATCCACCACGAGTCTTACTCAGCGGTGGCTTCCTCATCCCGAATGAAGCGGTTCACCGCGGAGGTGACGGCTTTCAGTGATGCGGTGGAGGTGTTGTGGTCCAAGCCCACGCCCCACAGCACGCGGTCGCCAATCGCGCATTCGACGTAGGCGGCCGCCATGGCCTCGCCACCTTCTGACAGCGCGTGTTCGGTGTAGTCCAGCACGCGCACATCCACCCCGGCGTCGTGGAAGAGCTTCACCATCGCCGAGATGGGGCCGTTGCCCTCGGTGGAACGGCTGTGGACGGTGCCATCGACCATCATCTCCACGGTCATCGAGAACTCGCCGGACTCGGTGGTCGTCGAAGAAGAGGAGACGAACTGGTAGCGGCCCCAGCGGTCGGCTTCTTCTGGGCTGGGCAGGTATTCCTTGGTGAAGACCTCCCAGATTTGGTCGCCGGAGATCTCCCCGCCCTGAGCGTCGGAGAGGTCTTGGATCACCCGGGAGAATTCGATCTGGGCCCGCCGTGGCAAGTCCAGGTGGTGCTCGGAGCGCAACAGGTAGGCCACCCCGCCCTTGCCGGACTGGGAGTTGACACGGATCACGGCCTCGTAGCTACGACCCAAGTCTTGGGGATCCACCGGCAAATAGGGCACTTCCCAGACCAGATCGTTGACGTCCACGCCCTTTTCGGCGGCGGTGGCGTCCATGGCGTCGAAGCCCTTGTTGATCGCATCCTGGTGGGAGCCGGAGAAGGCGGTAAAGACCAGGTCCCCGGCCCAGGGCGAGCGGGCGTGGACCGGCATCTGGTTGGCGTATTCGGCCACTCGGCGGATCTTGGGCATATTGGAGAAGTCGATCTCGGGGTCGATGCCCTGGGTGTAGAGGTTCATGCCCAACGTCACCAGATCGACGTTACCGGTGCGCTCGCCATTACCGAATAAGCACCCTTCAATCCGGTCGGCCCCGGCCATATACCCCAGCTCGGAGGCGGCCACCGCGGTGCCGCGGTCATTATGCGGGTGCAGGGAGAGGATGATGGAGTCGCGATGGGCCAGATTGCGGTGCATCCACTCGATGGAGTCGGCGTAGACGTTGGGGGTCGCCATCTCCACGGTGGCCGGCAGGTTGAGAATCATCTGTCGGTCTGGGGAGGCCTCCAAGACCTCCATGACGGCCTCGGAGATTTCGGCGGCGAACTCCAGCTCAGTGCCGGTGAAGGATTCCGGGGAGTATTCGTAGACAATCTCGGTGTTTTTCAGCTGGTCTTCGTATTTGCGACACAACCGCGCACCCTGGGTGGCGATATCGATAATCCCGGCCCGGTCTTCACGGAACACGACCCGGCGCTGGACGATGGAGGTGGAGTTGTACAGGTGGATGATGGCCCGGGGCGCACCTTCCACGGCTTCATAGGTGCGTTCAATCAGGTGTTCCCGAGACTGGGTGAGCACCTGGATGCTGACGTCGTCGGGGATGCGGTCTTCTTCAATCAGCTGGCGGACGAAACGGAAGTCGGTTTCAGAGGCCGAGGGGAAGCCCACCTCGATTTCCTTATACCCCATCTCGACCAACAGCTCGAACATGGCCAGTTTACGGGCCGGACCCATCGGGTCGATCAGGGCCTGGTTCCCATCGCGCAGATCCACCGCACACCAGCGGGGCGCTTTAGTGATGACCTGATCCGGCCAGGTTCGGTCCGGCAACTCCACAGTGATGTGGTCCTGGAAGGGAACGTATTTGCCGATGTTCATACCCGAGGGTTGTTGACGATTCTCCATGAGATGTTCCTGCCTTTGTGAAAGCTTTGTGTGAGTTCAATGCTGTGGCAGGCCGTGAGTCAATACTCCGTAACGGGGTCCGGCCTCAAGTGAAGTTGTTGCGTTTAGTCCATCACCTTGGCCCCGCTACGGCACGATAGTAGCAGGGTGAGAGCCGAGAGAACCGGTGAGGAACGCATACCGCAACTCTAACACGTGGTGTGTGTTCTCAGTGATGGCTGCCACGCCGGGTCAGTATCCGGGGTGGTGCCGCAGGTCGTCGTCTCAGAGGTCCTCAAAGCCGACCCGGCGCATTTGTTTGGGGTCGCGTTGCCATTCTTTGGCGACTTTGACCCGCAGGTCCAGGTACACCTTGGTGCCCAAGAGTTTTTCAATCTCGGCCCGGGCCCTCGCCCCGATTGTGCGCAGCTGGGCTGCTTTCGTGCCGATGACGATCGCTTTCTGAGAGTCACGCTCCACGTAGATGGCGGCGTATACATCGGTGATGGGTGCTTTGGTGTGGCGTCGAGACGCGCGCTGCCCGTCTCCGGCGTCGTGTTGCGCGGTGGTCTCCTCGTCGCGCTCGCGCAGGCTCATCTCCTCGACCACCACGGCCAGGGAGTGTGGGAGTTCGTCGCGGAAGTCTTCCAGGGCGGCTTCTCGGATGAGTTCAGCGACCATGACCGTGTCGGCTTCATCGGTGAGTTCATCGTCCGGGTACAGTTTCGGGGATTCGGGCACGTAGTTGGCCAGCACCGTGGCAACGGTGTCGACCTGGAAGTCCGTCAAGGCCGAGACTGGCACGAGCTCGGCGAATCCCCCGTGCTCGGCTAGCATCTCATCGCCCAGCGCCTGGACGTGAAGTAGCTTCTCCCCGAGGTGTTGTTTGGTGACTTTATCGGCTTTGGTGACCAGCGCGATCACGGGGGTGTCCTTCAGGTAGGACAGTTGGGTGACGATGAACCGGTCGCCGGGGCCGATGGCTTCATCGGCGGGCAAACACAATCCGACCGCGTCCACCCCGGCCAGGGTTTCGGCCACCAGGTCGTTGAGCTTTTCTCCCAGGAGCGTGCGGGGCCGGTGGAGGCCGGGGGTATCGACCAGGATCAGCTGGTAGTCCTCGGTGGAGATGATGCCACGGAGCACCCGCCGGGTGGTTTGGGGCTTGGAGGAGGTGATGGCCACTTTGGTGCCGACCAGCGCGTTGGTGAGGGTGGATTTTCCGGCATTGGGCCGACCCACCAGGCTGATGAACCCGGCCCGGTAGCCGGGAGTGTTGTCGGCGGGATGCTGGGGTGCGTGGTGATCGTTCATCGGTGTCCTGGGGTGTGTCTAGCTGGCCTCGGAACTGGTGGCGGATTCGGTCTCGGCGCCGGTCTCGACATCGGTCTCGGTCTCGGAAGGATCCTGGTCGGTGCCACGCCGGTCTCGTTCGGTCACCCAGACCCGGATCTGGTCGACGCGGTTGCGTCGGGGTTCGAGGCTTTCGACCTCGAGTCGAAGGTTTTCGATCTCCACCGTGGAGGATTCGATGGGGATGCGGCCGAGATGTTTGGCAAACAGACCGCGCACCGTATCCACATCGTCGTTGTCATCCATCGACAGATCAAAAGTTTCGGTGAAATCGGAGACGGACATGGACCCGGTGACCAAAAATTCCCCCGGGGCGACCGGGGTGACATCCTCGCGGTCGTCCACATCGTATTCATCGGAGATATCCCCAACGACTTCTTCAATGAGGTCTTCGAGTGTGACCACACCGGCGGTACCGCCGTATTCGTCGATGACCAGCGCCACGTGGGTGGAGTCGCGTTGCATTTCTTGTAGCAGCGACCACACGGTCTTGGATTCGGGGACGAAAGAGATACTGCGGGCAATGTGGTCAACCCTGGCAGAGGTGTCCATCTTGGTGCGGTGGATGGCCCGGACCACGTCTTTGAGGTAGACGATGCCGAGAATGTCGTCGGGAGATTCTCCGGTGAGCGGGATGCGGGAGTAACCGGAGCGGATGAACAGGCTCAGGGCATCCTCCAGGGTGGTGCCGGTCTCGATCCAGATCACGTCGATGCGGGGAACCATCACCGAGCGCACCAGCGTGTCGTCGAGCTCGACCACCGACTGAATCATGTCGGCCTCTGACGGGTCGATAATATCGGCATCTTCGGCCCGGGAGATGAACTCGCGGAAGTGACGGTCGTGAATTTCGTCGAGTTCTTCGTCCTCGGTGTCGTCATCGTCGGTAGACGCCACCACCCGACCCGGGATGGGGCCGAGGATTTGGCGCAGGGTACGTACCAGCCGGGCGGTAAGGCGCACCACGAGAGATTCGTGGCGGGAGGCTAGATCACGCGGGGTAAACAGCAGGTGCAGGCCTGCGACCATCAGCATCGCCAGGCTGGCACACAGCATGGTCAGCCACAGGTTGTCGGTGAAGAAGTCGATGAGCATGGTGACACACAGTGCGACTCCGGTTTGGAAGAAAGCCCGCCAGAATTGCAACGCGAACAGGTGCTCTTGCAGGTGGGAGACCACTATCAGCGCTGGGTTCTTTGGTCGGGTAGCGACGATGTCTTCGGCTTGCCGGTAGGAGATGTAGCCCAGGGCGATTTCAGCCAGGGAGAGCACCCAGACCAGCCCAAAGCAGGCCAGTACCAGCAGGATCAGGATCGTTATGGTCAGCATCTGGTGTGTTATCCCTTAGTCCACGGTCGGTGCCGGTGCCGGGTAACCCAGGAATGCGGTCAGCAACCGGTCTTGGAGTGTGAACATCGTCTCGCGTGCTGCGGGGTCTTGGTGGTCGTAGCCGAGCAGGTGGAGCACGCCGTGGGTGAGCAGCAGTGCCATTTCATCGGCAGTCTCGTGTCCGCCGGCGCGGGCTTGGTCGGCGGCGACGACTGGGCAGAGCACCACGTCTCCTAACACCCCATCGGTGGGTTCCTCGGCGGTGCCGGGGGTCATGCCGTCCATCGGGAAGCTCATCACGTCGGTGGGCCCGGGCAGATCCATCCAGTCCAGGTGGAGTTGTTCCATCGGACCCGGGTCCACGCAGACCACCGAGAGCTCGGTGGTCTCTGCCAGGTGCAATGCGGTAAATAGGTGCTGGATGAGATGGTAGAGACGGTCGGTGTCTACAGGGGTCTGGGACTCGTTGAGCACATCGACGTGTGGCAGGGCGTCAGCAACGGACATGGCAGACCATTACCTTCCGGATTTCCGGGCGTTGCGTGCACTGCGGGCAGGACGCGAGGCGCCGGCGGGTTGGTGAGTTTCATAGGCGTCGACGATCTGAGAAACCAGACGGTGGCGAACCACATCCTTGCTGGTTAGGCGCACGATGGCAATATCGTCGATCCCCTCCAGGTATTCCACGGCTTGGGCCAGCCCGGAGTCGGTGCCCCGGGGCAGATCGATTTGGGAGGAGTCGCCGGTGATGACCATATGAGAATTGAATCCCAGGCGGGTCAAGAACATTTTCATCTGTTCCGAGGAGGTATTTTGGGCCTCGTCGAGAATGATGAAGGCATCGTTCAGGGTGCGACCGCGCATATAGGCCAGCGGAGCGACTTCAATGGTTCCGGCAGCCATCAGGTGCGGAATGTTTTCGGGATCGACCATATCGTGCAACGCGTCGTAGAGCGGGCGCAGGTAGGGGTCGATTTTCTCGGACAGGGATCCGGGCAAATAGCCCAAGGACTCGCCAGCCTCGACCGCCGGGCGAGTGAGAATAATGCGGTTGACTTCCCGGGCCTGCAGGGCTTGGACCGCTTTGGCCATGGCCAAATAGGTTTTACCGGTGCCAGCTGGGCCGAGCCCAAAGGTCACGGTGTGCTCGTCGATGGCTCGCACATAGTCCTGTTGGTTCAGCGTCTTGGGACGGATCTGCTTCCCCCGGGAGGAAATAATCGCTTCGGTTCCCACACCGATTCGGGTACCGGAGGTGGTCGCGCCGGCGCCGAGGCCGGCCACTCCCCCGGCATGGGTCTGTGCTTGGGCGAGACCAGCCATCCGGGCCTGGTGCCGGACACCGGAGATGGTGGCTTCAATCAGCTGGGCGTCGACGGTGGTGCCACCGGCGGCGATGGAACGCAGTTCTTCGAGTACGCGGTGGGCTTGCGTCACCGCGTCGTCGGCGCCAGAGAGCACTACGGTTTGGTCACGTAGTGCGATGGTCAGCTCCGGGTAGATACCGTCCAGGACACGCAGGGCAAGGTCTTGGGGTCCCAAGCTGGCAATCATCTGCTCGGCAGAGGAGAAACTAATGGTGTTGTGGTTGGTGATCTCAGCCAAGAGTTCGGTGCACTCTCCGTCAGGGGGGTCAAGGTCGTGTTCTCAGACGTTGTGGTCAAGTCTACTCGCTTCACCGACGCGACGGTGATCCCTCACCCGGTGGCCTGGGGCGGATACCACCGGCCGAGTCGTTCATTGATCACCGCCACGGCGGCCGGGCCGGCGGTGGAGGCCCGCAGAATATGGGTCCCCAGCACGACGATGCGGGCCCCGGCATCCTGCAGTGCGGTGATTTCTGCCTGTGAGATACCACCTTCGGGGCCGACCACGATAGCGATCTCGGAGATGGCTGGCCCGTCATGGTGTGCTTGTTGCATCGCGTCGGTGAGCGCTTCACCCAGGTGCTCGGTGGCGTCTTGGTGGGTGACGAGCACCAGCCGGTGCCGGTGCTGGGCTAGCTCGGCCACGGCGGTGCCACTGACCGGATCCCTGAGCTCAGGGATCCGGTATCGGCGGGACTGTTGGGCCGCGGTGAGCAGCTGGGACTGCCATTTGGTCACGGTTTTGGCTGTCTTGTCTGCTTTCAGCCGCACGATCGAGCGTTCGGCCTGCCAGGGAATCACCGCGTCCACGCCGAGTTCGACCGCGGTGGCCACCGCCAGCAGGTCGCGGTCTGCTTTGGCCAGGGCTTGGACTAAAACCAACCGGGGTGCAGGTGCCGGTTGGTGGGTGAGTTCCTCGAGACCGACCACGGCACAGGGCCCGGAGGTCTCCACCAGTTCTCCCACTCCCCCGGTGCCGGTCCCATCGGCCACCAGCACCCGGTCTCCTGGCGTCAGTCGCAGGGATTTCACCGCGTGCCGGGTGGTTGCAGCATCCAGTTCCACCTGGTCGCCGCGGCCTGTCAGCCCCTCCAAAGCCCCGGGGGCAACATAGAACAGCTGGTGCGTCATGGCCTGCCCGCACTCACCGCCACCAGATGCTTAGTCGCGGTCACGGTTCTTTTTCTTCCGCCGGGAGAACAGGCCTTTGGATTCGGTCTGGCCGTGGACGATGTGTTCACTGCGGGCGGTGGCTAGTGCTTCCAACAGCTCGCGTTGCTTATCATCGAGCTTGGTGGGGGTCTCGACTTTCAGCGTCACCTTTAAGTCCCCGCGCCCGTTGCCACGCAACAGACCCACGCCCAGGCCCTTGAGAGTTTCGACCGAGCCGGATTGGGTGCCGGGTTTGACGCGGATCGTTTGTTCCCCGTCGAAGGTATCCAAGGTCAGCTCGGTGCCCAGGGCCGCAGCCGTCATCGGCAAGGTCATGGTGGCGGTCAGGTCAGCGCCGTCACGGGAGAACACCGGGTGGTCTCCGACTTTGATTTCCACATAGAGATCGCCCTGGGGGCCACCGGCGGGACCGGCTTCACCACGACCGGCCAGCTGAATGCGGGTGCCGGTATCGACACCGGAGGGAATCTTGATGGTCAGCGACACCCGTTCGCGAACACGGCCCTGGCCACCGCACTCGTGGCACGGGTTGGGAATGGTGTCGCCAAAGCCCCGACAGCTCGGGCAGGTTTCGGCGGTCATCACCGTACCCAGAATGGATTGAACCGGGCGACGGATTTGGCCTTGGCCGTGGCAGGTTTCGCAGGTCTGAGTGCCGGTGCCGGGTTCGGCACAGGAGCCATCGCAAACGCTACAGCGTACCGCGGTCTGTAGGTCGATGGTTTTCTCTACACCGAAGACAGCATCTTCGAGCTCGATCTTGACGTTAATCAGCGCGTCTTGGCCGCGACGGGTACGTGAGGCCGGGCCAGAACGGGCACCACCGCCACCGCCGAAGAAGGTGTCAAAGATATCGGAGAAGCCACCGAAGCCTCCTCCAAAGCCACCGGTCGCTCCGGTACCGTTGGCGTTACCGGTCATATCGTAGTTACGACGTTTGGTCTCGTCCGAAAGCACTTCGTAGGCGGCGGTGACCTGTTTGAATTCTTCGGCAGCGTCAGGTGAGGGGTTCACATCTGGGTGCAGGGTGCGTGCCTTCTTCCGGTAGGCGCGCTTAATTTCTTCTGCCGAGGCATCTTTCGATACCCCCAGAACCTCGTAGTGATCTGCCACGGTGGAGTAACTTCCTTCCAATTTACTGAGCTAAGATTTTCGACAAGTAGCGGGCGATGGCCCGTACCGCAGACATGGTACCGGGGTAGTCCATCCGGGTTGGACCCACCACACCCAACATGGAACTGCTGTTGGGGCCATAGCCGGCTGCGACGACGGAGGTCCCCGACAACGACCCCTGGTTTTCGGTACCGATCGAGACGGACAACCCCCGCACGTCTTGTTGCATTTCGGCCAGTAGCTTCAGCAACACGACCTGTTCTTCCAGTGCTTCCAACACCGGTCCGATCGAGGATCCGAAGTCCGTTTGAGACCGGGCCAAGTTGGCGGTACCGGCCAAATAGATCCGGTCGCGCTGAGTGGAGGCCAACAACAGCTGGAGCTGGTGGGATAAATCTTCGGCCAAGCGCTGTTCTGTTCCGGGCACACCGGCCAGAATGCCCGGAATCACCGAGAGCGCTTCCTGGGCAGTGAGCCCGTTGAGTTGGCGGACGAAGATGTCGCGCACCACCTGGACGTCGAGGTCATCTTCCTGATCGGCGACGGTGAACATGCGCTGTTCGATTTTCCCGGTCGAGAAAATCACCGCAACCAGTAGGCGGTGTTCGGCTAACCAGACGAGCTCGAGGTGACGAATCACCGCGGTATCGGTCTTGGGAAACTGTGCGACGGCCACTTGGTGGGTGAGCTGGGCCAGTACCTGCACGCTCCGGGTCATGACCTCATCGAGGTCTTCGGTGGTGATGTCCAAGACGGCCTGCACGGCACGTTTTTCTGCAGCCGAGAGTGGTCGAATTTCGGAGATGCGGTCAACAAAGTACCGGTACCCTTTATCGGTCGGGATCCGTCCGGCCGAGGTGTGCGGGGCAGCAATAAGCCCTTCATCTTCCAAATCGGCCATATCGTTACGCACCGTGGCCGAGGAGACGCCGAGGTCGTGACGATCCACCAGGGCTTTGGAACCGACTGGCTCCCGGGAGGCGACATAGTCTTCCACGATGGCCTGTAAGACTTTCATCCGGCGCGGCAAATCGCTCATCTCACCGTCCCTTCTGCTCAGCCTGTTGATGGTCGTGCGTATCTTCCACAAATTAGCACTGTCGGGCGCCTAGTGCTAATTCTAGTAGCCCGCTGTGGTGATGTGCAGTCTCACCGGCGGTGCTTCGCTGGCAGACAAACGCCCGGTGGTAGTCTCACCGGGAACCGAGTGGACCACGTCACTGACGACGTGCCAGCGAAAGGGAGTGCTGATGGAGTGGGATCAGTGGGGACCAGAGACTCTGGCAGCAGATCAGGCTCGGCGGGCCCGGCAGGCCGTTGTTCCCAAGGTTCCCGCTGCTAAGAATCTGGTGGTCGAGGATGCCACCACTGGTTTCACCGGAGCGATGATCCGGCTAGAACGGGTTGGTGGGATGATCGTGGTGGTCTTAGAAGATCGTCGCGGTGCGACCAAGTCTTTCCCGTTGGGCCCGGGATTTCTGATCGACGGACAACCGGTTGAGCTGGTGATGCCGACCAAGACGAAGAAACCGGCCGAGCCGGGACACCGTCATGCTCGCACTGCCTCAGGGTCTCGTCAGGCTCCGGTAACGCGGGCGAAGGTCGCCCGCGCCTCCCGGATTTGGGTGGAAGGTGTCCACGATGCCGAGCTGGTGGAGAAGATCTGGGGCGATGATCTGCGGGTTGAAGGGATTGTGGTCGAACCGCAACACGGTATTGACGAGCTGGCCGGTGCGGTCGAAGATTTTGGTCCGGCTCCGCGACGCCGTTTGGCGGTGTTGCTGGATCACCTTGTGCCCGGGTCTAAAGAGTCGGCGATTGCCGAGCAGACCATGACGCTTCCCGGGGCTCAGGGCAATGTGCTGATTGTGGGTCACCCGTATGTCGATATTTGGCAGGCGGTCAAGCCACAGGTGATTGGCCGGCAGCAGTGGCCGGTCATCCCGAAGGGCCAATCCTGGAAGGCCGGGATTCTCGAATGGTTGGGGCTACCGCACAAGGATGCAGAGGATATAGGGCTGGGATGGAAACAGATTCTGGCCCGGGTGAGCAACTACGCGGACTTGGAACCGGCATTGCTGGCCAAGGTCGAACAAATGATTGACTTTGTCACCGTGGAGCCCGCCTAGCTCTCGGACCTGATCGTGTTCTTTACACGAAATTCAGGTTGTCCTCCTATACTGATGGTTGAATTCGCCCGGATTCACCTGACGAAGGGACCGGACGTGATGGCATAAAGCTGAGACAGTAGCTGTGACAGCTCGGAGAGAAAAGGTGGAACTCGTGTCCCAGTACTCGGGAAATACTTCTGGCCCCCAGCAGAATGAGACGTCAGAGCCGAAACCGCTGACTCCCTCCGAGGACCGTCAGTGGGCCGCTGTCGCACATTTTGGTGCCATTTTGATGTTCATCCCCTCACTGGTGATCTACTTGGTCTTCCGCGAGCGTGGCCCCTTCACCGCCCAAGAATCGAAGGAAGCCCTGAACTTCACCTTGCCATTGTCGGTGGTGGCTATCGTGCTGAACGTTTTGTCCTGGTTGCCGGTGATCGGCGCGATCTTCGCTGTACTGACCGTGTTGATTTGGCTGTTTATGACCGTTTCCGGTGTGGTGGCCGGTATCGAGGTCAATAAGGGTCGCCCCTACCGCTACCCGGTCAACCTGCGCCTGATCAGCTAGTCAGCTAGATATCGGCCAGCTGGCGGGTGATGGCATCCCCCAGTAACCGTCCGTGTAGGGTCGGCACTAAGCGACCTCTCTTCACAGCGCCTGGTTCTAATAATCCCTGTCGCAGTAGCTCGGGAATCTGTTCTTGTTCTGTTGGACTCAGCTCTGAGATGGCGAGTCCTTCGGAAAGGCGGATCCCGAGCATAATATTTTCCAGGTGGCGTTCTGCCTCATCGGGTTGTTCCATCCCAACCGCGGCAGGCACCCCCGAGCTCAACCGTTGCGCATAAGCCAGCGGATGCTTGGCATTCCACCACCGGATGCCGGCTAAATGCGAGTGAGCTCCGGGGCCCGCGCCCCACCAGTCCTGATTACGCCAGTAGGCCAGATTGTGTTCTGCCCGATGCACTCCGGTGCCTTCCGGATCATGAGCCCAGTTGGAGATTTCATACCAGCGGTACCCCGCCTGGCCCAGTAGCTCCTCGGCCATCACGTATTTATCGGCCTGGTCGTCCCCGTCGGTATCGGGGTAGGTGCCACGCCGAATTTGGGCCGCCAATTTGGTGCCTTGTTCAACGATGAGTCCGTAGGCAGACAGATGTTCCGGGGCCTGCTCAATGGCGACCTCAAGGCTCTGTTGCCAATCTGCCAGGCTCTCCCCCGGTGTGCCAAAGATCAGGTCGAGGGAGACCTCCAGCCCGGCCTGTTTTGCCCAGACCACCGCCGGGGGAATATTGGCCGGGGTGTGTGACCGGTCGAGGACTTTCAGTACGTGGCCGACCGCCGACTGCATGCCCAGCGACAGCCGGGTGAATCCTCCCTCGGCCAGTTCGGCGATCGAATCCTCGGTAACGGTATCCGGATTGGCCTCGGTGGTGATTTCCGCCTGCGGTTTGATACCGAAGAGCTCCCGGGCTCGCTCAACAATCCGGACCAGGTCTGTGGCAGGCAATAGTGTCGGCGTCCCGCCTCCAAAATAGACGGTATGAATCGGCCGGTTCGGAATGCCCGAAGCATCCATCCGCTCCCGGGCCATTTCCAGTTCCTGTAAGACCGTTGTGGCGTAGGTGTCGTGGGAGGCTCCAGGCCCAAAGTCGGTGGCCGTGTAGGTGTTGAAGTCGCAGTACCCACACCGGACCGTACAAAACGGAATGTGCACGTACAACGAGAAGGTCCTGGGTGTTCCCGCTGTCAGCGACTCGGAGATGCGCTGACCGACGTCAGCGGGAAACAGCGGGGAGTCAGGAACCCGGTAGCCCTGCAGGTCGATGTGTGGCACGAGATCGTCAGGCCTCCTGGAGGCTTAGTCGCCACCGTCGGTGGACAGGGCAGCAATGAAAGCTTCCTGTGGCACTTCCACGTGGCCGACCATCTTCATCCGCTTCTTGCCTTCCTTCTGCTTCTCCAACAGCTTCCGTTTACGCGAAATATCGCCACCGTAGCACTTGGACAGCACATCTTTGCGGATAGCCCGAATGTTCTCGCGGGCAATAATCCGGGAACCAATGGCTGCCTGAATGGGCACCTCGTACTGCTGACGTGGGATGAGCTCTTTGAGCTTTCCGGTCATCTTGACCCCGTAGGCGTAGGCGTGGTCACGGTGGGTGATCGCTGAGAACGCATCGACTGTGTCGCCTTGAAGGAGCACATCCACCTTGACCAGGTCCGCTTCTTGGTCGCCATCGCGTTGCCAGTTCAACGAGGCGTAGCCCCTGGTCCGGGATTTCAGCTGGTCAAAGAAGTCGAAGACAATTTCGGCCAACGGGATCCAGTACCGGATCTCGACACGCTCTTCGGACAAGTAGTCCATACCTTGAAGCTGTCCGCGCTTACCCTGGCAGAGTTCCATGACCGCACCGATAAATTCGCTGGGCACAATCACGGTGGCTTGCGCCATGGGTTCACGCACCGACTGGATCTTGCCTTCGGGAAACTCTGAAGGGTTGGTGACATCAACTTCGGTGCCGTCTTCGGTAGTGACCTGGTAGACCACGTTGGGCGCGGTAGAAATCAAATCCAGGTTGTATTCGCGTTCCAGACGTTCGCGCACAATCTCCAGGTGGAGCAACCCCAAGAATCCGACACGGAATCCGAAACCGAGCGCCACCGAGGTTTCGGGCTCATAGTTCAGCGCAGCATCGTTGAGCTTGAGCTTATCCAGGGCATCACGCAGGTCCGGGTAATCCGAGCCATCAATGGGATACAAACCGGAGAACACCATCGGCTGAGGCTCCTCATAGCCACTAATCAGGTCCTCGGCCGGATCGTGGGCCGAGGTAATGGTGTCACCGACTTTGGATTCGCGCACATCTTTGACGCCGGTAATCAGGTACCCGACTTCACCGACCGACAATCCCTCGGCTTGGATGGCATCGGGTGAATACACACCCAGTTCCTGGAGTTCGTAGGTACTACCGGTGGCCATCATCTTGATCTTCTGGCGGGGTTGGAGTTCGCCGTCGACCATTCTCACGTAGGTAATCACACCACGGTAGCTGTCATAGACCGAGTCGAAAATCATCGCCCGGGTGGCCGCATCGTGATTGCCCTCAGGTGCGGGGGTGGACCGGACCACTTCATCGAGCAGTTCTTCCACGCCTTCACCGGTTTTACCCGAGACGCGGAGTACGTCGTCGGGTTCCACACCGATCAGGTTGGCGATCTCCACCGCGTAGCGGTCGGGATCAGCTGCCGGAAGGTCAATCTTATTGAGCACCGGGATAATGGACAGCTCGTGTTCCATCGCCAAATACAGGTTGGCTAGCGTTTGAGCTTCAATCCCTTGGGAAGCATCAACCAGCAGAATCGCCCCCTCACAGGAGGCCAGAGAGCGGGAGACTTCGTAGCTGAAGTCAACGTGCCCGGGGGTGTCGATCATGTTCAGCACGTAGTTGGTGCCTTCATAGGCCCAGGGCATGCGCACGGCTTGGGATTTGATGGTAATCCCGCGTTCGCGTTCAATGTCCATCCGGTCCAAAAACTGGTCTTTCATCTCCCGGGGAGTCACCACGCCGGTTTTCTGCAACATCCGGTCGGCCAGGGTAGATTTACCGTGGTCGATGTGGGCAACAATGCAGAAGTTTCGAATCTGCACCGGGTTGGTCGACCCAGGACGGGGCGGATCAATAGCCTGTGGCGACAAGGGCAACATCCTTCATCGATGACAATGAATAAGGTCTAATGGTCTATTGTCTCATGATTCCACCAGGGTGCCAGCCAGTGTATGTGCTCAGTGCCACCGCACACCACGAAGAATCCGCACGCTGTTGCGTGGTATGATGGTCAGCTGTGTGTCCGCGTAGGTCGACGGGCACCCTGTGTCGAGCTTTCCTAGGTGCCCCCACACCGCTCAGTCGCTCGGGATAGGAAACTCCCTCAACCGACCAATCCTCGACAGAAGTTAGGACCATTTCCGTGGCCAATATTAAGTCGCAAAAGAAGCGTATTCTCACCAACGAAAAGGCTCGTCGTCGCAACAATGCGTACAAGTCCGAGCTGAAGACTCACCTGCGCAACCTCGATGCAGCTGTTGAGTCCGGTGATAAGGAAGCCGCCTCGAAGGCTCTGGCCGTAGCCAGCCGTAAGCTGGACAAAGCCGTGAGCAAGGGTGTCATTCACAAGAACCAGGCCGCAAACCGCAAGTCCGGTGCTGCCGCCAAGGTTCAGAAGATGGACGCCTAATCTAGACGTTTGAGTCTGAACATCTGGCCGGGGACCACGCGATCGCGTGGTCCCCGGTTTTGTTTAACGCTAGTTACCGTCTGAGCTGGTAAGACGAAAGAGCGCGAGACCCTGTCGATAAAATCCGATCTGACTCATGAATCCCCCACAGAAATACATGACTTCTCGTCCCTCACATCTCAGCACCTCAACGAGATCGCTTTGAAAAAATCCGGTTGCTTTCGTTATGATTTAGTTCACATTAGTCAAGCTATCTAGACAGGCCTACGCGACACATCCAACGTTGAATCGCCGGCCCGCAAATCATCTCGTCACTCGCTCTTGAACAGAGGACCGCTATGACAACTCAACAACACGATCCGGAGCCAAAAGTAGCTTCCGCCGATAGTGTAGCTACCACGCCGAGAGACGGACGCTTGGTACGGTCACTCCAATGGCTTGAGAAGATCGGCAACTATCTGCCGCACCCGTTCTGGCTGTTTATAGCGTTAGCCGTTCTTGTCCTTGTCCTTTCGGCCGTTCTTGAAAGCGTTGGCCTCAGTGCTGTGAATCCGGCCGACGACGAGCACGTAGCTGTCCAATCGTTGCTCAACCCCGCGGGTTTTCAGCGGATGATTGAAGATGCGATAGCTAACTTTGTCGAGTTCCCGCCACTTGGCATCATCATCACGGTCATGCTTGGCGTGGCTGTCGCCGAAGGCTCGGGACTGATTAGCAGTGCAATTCGGGTCATTGTTTCTCGTGTCTCGACCAAATGGCTCACATTTACTATCGCTCTGACTGGCGTCACCGGTTCTGTGGCCTCCGACGCAATCTACGTCATTTTGATTCCTTTAGCAGCCGCCGCGTTCAAGGCCGCCGGTCGCTCCGCAGTGCTCGGCGCAATCGTTGCCTTCGGTTCAGCCTCGGCGGGATACAACTCGTCACTACTAATTACTGCAGTGGATCCCGTCCTGGCCGGTATTAGCACGAGTGCAGCTCATATTATTGACGATGAATACGTCGTGTCCCCAGTTGCCAATTACTTTTTCTCTATGGCGTCTGCCGTAGTCCTCGCCACCCTGGTCACCCTTGTTGCTGAACTCTTGCTGGTGAAAATGACTCGGCGCTTCCGTGACGAAGAAGATCGAGCAGGAGGCGCGGCGACCGCAGTACTCCAAACGGGTCGGGATACAGATGCAGATACTGCGATCGATGACGACGAATCGCTACTGACGTATACGAAGAAAGAAGTCCGTTCTCTGGGATGGACAGCACTTGCTATCGTGCTCTTCCTGGCTATCTATTTCGCTCTACTGTTCATACCAGGTTCTCCGATGCAGGCTGAAAGTGGAGATGCGCTGGACTCTCCGTTACTTACCGACATCGCGTTACCAATCGCACTGGCATTCTTCGTCGCCGGTGTCACCTATGGCCTGGTGAACGGAACTATACGCAAACTACACGATGTCCCGGACATGATGGCCAAAGCGATTAAAGAACTGGCACCCATCATTGTTATCTTCTTTGCGGCAGCACAATTCATCGCTTACTTCAGATGGTCAAACATGGGCGAGGTAATGGCCATTAACGGTGCAGAGTTCCTGTCGCAGGCCAACTTGCCGACAATCGTCCTCTTTGGCGGAGTGGTGTTATTGGTCGCGGCGCTAAACTTCTTTATCACCTCCGGATCTGCTCAATGGACACTCATGGCACCCGTTTTGGTACCTATGCTGATGCTGATCGGGATTTCTCCGGAAGTTACTCAGATGTTGTTCCGCATCGGTGACTCGCCCACCAATATCATTTCGCCGATGAGCCCGTATTTCGCCCTCGTCTTAGGGTATCTGCAACGGTACTATCCGCGTGCCGGAATCGGCACACTGATCTCCATGACCTTGCCGATCTCTATCGCGTTGCTAGTCGGCTGGTTCCTTTTCTTTATGGTCTGGTACGCCATCGGAATTCCCCTAGGCCCCGGCGTTCCCGTCCGCTAACGTTTGATTACCGCCAGCCCACAGGAAGGCTTCTCCCGCGATGCCCGCCACGACGGATGCCGTTGAGAACTACATCAACTCACACCAACAGGAATTTATCGACGACCTCAGAAGGGTTGTCACAGCGGAAACGCCCAGTAACGACAAAGCCCTGCTGGATAGTGGTCTCGAAGTGATTCGCCATACTGTGATTTCCCGTACTGGAGAACCTGACGCTGAATTCAGGAATTCGCACACCGACTACGGCGATGTCTTGGAGCTACACTGGCACGGTCGTACCGCCGAAGACCACACTGATAGCATCCAGCAAGCAGTACTGGTGCTGTGCCATTACGATACGGTGTGGCCACAGGGCACGATCGATGACTGGCCACTCAAGGCCGACGGAGACAAACTTTCTGGTCCCGGAGTCTTGGATATGAAGTTCGGGATCATACAACTCGCCTGGGCGATCAGAGCAATGAAAGCACTCGGGCAGGCGTTCCCGCCCGTCACGTTATTACTCACGGGGGACGAAGAGATCGGATCGCTCTCATCGCGGCACTTGATCGAGGACGTGGCATCGAGATCGAGACTCACTTTAGTCACCGAGCCCAGCGCCCAGGGGCATCCCAAACATGAACGCAAAGGCGTGATGTTTGCGGATGTTAGGGTATATGGGCGCCAGTCGCATGCGGGGTTGGAACCAGAAAAAGGTGCCAACGCTATCCACGCGCTCGCGACAATAATCAGCGATATCACCAGACTCGCCGATCCCGAGCAGGGTACCACCGTCAACGTGGGAGTTATCAATGGTGGCACAGGACGCAACGTCGTTGCAGGATTCGCCGAAGCTCTCGTGGATATTCGAGTGACCACGCTCGAGGAACAACAACGAATTAATCGCCAGTTACCAGCGCTAAAATTACCTGAACCTTTTGCCAGTGATGATCGGCTCTCCCTCGAGATTGAGATGGGCGCAGGCGATAGACCACCGATGACGCTCAATCCCGCTTCTGAAAGGGCGCTCTACCGTGCACTAGAAGTAGGCAAGAGGCTGGGCAGAGAACTTTCACCGAAGGCCGCCGGTGGTGCTTCTGACGCCAATTTTGTCGCCGCACGTGGCTTGGCGGTGATAGATGGTCTTGGAGCCGACGGCGAAGGACCTCACGCGTTTCACGAGCATATCTTGATCTCGTCCATCGCTCCGCAAACTGCGCTTCTCGCGGGTATTATTCAAGGCCTGGGCTAGAGACAGTTTTTGAGCGACACCTCATAAATTTTGTCAGCCTATTCCGTGTCACGTATCTCAAGCTGGGTAGCAACCATGGCAGCCAAGAGCGCTGTTCGTGGCGCAATATACTCCACCAGAGCGTGCTCGTGATCAGCGTGTGCTCCTGCACCGCACGCCCCCATTCCGTCCAAGGTGGGAATCCCTTGGGCCGCGGTAAAGTTGCCATCAGAGGCTCCTCCCACACCGACTCCCTCGAATGGCTCTATGCCCAACGTCTCCGCAATCGTCTGAGCTTGGGTTAGAAGATCGGCGCCGGTGCTACGCTCCATTGGCGGACGATTGACGCCACCTAGAACTGTCACCGTTGCCCCAGGAAGCGGAGACACGAGCTGGCGCATTTCGGCATCGACACGATCTTGCTCTTCTCGGGTCGGGGTCCGGACATCAACGGTGACTTGAGCAGAAGCGGGGACGGTGTTGGGCGTGGTTCCGGCCTTGATAACGGTTGGTGTGACTGTAGTCCCCTGGTCAGGATCACTCATGCCGGCAATCTTCGGCACCAGCAGAGCCAAAGCAAGACCCGCATTGATGCCCTGCTCAGGTTCAAGACCCGCGTGAGCGGCTCGCCCTTTAACGGCAACGACATAATCCGATGTGCCTTTACGAGCAATCTTCAGCGACGTCTCAAAAGCGCCTTCGGTAACGAAAACTGCCGTCGCATTCTGGCTCTCTGAGAGAATGAGCTCCTGCGATGTTGTCGAACCCACTTCTTCATCTCCTGTCACCAGAATGCAGAGACCATCGAGATCCACTCCCAATTCCTGCAACATGGCTGTGGCATGAACGGCCATGACCACGCCGGTTTGCATGTCAAGAGAGCCAGGGCCTCGAAGCTTGGAACCATCATTGCTAAAGGGAATGCGTTCCAGGGTCCCCAGGGGCCACACCGTATCTTGGTGAGTCAGGATGACGACTTTCGGGTTGCCTGCTCCGAAACGTAGACGCAGGTGCGTAACACCATCGACCTGGAGGATTTCCACGGTGGCACCCAACCGTTGAGAAATAACCTCAGAAACAGCTTCAGCACCACGAGCCACAGCTTCCAGGTCCGAGGAAAAAGACTCGACCTCTACCAACTTCTGAATATCACGGAGCATGTCCGCGAGCCGCGATGACGCGGATTCAACGAGGGAAGGTGAAATAATTGACATAGGCAAAACAATACCGAAGATTCTCTCACGAACGCCCCCTGCTTTCTCTCCGCTCCAAAAACCTTCGGGCGCTTCCGCAGTAGCTCGCCGAACAGCAACATAAACCCGGCTTCAGGTGGAAACAACGACTTTCCCGAGAAGTTCTGGTGCAGTGGAATCAACCGGGCAACCGCGAAACCGCGTGGACTGCTATCCATCAGAGACCACAGGCCGTGGAAAGGCCCGGCACTCTTGATTCAAACACCTCATTCCGAAAAGGAGTCTTCCGCCATTTCCGCGATCAGCTCCCAAGGCAGGTGCTCCCTCACGTATCCGCGGCGACCGCGACAAGGCCTGATCAACACGTCGTGGGCAGCTTGTTGGACAAGGTCAGCATCAGCTCCAAGTGCTTCCGCAATCCATACGAGTCCCTCAGCGCTCTGGCGACGGTTATAAGTCTTCGTTGCTGAAAGATCCGTTCTTCGCCTAACGTACGCGCCGAAACCGGTCGTTGCTTGGGAAGCGAACCACTCAGTCATATGCTCTCGTTGCAAGGTCCACCAACTGCCTGTCCTCTGGCGATTGGTTTGCTCAAAAGAATCTGATATCGGGAGGGGCTCAGGTAACCGAGCTAGTAGCACTGCAAATTCTCGCACGTCAAAATCGATGTCTTCCAGAGACTCTCTCTCGATACTCGAACATCAACCATTCACATAGTCTGCTGGTGTGTTCTGATGAAATTCGGGAAATAGACTAAATAGTGTGCACCGTTGCTCTGCCCGGCGACACCGCCCTGGGGAACCGTGACGACTCGGGACAGCCACATGGATTTCCCGCACCGATTTGTCGAAGTTCTCATCTAAAATGAACGAGGGCCAACCACATGAATCGGATGCGGTCCACGACAACAGGGGCAGGTATTTCAAGGGGTCAAGACCAGCATGACGAAGACTAAGCCGTGGGAAGTCTTTCATGTCTTCCTCAGACTAGGACTCACCTCTTTTGGCGGACCTATTGCTCACCTTGGATATTTCCGAAATGAGCTAGTGTCTCGCCGGCGGTGGATCAGTGAAGAGCACTACGGACAGCTGGTCGGGCTCTGTCAGTTCTTACCCGGCCCTGCCTCAAGCCAGGTAGGTTTCGCTTTGGGATTCATCCGAGGTGGCTACCTGGGAGCGGTAGCAGCCTGGACGGCGTTTACCCTGCCCTCGGCACTATTGCTCGTGTTATTCGCCATCGGCGCCGTGAATTTGGATGGTGCGATCGCAGAAGGTCTCGTCATCGGCCTGAAGGCGGTGGCCGTTGCTGTGGTCGCACACGCTGTGTGGGGCATGGCAAAATCCTTAACACCTGACCTGCGGCGCATTCTCATCGGGATCGTTGCCGTCGCCCTCGTCTTAATCCTCCCCTCGAATATCGGTCAAATCGGCGCCATCATGGCCGGAATCATTGCCGGCGTCATCTGGTGCCGTCACCTGGTTCAGACACAGCCTGCCCCACTCAGCGTGGAAATCTCCAAATACGTGGGCATCATCAGCGTTGTACTCTTTGCGGTCTTGCTGTTCGGCTTACCAATCATCACTGCCCTCTGGGACGACCCCTGGGTGAGCTTGACGGACGCGTTCTACCGTGCCGGTGCCCTGGTCTTCGGTGGCGGCCATGTCGTCTTACCCCTACTCCAAGCCGAGCCTGCGGTCACAGAAGCAGTCAGTCAAGATCAATTCTTGGCCGGTTACGGTGCGGCCCAGGCGGTACCTGGACCGTTGTTCACGTTCGCAGCATTCCTCGGGTTCGAGATGGGATCCGGTGGGAGCGCATGGCTGAGTGCAGCCCTGGCACTGGTCTCCGTCTTCCTTCCAGGTATTCTGCTTCTGTTGGCTACCCTGCCATTTTGGTCCAAGATTCAGCAGAACCAGGTGGCCCGTTCTGCCGTTCTCGGGGCCAATGCTGCCGTTGTCGGCATCATGACAGCCGCGCTGATCACTCCCATCATCACCGAAGGGATTACCGGATATGCCACACTGATCATCGCCGTGGGGTGTTTCGCCTTACTACTGTTCGCCAAAGTCCCAGCATGGTCGGTGGTGCTCATCGGTGGATTGGTTGGTGTGGTAGCTTCGGTGACCGATGTGGGGCTGACCTGGGTCTAATTGCGACCCCCGTTATCGCGGTATGGGCTGTGAGACGGGGAAGCAAACTAGTGCCAGTTTTTGGACCTCGGGGTGTTGCGAATGGTGACGTGGTGCATGGCCTCCGGACCAATCGATTCAAAGTGCACTACATACGGCAGTCTGTGACGACTGCTTGATTGCTCTCGTCAACAGGTGGTCTAGTGTCTGACGTTATTGACCGAAATGGTATCCGTACACGTCTGCAGAAAATGGCTGTTTTCTGGCGGGATCGAATCAACCAATGGCGTGCAGAGGGCACCGAGTCAGGAACACAGAAACGCTATGCCCAGCAATTCTGGTCAGACCTGATGAAGTGTTTCACTTCTTTTGGTCCGGTGTGGTGATCGGTAAGGCAAAAGCCCGACGAGACTCATAGAAAGCCCCCAGGTAGTAAGGGGTCGTGCCTCACAGAAAAATCCCCGCGAAATCCTTCTCCCGGGCCACCAGGCACGACGACGATGGGGTCATGGTCGACAAGGACGTATCTATGAGCAGCCGAATCGAGATCACGAAGAACTACGCCACCGCCTACACGCAAGCGCCGAAGAAACCTAAAGCCGCGATCCTCGATACCGTCACCGAACTCACCGGGTGGAACCGCGACCACGCCCGCCAGCAACTCACCCACCGTACCCGGCAACCCAAAGGACGCGCGACAGCCACAGTCGCGGTCATCGACAGGCCGAAGACGAAGGCCCGCAAATACTCCTACGACGCGGTCAAGATCTTGCCATACGTGTGCTCGATCGCCGGCGGCATCTGCGGTAAGTACCTCGCCGCAGCCATGAAAGGCCTACTGGACTGCCTCGAAGCCCACCCACCTGATCCCGGGCAAAGGCCGCTACAACCACAGCGTGCGTGCCAAGCTGTTGGCGATGAGTCCGGCGACCATCAACCGGTACCTCAAACCAGTCCGTGACAAGGACCCCCTGCCTGGGAAGTCAGCGACGAAGCCCGGGAGCCTACTGCGTAACTCCATCACCGTGCCCAAGGCCGGTGACGAACTCGACGACGAACCCGGCTTCTTCGAAATCGATACCGTCGCCCACTGCGGCCCGACTCTCAACGGCGAGTTCGCCCGCTGCGTGAACGACACCGACATGCACACCGGGTGGGTCTATACCCACCCGATGAAGAACAACGCCTCGACCCACGTCGTCGATGCCTGCACACAACTCGTCAATACTGTGCCCTACCTGGTGACCGGACTCGACTTCGACAACGGGTCCGAGTTCATCAACCACAACCTCATCGACTGGGCCGCTGACCGCAAGATCTTCTTCACCCGGGCACGCCCGGATACGAAGAACGATCAGGCCACCATCGAATCGAAGAACAACCACTTCATGCGCCGGTACGGGTTCTCCTACCGCTACGACACCGCGACCGAGCTACAGCTCCTGCAACGCCTGTGGCCGTTGGTCAACGACCGCCTGAACTTCTTCACTCCGAGGAAGAAACCGACCGGGTATTCCACCGATCGTGTCGGCCGGCCGCAAACGCGTCTACGACTCTGCCAAGACACCGTATCAACGATTGCTGGATTCCGGGATCCTCAACGCCCAGCAGAAACAAGAGCTTCAGAAGTACCGGGCAGGTCTGGATCCGGTCGGCCTGGCTGCCGAGAAAATCGACCAGATCCAGCAACGGTTGATCAAGCTCGCTGCGGGCAAGACTGCGAGGCTTGAACGCCAGATCGAGAAAACTCAGGCCCAACCGGACCCCGCGGGCATCAAGGTCCACCACACCCGGGCCGGCTGAGACCCCGGTTAGCGGGGAAAATATGTGTGAGGCACGACCTGCAATTCCCGGGGATCTTGACATGAGGCACTCCGGGGTCCCTTGATCGCTAGGTCAGTCTTCTCCGGTGTCGTCTGGGTCTGGTGGCGGGCGGCCCGGTAGCAGACTCTCCACGGTGGCCCATTTGTCTGCTTCGGCAGCTTCGAGCACTACGGCTAAGAGTTCCGGGTCTGATCTGCGCAGGCGGTCGTATCCACGGCCTTCGGCCAGCCACCGGGCCGGGGCTGACTCGGTATCGTCGATGATGTCCTCATCGGTCTTGTCGTTGACGTCGAACCTGTCTTTGAGTCCCCGGCTCCAGGTGATCGCCCGCCGGCCCTTGGTTCCTGCAACGTACTCACCCCATAGCCGGCGGCGTTACCCCGGCCGATGCTTGCGATCGCCTTGCCGATGCCCTTGACACCGGCGATGATCGCCTCGGCGGCCAGATTCGCTTTGAGCACGTCCCCAAAGACGCGGGTCTTATCCCCGGTGTCGTCCATCTCGTCACCGAGATCATCGACTGCGTCCTCCAAGTGCCCGGCGTCCTTGGCAGCGTCTTTCGCGTCATCGCCTGCCCCGTCGGTCTCGTCACCGAACTCGCCGAGCGCATCGTTGTTGGCCTTGAGTTCTTTTTCTAGCTCGTTGAGCTCAGCTCCGGCGTTGTTGAGCTGGATCTGCCAGTTCTTCGTGCGCGAATCGTTCTCCCCGAACGACTCGGCCGAGTTCTCCAGCGCGGCCTTGAGTGTTTCGATCTTGGCCTTTTGGGTCTCGATGTCTTTAGCCAGCACCTGGTTACGAGCCGTGAGCGCATCCGCACTGGTGGCGTTCTTCCCGAACTGGGAAGCCACCAGTTTCATCTCCGAGCCCAGCACCCGCATTTCACGGTTGATGTCGGTGATGGCCCGCTTGAACTCGCGTTCACCTTCCAGACCGATCTTGAGACCAAACGAGCTATCAGCCACGGTGAAGGTCACCTCCTCGAACTAGAATTAGGTAGTGGGAATCGTCCGCGATGCGAGGGAGCACAACGTGAGTGACACCGATATTGATGTGCGCCGGTTCGCGAAACTGCTTGCAAAGCTGGATGCGCATTTGCCGATTTCTGATGCTATGGAACAAGCCGATCCACAAAAGAATGGGCGCTGGTGGTCCTCGCAGCGTGAACACATGGCGGAGTGGTTCGCATCGCAAGCGACGACCGGCAGCGGAGCGTTCATGCGGAAAGAACCGAATGTGTCGGCGAAAACGACCTATAACCGGCTTCAACACCCCGAAGGGCTGGTCTGGATTGCTGAGGCGCTCGGAGCCGATACCGATCTGGTCCAGCGTGTGGCTGACGAAGCGTTGACGATTCCCAGACGTTCCCGCAGTGCATTTGTTCGCTCGCACCTACCGTGGGAAATGATCGCGCAGCTGGCTAAATCCCGGCTGGGATGATGTCGTCGATGAACCACACCCGTGCTGGTTTCGCTCGTCCTGTCTCGATCCGCCAGCAGTCCACCAGGTCCAGGAGCTCGCCGAAGACCATCAGGCCCACCTCGTCTTGTCTCAGGCCGAGGTGGGCTAAACCGATGTAGGTCAGGCGGGTGAACACTGCCTGGTCGGATTCGACTATCCGTCCGCTGAAGCATCGTGCGAGGGATGAGATGGGTGACTCCGGTCCAATTTCGCAGGGTCGCTTTCTTCCGCCCGTTGGCCGTGCCAATCATGAGGAAAAGTTGTATTGTTCTGACCACCACTGGTGTCTATCTCTCCCCGTTACATTTATTTATAGGTCCTTCTAGGGTATTTCTTAGGTCTATCTAAGGAGCTGGTCGCTGGCTCTGGTATGGCTGTGTTGCCCTGTCATTTCATGGTCCGGGGGGTGTTGCCGCCAGAGGTCCAGGACGCGCGTTGACTTCTCATAGGGATGCGGCCCAAGCAGTGTGTTGAGGTCTGTTCGTCACGTGGGTGCAAGCATCGGGTGTCATGATCACAGCGGCCTTGCTACCAGCAGTGAGCAAGACTGCCATGACAACAACCGACGATGTGATCCTGGGGCTAGACGTTGGTAAAAGCGCACATGACGGATGCGCCCTGACAACCACCGGCGAGAAACTCTACGACCGGGAATTACCGCAAGACGAAACCGCATTGCAAGACGTCATCGTTCAGCTCCAAAGGCACGATTCAGTGCTGGTGGTGGTCGATCAGCCTAACACCATTGGTGCCTTACCGATCGCGGTGGCCCGAGACTGTGACGCCACCGTGGCATACTTGCCGGTCTTGGCGATGCGCAAGGCCGCTGATCTGTATCCCGGCCGGCCCAAAACTGATGCCCGGGACGCGTTCATCATTGCTGATACTGCCAGAACCATGCCCCATACGCTACGAGCCGTGGATCGGGAATCTGATCTGTTCTCGGCGTTGAAAGTCCTGGCTGGGTTTGATGATGACCTGGCTCGGGAATGTACCCCAGCCATCAACCGACTACGATCCTTGCTGGTGCACATTTACCCGTCACTGGAACGAGTCTTCACCGGCACCGTCCTCACACGGCCCATGGTCCTGGAGTTGTAGATTCGGTATCACGGACCCCACGGCCTGCAGGCTGCTGACAAATCTGGGGTAAAACGCTGGGCGAAAAATCAGGCCCGCAAAGACCCCTCCGCGTTGATCGACCAGATCTTCGCGGCCCTAGCCGAGCAAACGGTCACCGTGCCTGGAACAGCTACCGTGGAACTGATCATCCCCAGGATGGCCGCCCAGATCAAAGAACTCAAAGCTCAACGCGCTCTGGTGGCCACCGAGGTGGAAACGATGGTCGATGCTCACCCTCTTACCCAGGTCTTGATTTCTATGCCAGGAGTCGGAATCAAGACCGCCGCCACGATCCTGCTCACTGCAGCAGACTTCAGCTCCTTCCCCACCCCAGATCACCTGGCCACCTACGCCGGCATTACTCCCGTAACGCGTCGCTCTGAGACCTCGATCCGAGGTGAGTCCCCGGCCCGCTCTAGCAATAAACAACTCAACAACGCCTTATTCCGATCCGCATGGATGGCCTCCTGCCACGACCCGGTATCAAAAGCCCACTACAACAAGAAACGCGCAGAAGGCAAGAAACATAACGCCGCAGTGATCTGTCTGACACGCCGCCGCCTCAACGTCATGTTCGCCTTGGTCCGAGATAGCAACTTCTATCACGCTACCCCAAACAAAGTTCCCCAAGCAGCTTGACTTAAAGCACAGGGGACACCCCCCATTTTCCAACTTCGGTATCCCGCGTTTTCGTGTGGGGTATTTCCTCCTGTACAAGATCTGCTGGATGTGTTTTCCAGCACAGATGCCTGATAGTTAATGTAACATCGGTTACATCACGGCACGAGAACCACCGCTTGTAGAAAGGTCCGCGTTGACAATTCCCAAGAGTTCGCCGAAACGACTGGATCCGTCGACTGCCGCCGAGATGCTGTCCATTCCGCACGATGCTTCGCCGAGTGTCATCGATCAAGCTACCGATCGAACCGTCGAACTTATTTCCGCCGAGGGGCGATAGTCTCAACAACATCATGTTCGTGATGCTCGCCGAACTCTAACTGACCCCGAGTGGGCAGCCCGCGAACGAGTAACTCTCGGTTACGCCGGGTTCGCCGCGCTCCTGCTCACAGAGGTCGCCGCTTTTGTATGCGCATTTCAGCTCATCACCGACTGGGACGCTTTTTTATCTATAATCCCCGAGGACGTCACCCCACCGGAGAACATGGTTTTCGCACCACTGATTCTCAACATCCTCTGGTTTGCAGCCATCATTTGGAGACCTTTGTCTCCACTAGGTGGCCGGAACCAAGCAAGAAAGCTATTCTGGAGCGCTCTTGGCCTAGCACTCGTGGCAGACTTGGTGGTTGCAACCTCCGTTGTCTTCTCAGACGTCGATACACCGTATGCGTTCTCACCATTTATCACCATCGTGATCGCGCTCGTGCTGTGCACCACACTTGACTTGCTCGCCAAGAACCGAGAAGAGAAAGGTGGATTCCCGTGAATATCACAACACGCATCGCTCATCTTCGACAATCCATCGGTTCACTGGCAGGACAAGCTCACGTTGCCCAAACAGATGCTGAAAAGCGAATCTCCGCAAATCGTGCTGAAGCCAGCGAACAGCTCCAGCACGCAATCCAAGACGCCGAGGCCGTCTATCGATCAGGTGAAATTTCTGCCACAGCTTCCCGCGAGAACGCGGTCGCACGATTACTCAGCGAACTACGAAAAGCAGACCCATCGTCCCGTGTTCGAGACATTCCTGAGAATGGAGGAGTCCGTGCCCCAAATCGCCTTACTCGGGTTGGGACCATTCACGGACAACGGGGGGATGAGGCCCCGCTCAGCATTCCTTTGATCGATAGTTCAGGGGTCGTTATCAGTTCAACCCAGCAGACACGCGAACTCGCCCTACAGCTAGTACGGTCTGTGGTCGCCGATGTCGTCTCCCAAATACCCGCCCTACACCTGCGGCTGAGTCTCTTCGACCCCAATGTCAGTAGTGAACTCGCCGATTTCGGACCCCTCAAAGACGCACGACCGCAAACCGCACCGAAGCCTATGTCAGAAGTGCACGAACTACGCCAGCGTTTGGGCGAGATCTTTGCGCACGTACAAGAAACGGCGTCCATGCTCAAACAAGTACAGTCCCCATCGTTGTCTGAGTATTGGAAAACACTCGATACCCCTGAAGGCGAATACCACGTGCTGGTTTTGCTCGACTATCCAGCGGGACTCGATAAAGAAGGAGCACAGCGACTGGCCAAGTTCAGTCACGTTGCGAATAAGGGAGCGTTCCTCATTGTCTTGCGCACGCTGGACCACGATATGGACGAAGATCTCGTTACCGCCGATGAGAAGATCCTTTCCGGCTGTGAACACGTTATTGTCCATCCACATTCGATAGAGATTGCCGGATACCCTCCCTCTGACCGATTTCAGACTCACATTTCCTACGACTCGACGGCTGTACGAGATGTCGTGAAGGACGCTGTTAGAACCGCCCGGGAGGCAAAAGGTCCGGTCATTCCGCTTCAGTCGGTGCTCCGGGATAGTGATGTCGAATTCTGGCAGTCGAGTGCTATAGACGGTCTCGAAACCGTCATTGGCAGATATCAAAAAGAGCCACTGATCGTGCGACTGCGTGGCGCATCGCCGCCGATCGCTAATATGCTGATCGGTGGTGCTGTCGGGCAGGGCAAGTCCAATCTCCTGCTTAATATCGTCTACGGATTGGCCTACGCGTACCCGCCTGAGGAGCTCGAACTCTATCTGTTGGATTTCAAGGAAGGTCTTGAGTTCAAGAAGTTCGGTCCCGACAAGAATGGGGAAAACTGGCTACCCCATGCCTCTCTCCTGGGCCTCCACACGCGTCAGGAAGATGGACTTATAGCGTTGCGTAACATCCAGCAACGGGTCGAGAAGCGAAAAAGACTCTTCCAAAACGCCGGAGCTGAAGACTACGAAACCTACCGCCGTATGGGCCATGAGATTCCCCGATTGGTCGTCGTTATCGACGAGTTCCAAGTACCGTTCTCGGGGAATAACGCTCAGTCCGAAGAAGCTGTCACACTCATCGAGCAGTTGTCCAGGCAAAGTCGTGCCACAGGCACACATCTTATTTTGGCCTCGCAAGCTCTGTCCGGAATCGAGGCACTTCACAGCAAACGGGATTCGGTTTTGGGACAGTTTCACGCGCGCCTATCGTTGAAGAATAACGCGAGCGAATCTGAGATGTTCTTCTCTCACGAAAACAGAGCTGCCGCGGACTTAACCTATCGTGGCGAAGTCATACTCAACGAGAATATCGGCGAAGATGTCGATAAAAATAAACGGGGAATATGTGCCCTCGCCGACCGATCGTTCATAGCATCTCTTCAGACCCATATGTGGGAGCAGTCTGCTGGAGGAATACGCCGTTATCCGTTTAGGTTCACCCCTGACAGTTACATGCCGTTCAGCGCACACGGCAAGTTGGACCTTGAAACCGACGATCCCGAAGATATCGTTCTCGACCTGGGCCGCCAGCTTAGCGTCGAGGAGCAGTCGGCGACCTACACGATGAACGATGATGTTAATCAAGCATTGGCTGTTGTTGGAGCCAGCGGTGGTGAAACCGCTGGCATCTTGGCGGCCGCGGTCCGATCTCTCTATCTCGCGCGCCCCCAGGAACAAATCTTCGTGGTCAACGTTGATTCTGCAACCCGCCCTGCCTGGCTCGACGGTCTCGAAGCCCGTGAGCCCGCACTCGCTCGTCAGCTCAGGTACATCGCACGGGAGCAGGCCAGCGAATTTGTTGCGGACTCACTACCAACGATGCGCGATGCATCCATCATCATGCTCGGTCTGCAGAAGATTCGTGGTCTTAGCGACCGCCTGAACTCAGATCCGGATAGTTTTACGCGACTCGATCCTTCTGACTTCCTCGCAGAGCAGATTGGCGACACACCAAGCACCAATCTCCGGTTTGTTCTTCGTTTCGGGAGCATTGAGTCGGTCAAGTCGGTTTTCGGGTATCGCGGTAATGTCATCGGCTGCTATGCGCTCGTCAACCAAGACAAAAACACGCTGCTCGACGTCACACAAGAATATAACTTCCCAATACCGACTGACTCACCACGTTTCGTGTTGCACTCTCGGGGCACCGGAGGATCGACGTTGACTGCCGTGCCCTATGAAGCCCCCTTGCTGAAGGAGACGAATTGATGAACGGTGGATCACTGACGAACGCAGAAGCCGTCGCCCGTTACCGGACGCTGGTTGAGAATTTACTGAAGGAAGATTCATCCTTTGAACGCCAGATCTCCGGGCATGACAAGACACGAACGTCCTCGATCCACACGGCGCAACACGAGCATGATTCCCAAATGCGGCGGCTCGAGGAAACCTCAGCCCGGGTGAAAAAGATGTGGCAGGACACTGTCGACTTCGCGGAAGGCACCGGATCCGAAGCGACCCCGCCACAAGACATTATTCGTTTCGAAGACAGTAATCGTATCGACAACGAGCGTGAGCGGTTAAGGCAGGAGTGGGAAATCGTCAGTCGAGATCACGCCCAGCTGGAGGCGATCCAACGTTTCGATGACGAAACCCGCAGTTCCCGCATCATAAACCGGGTTCTCTTGCTGATGGCAATTCTTACTCCCACGATCGGAGCTGTTGTCGTTCTGATCAGAGCCGCACTCATGTACTTAGGAGGATAGTGATGTCCGTTCTCGAAAATCTTCGTGGCCTGACTTTAGAGCTCTCCGCCGACACGCAACGTACCGGTGAGAGTCTCAGTGCCTATAGCCATGAATTCAACAAGCAACGAGTCCGCATTAACGATACGTTGCGTGGTAGCACTCAGCGGAAAGATCAGGAACTGATGGCCACCGTAGACGATGCGGAACGCCAAGTACGACAAGCGGTTCTTGCACTACAGAGAGCCAGCCGTGTCGCCCGCGATTATGCACATAATTTGTAAGGACCGTTTTAATGTACGCACAAGAAATTTCTCGACTCAAATCCGAGATTTCTGAGCTTCAGAACCTTAGGCATCGGATTTCATCCGCCAGTGGCCGTTGCGAAAGACTCATTGCCCGTCTCGAACCGATCGCCGAGAGAGCGCATCTTGCCACTGCGGGGAGTATTTCAGAACAGCATCACCATATGGTCGGCGCAGCGACAGAAGCACACCGGCAACTACGTTCTACTCGGGAACGACTCAGCGATTCGGCACACGCCGTCCTGTCGCAGGTGCACCGTCTCGAAGCTGAAATCTCGCGGCTTCGAAGATTGCAACAGGAGGCAGAACGCCACGAAACCTCAAGGAGATGATGATGACATCAGAAGTTGAACGTCTCATATTCGCTCTGGACGAGTTGGCTCGCGAAGCCGATTCCTTTGCACGGGAAAGCTGGGACTTGAGTCGAGACATCGGTGGTCTTTCGGGTTCTATGACAGATATTTCAAGTACCATCTCGCTAGAAACTAGTCACCGCGCGGCAAGAAACGCCCATGAAGAAGCTATCGCAATAGCCCGCGCGGCACGCTCCTATACTGACCGGCTCTGATACGAGGGATAACCTTTTGTCTGGATCACCCGGTGACGGAACGTGTCGCCGAAACTCTAAAATGAGTTCAGCAACGAGAACGCATCACCTGTGATTACTGAGCTTCTACAGCTCCCGTTCCTTTGCCTCAAGTTGTTTCAGAGTCAGCCCATCAGCGTTTTTCCACAGATCGAGACCATTAAGGCTACTGCCACCCACAAAGCATGCAGCAGTGGAAGGACTACCGAGTAGCAAATCCGATGTGAGGACATCATCCGAGCCGATATGGTCTCGGTACTTTTCTCGCAATTTTCGAATACCGCGCCTTTCGCCACTGGTGGTGATGTCATCATCGGGCCTCAACCTCGCACCTGCCAGCACGATGAATCCATCGCTAGCTTGCCGTCCTCGAGCTTCAGTTCCTGCGTAACTGAAGTACAGCGTTGGTTCATCAGCCGGTTCCTGCTCGACTGGATTGACCACGTTGTGGTCCTTGGACTCGTCAACCGGGTCAAACATCTTATATCCCAGTGCTGCGACGACTAGTTTAACGTTGGCTATGAATTCTCTAAGCTCGGCTTCTTTCTCTTCGGTCACGGTACCCGGCGACGGGTCATTGGCGTTGGTGACCCTGAATCGCCCAGCGTCCTTGGCCAAGGTAAAGAAGCTGTTTTCGAGAAAACTGATTTCGGTGGCCCCGAAGGAATCGTCCGAGGTCACAATGGCGATCGCGTGGGTCCAATAGTCCAAGCCGTCCTGACCAATATGCTCAAGAATCCGCCCGAGAACGCCCTTGCCGTTCTTTCGTTCTCTGGCTTGGCCGATATAGACCTTTGGGGTTTCGTCTTCGGTACCCACCAAGAAATACACGCCGGTTTGTTTCAGATCATCTCGAGATTTCGCCTCTTGAAGCATCGTGCGAGGGATGAGATGGGTGACTCCGGTCCAATTTCGTAGGGTCGCTTTCTTCCGGCCGTTGGCCGTGCCATCCATGAGGAAAAGTTGTATTGTTCTGCCCACCACTGGTGTCTATCTCTCCCCCTAGCGTCTGGTGCCCTGTGCCACCCGGATGATCATGCGTTCCACTGAATAGTCCGGGTCCCGGGCCAGGCCTTTAGCCTCGGCATCTGCCTGAGCAATCAGCTCGATGGCCTGAGCGATCCCCGGCGCGGTCCAGCGGCGGGTGGTTGCCGCAATTCGCTTGGCCTGCCAAGGCGCAACACCGAGGGTCTGTGCAATTTGTCCTTGCCCAATTCTGGCATCAATGATTCTGGCGATTTGGCGGGCCTTCATTGCCAGCGCTGCGGTAATGGCCACGGGCGAGACGCCGGTCAGCAGGGAATGCCGGAGCAGTCCGACGGCTTGAGCGATCTGGCCGTCTAAGGTGGCATCGGCGACTTTGAATGCGGTGGCCTGCACACGCCCGCCATAGTAGCGGTCGACGACCTGCTCGGTCACGGGGCCTTCCACGTCTGAGATCAGCTGGTCCACAGCTGAGGCCAATTCACCCATATCGGAACCGACCGCGTCCACCAAAGCGCGGATAGCTTCGGAGGCGACCTTTTTACGGTGGACTTTGAACTCTTGCGTGACAAACTCCAACTTGTCGCGGTCAGACTTGATGCTTTCGCACTCGACCACAGTGCCCGACTTCTTGAGGACGTCGAGAAGTTTCTTACCCCGGTTACCCCCGGTATGTCGCATCAGCAAAGTGACATCGTCGGCCGGGTCCTTTACGTATTGCAACGCCTCGGCGAGGAACGCATCGTTCATTTTCTGTAAGTCATCGACCTGGATCAATTTAGCTTGGCTAAACAGCGAAGGACTCGCCAACATGGTCAGTTGGCCCGGCTCGTAGTCAGCTGCGGAGAGTCGGTGGGTTTCCAGATCTGGTTCTTGCTCCCGTACGGTAGCCCGCACACGATCAGTCACCCGCATCGCGATGAAATCTTCCGGACCACGCAACAACATGATCGGTGCGGGTTCAACGGTCCGCCAGGAGGCGGTGGAGGCGCGTTTGGTACCAGCGGGCATGGTCTCTAGTCTAGTCGCGCAGTCGACGGGATTAGTGCGTTGTCTTCCACTTCCAAACCATAGTGACCATGTTCATCGGTTCTGAGCACTGAGCCGTAGGTTTCAATCGCCTCCACGATTTCATCAGCTGGATGTCCATAACTATTCTCCTCACCGACACCAATAAGACCCACACTCGGTTCAAGATGGTGAATGATCTCCGTTCCACCGTTGCGAGCGCCGTGGTGGCCGACCTTCAGGACATCGATGTGTTCTGGAACCTCATCCTCACGAATCAAACGTGCCATCGCGTCTTCTTCGAGGTCTCCTGTGGTGAGCACCGAGAGGCTGGTTCCGTCGTAGCTGATCTGCAGGTGCATGACGATGGACGCGTTGTTCTCGTTGGTGGCGTTGCGATCGGCCGCAATCACCTGCCAGTCGACCATGATTTCCTCATCGGCCACGTCTCCGGTGGTGTCACCCTGCATCCCGGGTTCGGCGTGGACGACCAGACTGTGATCTAGTGGCAGGCTGGCCGTCTCGTCTGCCGTGGAGTACAGCACCGACTCGATGGTGTCGGTTGCCTCAAGGACCCCATCTATTCCTCCGTAGTGGTCCTCGTGGTGGTGTGTAACCACCAGTAATTCCACGTGGTCAATGTCGTGTCGGTTCAGACAGGCGGCGGCTACGTCGTCTTCTGGGCCGGTGTCGATCACGATTGCGGAGTTCTCTGCAGTACGAATCAAGAACATGTCTCCCTGTCCGACATCGCACCCGAGTATGACCCAGTTTTCACCGACTCGTTGTTGTGGTGCCGGAACCAGGACGGCGATCTGAGCCATCAGCGCCACCAACACCACCACAACGCAGATCACCAGACCTTTCTGGCGCACCAGCCGGCTGGGAGAGATCGCGACGGCCAATCGTGTTGTGAGAGTGGGACGAGGGTAGCTGGTCACCGCCGGTGGGGTGCGACGTTGCCACCGCATCAGAACATATAGTCCGCACATCGCTCCGGCCAGGTGCAGGATAGTCACCACCCCTCCCAGGGCTCCTTCAGGCCAAGCAACCAGCGCTGCCGGCCAGGAAGACACCCACAAGGCAATAGCCCCAATTCCGGCTGCGGGCACAGCGATCACGCTCAGGATGAGTCCCGACACCCAGGGAAGGACCGGAATGAGGAACGCTGCCAGTGTTCCGGGAACCGTGATGAACGGGACCAGCGGAGCCGCCAGCAGGTTCGCCGGGACAGCAAAAAGGTTGACGTTACCGGTCATCGAAATGATGATGGGCTGACAGGCCAGCTGGGAGACCGTGGACACAGCCAGCGCCGCCGACACGAGGGTGGCCACCACATCGGGTACGACCCTAGCCCTCACCAGCAGAGCTTCTAGGGCCTGTTGTAGAGGTGCAGCGGCGATGACAATGGCCAATGTCGCTGCCAAGGACAGTTGGAACGCCGGGTGTTGGGCGAGCTGTGGTAAGAACACGAGGATGCCGATCACCGCACAACACAGCACCGGCAGGGCGTGTTTACCGCGTCCGAAGAAGATCACCCATGCTGAGATCGCACCCATCACCCCGGCGCGCACCACCGACGGTTCCCAGCCGACGATGTCGACGAAGATCACCAGGGTCCCTAACACTCCGGTCAACACCACAGCCGGTGGTGCCCGCAAAGAGCGCAGTGCTAATGTCACCGCACCGGCGATCAAGGAACAGTTAGCACCCGATACCGCGGATAGGTGGCTCAGACCGGCAGTTTTCATCGCCTCGTTGAGTTCATCGCTTTCTGCTGAGCGGTCTCCCAGAATGAGCCCGGGCAGAAGTTGCTCGGCGGTGCCGAACGTGTCGCGAGAGTGCTCGCGTAGCCCTGAGCGGATGATCTCTCGTCCAGTAATCCCGGTGCTGTCGTGGCTTGCTGGCCTCTGACAGTCTCCAGGTTGGGGCCCGGTATCGGCCGAGAAGAACACCGTACCCGATCCCTCAGCTGGCTGTGGCGTCCCAAACAGGCACAGGTGGTCACCGACGGCGACCGTGGCCCACCGCTCATCGTTGCTGGAAATCATCAACTCGGCCGGGTGGTCGATCTCGGTGAGCTCGGTACCGAATCGCTCGACACTGGCCTGCACGAACCAGCGAGTACCAAATTGTCCTGCCGAGGACGTCGGGGTTTCCTCCACCTCGACGTGGACTCGGATCTGTTCTTGGGCTGCCACGGCCTCGGCCCACCCGGATTCTTCGGCCTGTAGCCGCTGGTGGAAGGCACTGGTGACCGGTGCCAGGGCCAGCCACAAGCCCAACGCCAGAACGGCTGTCAGGCGAGCCACCATCCCGGCGCGTCGGTGCGTACCCGTCCGGCGACGTGACCGAAAGAACAACCCGGTACAGATCAGTCCCAGCCCTAAGCACAGCAACGGGATCGCTCGGGCCTTCTCGACCGAGAGGCTCGGAATCCATAAACATCCCACCAGGCTGACTCCCACCGCCGGAAGCAGTCGGATATCGACCGGTAGCACCCGAGGCGGCTCGATACTGTGTCGGAGGTCGGGGGTTTCAGAAGCTGACGAGACCATCGAGCCGTTCCAACGTCGCCGGACCAATACCGGAGACTGCTTCTAAATCCGCCAGTGACCCAAACGGTCCGTGTTGGTCGCGGTGGTTGATGATCTTTTCCGCGGTCGCCGGCCCGACACCCGGCAAGCTCTCCAGTCCCGCCGCATCAGCCGTATTGACGTTGACCGCTTCCCCATCGGCTACTGGCTCTCCCCCACCACCGGTCGTGCTGGCACCACCCGATCCGGCCGGAGCCTGGTCCTGGCTGTGGTGATCCGGTACAAGAATCTGTTGGCCGTCCTGGACCGGGGCGGCCAGGTTGAGTCCTTCCAACACCGCATCCTCGGTGGGCCCGCCGGCAGCATCCAGCGCGTCGATGACCCGCTCCTCGGTGGTCAGTTCGTAGACCCCTGGGTTGGCGACCTCACCGACCACGTGGACCACCACGTGAGACTGGTCTGCACCGATATCTGCCCCGTTGTCCTGACTGTCGCTACCGTCCGCATCAGCAACCGCAGTGTCAGCCCCGGTTTCTTGGAGCTCGATGCGGTCTTCGACCTCCCCGGTGTCATCAGCTGATGCGGGCAGGTTGATGGACAGCCACCGGAACAGCCACCACGTTCCGGCGATGATCACACAGATCACCAGCGCGGAGACGGCAATGCGTGTCCGCCATAAGGGTGAGGAACTGTCCTGGGTGACTGCAGTGTCTGATCCCTCGGCTGGATGGTGATGCTGGTGTTGGCCCATGCTCCCAAGCTTGCCGACAGCAGGCCAGCTGATCAGCCCACGGCCACCAACTGTGGACAGTGGCCCTTTGTCTCGTGCGTCTAGAGAATGGTGCTGTAGTCCAGCTCGGGGCTGATGCTCACACCTAGGGCGCCTAACCCCAGGTGAGCTACCAGCACGGCCGGGATCATCAGCACCGGCACTGGTGCGGTGGAGTATTCATCGATGCGGGCGGCCAGCTCCATGGCGGAGTCGAGATTGCCGTAACCGTGTACGGCCAGGCGGATGGGGCGTTGTGTGGCAGCTTGGGCGACTTTATCCACCATGATCTGTTGGGCTTTGGCAAAATTCCGAGGTCGGTCCATCAACTGGATGGCTCCCTCGTTCAGGGTCAGCACCGGCCGGACCTGGAGTAGTTGCCCCAGCAGACCAGTCAGTGGCGGAATGCGTCCACCTTTGCGTAACTGGTCCAGGTTTGGGACCGTGAAATACACCTGCGAGGCTGTGGCTTGTTCATCAATGAGCTGTGCCAGCTTGGTTGCCGGAATGCCGTTATGGCCACGGACCACCGCATCCACCACCGCGTATCCCATAGCCATCCCGGAGGTCAGGGTGTCGACGATCTCGACCGGGATGGGTGATTGGGTGGCTGCCAGCCGAGCGGCTTCCACGGTGCCGGAGATCTTGCCGGAGACGTGCACCGAGACAATCGAACCGTAGCCCTGTTCGGCGATCCGCTCGTAGAGTTGCCGGAATTGTCCCGGCGCGGGCCGGGAGGTGCGCACCGGAGTACCAGCTGCTAGCGCGATGGGGAGCTCGTCGTTGGTATCGGCAGAGCCATCGGAGTGGATCTGCTCGCCAATCATCACCGGCATGGCAATCTGGCGCAACTGGGAGCCGGTCGGTAGCGTGGTGGCAACCGCTTCGGGAAGCGCCGAGGAGGTGTCGGTGACGATCACCGTCCGGTCTTTGCGGGGCGGTTTGATGTATCGTCCCAGACCGGGCACCTCGGCCCGGATTTTTCGGGCCCGGGTGTGCAGGTCGGTCAGCCAGCGGGTGTAGGTTGCCATACCAGACGGTGTCCTAGCCGGTCACGATATTGACCAGTTTGGGTTCCTTGACGATGACCTTGCGAATCTCGGCGCCGTCGAGGAATTTCTGGACTTTCTCTGAGGCCAGGGCTTTGGCTTCCAGCTCCTCGGCGGTAATCGAGGTCGGGACCTCGAACTTATCGCGCAGTTTGCCTTTGACCTGCACCACGGCGGTGATGCTGTCTTCCACCAATAGCTCGGGGTCGACGGTGGGCCAAAACGACCGGGACACCGACGGCTCGTGGCCCAACAGCGCCCACATGTCTTCGGCGGTATAGGGGGCTACCAGGGACAGTAGCTGGGCCAGGACTTCCACGGCCTCACGCACGGCCGGGTCGGCGATTCCTTGCTCGCTGGAATCCACGGTTTTCCGGACCGTATTGACCAACTCCATGCACCGGGCGACCACCACGTTGAACTTGTGGTCATCCAATAGAGTGTCGGCCTCATCGACGGTTTTGTGTGTCTTCTGGCGGAGCGAGACGGTTCCGGTGGAGGGGTCGGTACCGACTGGCGCACCGGATTCGTTGATGTCGCGGGCCAACCGCCAGGCCCGGGCGAGGAACTTCAGCGACGACTGCGGGGACACCTGGGCCCAGTCGATATCGTCTTCCGGCGGGGAGGCAAAAACCATGGTGAGTCGTACGGCATCGACACCGAAGGTGTCGAGCTGTTCACCCAGGTCCACACCATTACCGAGAGACTTGGACATCGCCTTGCCCTGGTTGAGAACCTGCCCCTGGTTGAGCAACCGGGAGAACGGTTCCACGAAGGAGACCAGCCCCATGTCGTAGAGGGCCTTGGTGAAGAACCGGGAGTACAGCAGGTGCAAGATCGCGTGCTCCACACCGCCGACATATTGGTCAACCGGTAGCCAGCGGTCCACGGCGTCCCGGTCCCAGCAGGCGGTGTCCACGTTCGGGGAGGCATACCGGATGTAGTACCAGGAGGAGTCCACGAAGGTGTCCATGGTGTCGGTATCTCGTTGTGCGGCACCGCCACAGTTCGGGCAGTCGACGTTGACCCATTCGGTAGCGGCCGCTAGTGGCGAGGTGCCCTTCGGGGCCAGCTGTTCACCCGTGAGGTTCTCGGGCTGGCGGACCGGAAGCTGGTCTTCGGGCACCGGGACTTCACCGCAGTCCGGGCAGTGAATGATCGGGATGCAGGCGCCCCAGAACCGCTGCCGCGATAGCAACCAATCGCGCAACCGGTAATTCACCGCAGCCCGTCCGGTTCCTCGGGCCTCCAGCGACTCAATGGCTTTGGCCTGGGCTGCGGTAGAGTCCAGGCCGGTGAGTTCTCCGGAGTTGACCAGGGTGCCGTGAGCGACGGTGGCGACCTTGGTCTCTTCGGGGTTGTCTTCTCCGTTGTCGACTACCTGGCGCACCGGTAGGCCGATGGCGACGGCGAAGTCCATATCGCGCTGGTCGTGAGCGGGCACGGCCATAATCGCCCCGGTGCCGTAGTCCGAGAGCACGTAGTCCGAGGCCCAGACCGGGATGCGTTCTCCGGACAGCGGGTTGATGGCGTAGCGCCCCAAAAACACGCCGGTCTTGTCCCGGTCGGTGGCCTGACGCTCAATATCGGAAACTTTCTTCAGCTCTTCCTGGTAGGCCTCCAATTCGGCGCGGTGCTCGTCATCGACGAGTTCACCGGCCAGCTCAGCGTCGGCGGCCACCACCATGAACGTGGCACCGTAGAGCGTGTCGGCACGGGTGGTATAGATTTCGATCTCCGGGCCGTCTTCGATCTGGAAGTTCACATTCGCCCCGGTGGAGCGACCAATCCAGTTGCGTTGCATGGCCAACACCCGGTCCGGCCACTTGCCTTCCAGGGCTTCCATGTCGTCGAGCAGACGGTCGGCATAGTCGGTGATCTTGAAGTACCACTGGTTCAGGCTCTTTTTGGTCACCTGGGTGCCACACCGCTCGCAGGCGCCGTCGACGACCTGCTCATTGGCCAACACGGTCTGATCCTTCGGGCACCAGTTCACCGGGGAGTTTTTCCGGTAGGCCAGCCCGTGTTTGTAGAACTGCAGGAACAGCCACTGGGTCCAGCGGTAGTATTCCGGGTCTGAGGTGTGCAGCTCGGTGTCCCAGTCCACCGAGATGGCGTAGCGCTGGAAGGATGCCTTCTGGGTTTCGATGTTCTGGTAGGTCCATTCCGCCGGGTGGCTATTGCGCTTAATCGCGGCGTTTTCGGCCGGCAGACCGAAAGAGTCCCATCCGATCGGGTGGAGCACATCGTAGCCTTTGAGCATCCAATACCGGGAGACCACATCCCCCATCGCGAAGGCCTCGGCGTGGCCCATGTGCAGGTCCCCGGAAGGGTAGGGAAACATATCCAGGACATAGCGTCGTTCCCGGCTGCCATCATCAGCAGGAGCGAAAGTGCGGTGCTCGGTCCAGTAGGTCCCCCAGCGTTTCTCCAGGGTCCGGAAATCGTAGTCCGTCTCGTGGTGATCGGGGGCTGGTGAAGTCGAGTCAGTCACTGGATTCCTGTTCGAAAGGTGGGTGGTGGGGTTGGGCTCACCGCGGGTGAGCCGGTGAGCTGGTGGCACGGGGCCATAACGTCATTAGTCTAGTGTAGGTCCTCGGTCAGTTCCGCACGGATCTCAGTCATCCATGCGTCCAGATCCTGGACAGCATCGATCTCTTCTTGGCTGTTGGGTTCTTCCAGATCAATCAAAAAGACGCGTTGCTCAGCTTCCCCCGGAAGCGACAGCTCCAGCACTTCTCCGTCCTCGGAGCCTGCCCACTGTACCTCAGGGTGCAAGCCGGCAACCAGGCCCGCCTCCCAGAGCCCTTCGAGTCGCGCTTCATAGCGTGGGGCAAATCGGGCATTCTCGGCAGAGCTCGACCAGGCATCGGCGAGGCCGTCCGGCATGCGGGGGAACATCCCATGGCGTTGGGCGAAGCTGACTCCGACAGGAATGGGTCGAATGACATCCCCGACGGTGATCAGTCCGGGTTGTTCGGCGGTGACCACGAGCTGGCCGGTGGCTACTGTTTTGTCAAATTCCACTTGACCCAGGGTGGTTCCCAGTGCAATCCGCGCACCAGCCAGTGACTGGAGCTCTTCTAGGCCTGCCCTGAGCTGTATACCTAGGTCACGAGGTGCCTCAGAGGTGGAGGCGGTAGCGGTCCTGTCGCTACTGTCACCAGCTGCCCTGACAACCAGGGTGTCGGCCGTCGGTTGAGCGGCTGTGGCCTTGATGTAGGTGGTCTGGGTTGTCGGTGCTATGCGAAGGTCCACGGTCACCTCAAGGGCATCGCACGGTGCCTCAGGTGCCAGACCATCGAGAGCTGTCACGGTGAACATGAGACCATGCTACGCCGACGTCAGTCACAAAGACCCCACAGCAGTGAACGGCTCGTGAATACCATCACGGAGCATCCACCGCTGTGGGGGTCGGTGCCGTTAGGGGCTAGGGGTTCGTGCTGGCGACGACGGCTGAGAAGGTAGCCAAACCGGTCGAAGCCAGGCTACCTTCACCTGAGACCTCCTGGTCAGACTCTTCAGTCTGTTCAGGTTGATCACTTCCAGCGCCGGGAACAGAGCTCTTCTCCGGTGAGGATTCAGAGCTTTCCGTGCCGTGCGATGAGGGGACGGAACGAGACGACTCCGGAGTATCCGACAGCTCAGACGGGTCCGGGGTATCCGAACGGCTCCACAAAATCTACTCTTTCGTAGGGTTCCAACCAATAGTGTGTTCAATGGCTTGAGCCCAGCCGGCCAGGAGACGCTGACGGTCTGATTCGCTCATGTTGGGCGTCCACTCGTGTCCGGGCTGGCACAGCGAGGAAACCTCGTGATGGTCGGTCCACAAGCCCCCACCGAGGCCGGCAGCAAAGGCAGCCCCACGGGCGGTGGTTTCAATATTCGAGGCCCGCTGAACCGGGATTTGCAACAGGTCGGCTTGGAATTGCATCAGATCGTGGTTGACGGTCATTCCCCCATCAACGCGTAGCACCTCGGGACCATCGACGCCGGTGTCTTCACTGACGGCGACCAGCACATCGCTGGTTTGGAAGGCGGTGGCTTCCAGCACCGCACGCGCAATATGTCCGGCGGTGGCGTAGCTGGTTAGGCCAATCATGGTGCCACGGGCGTCCGAGCGCCAGTAGGGGGCGAACAGCCCGGAGAACGCCGGCACAAAGTACACACCACCGTTGTCTGCTACGGTGGCGGCTAGTTCCTCGATCTCTTCCGAGGTCTGAATCAGCCCAATTTGGTCGCGTAACCATTGCACCACCGAGCCGGCTTGAGCCACCGAGCCTTCCAGCGCGTAGTGCACGTCGTCTCCCTGCAGGTGGTACGCCACGGTGGTAATCAGTCCGTGGGAGGACCGCACGAGCTCGGTACCGGTGTTGTGAAGCACGAAGCATCCGGTGCCATAGGTGTTTTTGACCTGTCCGGAGTGGAAGATCCCCTGTCCGAAAGCTGCGGCCTGTTGGTCGCCCAAAATGCCGGTGATGGGGATGCCGGTAAATCCCGACCCATCCGCCACGGTGCCGAAGTGACCGGAACAGGGTTTGATACTCGGCAGGGCCGCCAGGGTCTCCTCCACTGGCAAGCCCAACAGCTCGATGAGTTCCCGGTCCCAGTCACCCTCCAGGAGGTTCATCAGCAACGTACGGGAGGCGTTGGTGATGTCGGTGGCATGGGTGCTCCGGCCGGTGAGGTTCCACAGAATCCAGGAGTCGATGGTGCCGAACAACAATCGACCTTCTGCAGCCAGCTGGTTGACTTCGGGGACGTGGTCCCATAGCCACCGCATTTTCAGCCCCGAGAAATAGGAGGCCACCGGAAGACCGGATAGTTCTCGGACCCGTGGCGAGCGCTCGGCCAGTCGGGCGACCATCTCGTCGGTGCGGGTATCCTGCCAGACAATGGCCCGGTGAACCGGACGTCCTGTCTGCACGTCCCAGGCCACGGTGGTTTCGCGCTGATTGGTCATCCCGATGGCGACAATATTCGAGGCGGTATACCGGCTACGCGCTAAGCACAGGGCCATCAGTTCCCGGATGTTCTGCCAGATCTCTCCGGCATCGTGTTCCACCCAGCCCGGGTGAGGGAAGTACTGGCGGTGTTCCCGTTGTGCGAGAGCCACCTGGGTGCCGTCGGCCGCATAGATCACCACCCGCGAGGAGGTTGTTCCAATATCGAGACTCATCACCACAGATTCCGCCATAGTTCCTCACCCTAACCGTTCAGTAGCCCATCTCACACTAGGCTGAAAGGGTGTTCACCAACTCCCCGACCCGCATTCGCTTCCGCGACCAGCTCTGTCCGCCCACCCCGGTGCGTGATACCGCGACCTTCACCGGGTTCCCGATGCGCTTTCCCGAACGCCGTCTTCTGTGGCTGGCCGACCCGGTCTCCGGGGAGCCCACCCCCACGGTTCTCTACCACTACCGTCCGGCAACCGGCCCCACCCAAACCAGCACCACCCAAACCAGTACTGCTCACCGTCCCGATCCGGTGGTGATGGTCCACGGGTTCCGCGGCGACCACCACGGGCTCCAGTTGGTAGCCGACGCCTTAGCCGACCACGAGATATATATCCCGGACCTGCCCGGTTTCGGGGCATCCCCCGCCTTTCCCACCGCCCCGCACCGGTCGGAGGACTTCGCTGCGCTGATCAACCAGGTGCCCCAGGCTCTAGGTCTGAGCACGTCCCCGTGGTTGGTGGGGCACTCTTTTGGCTCGATCGTGGCCAGCTATGCAGTCGCAACCGCCGTTTCCGGTTCACCCGGTTGGCGCAGGCTGGCATTGCTGAATCCCATTGCCCGCCCTGCTTTAGCAGCCGATGGCTCCTGGTTTGAGCGCGTCGGGACGTCAGTCACGGCTGGCTTCTATCGGGCCTGTGCGAGCCTGCCCTCCGGGTTGGGCCGGTGGGCGTTATCAGCCAGTCCGATGGTGTGGGCCACCGGTGCTGTGATGTCAGAGACCGACGACCGTCGTATCCTGGCCTACACCCATGACCAACACCAGCAGTACTTCTCGGAGTTCGACACTCCCCACAGCCTGTTACAGGCCTATCAGGCCTCCATCTCCACCACCGTCGCCGAGGCGGCTCCGGACATCACCGTCCCGGTGTTGCTGATTGCCGGTAGGAAAGACCCGCTGGCCTCGGTGGATGACCAGCGGGTGTTGGCCACACGGTTTGGCCCCTCGTCTCACGTGCGGTTGGAGGTCATTGCCGAGACCGGGCATTTGATGCACTACGAACAGGCCCCGGCCATCGGCAGGTTGCTGACCGACTGGATGAGTGAGGTGGCTTAGAGCTCGCGCACTCCCCCAACGCGAACTTTCACGCTGGTGGCCGAGCGTTCGGCAGACAGCACCGCCTTTTGAGCCCGCAAAGCGGCCTGGACGGTGCTGGCCACCCGGTGCGGGTAGAACAGCAGAGCCCGCCACCGGGGTTCCTCGGTAGCTTCCACCGTGGCCTCCACCGGGGTGGGCCCAATCCACGGGGACTGTTCGGCACGATAAGGCAACTGCACGCCGGCAATAAATCTGTGCACCTCGGCACTGGTGCCGGTCACCTCGGCCACCTGAGTGATCGGCGGAAACCCCAGCTCGGCCCGGTCGGCCAGGGTGCGGGAGGCGAAACTGACCGGGTTCATCCGCACCAGGGCTCCTACGATCTCTTGGTGGGTTGCGGTGACGACCACCAATCCCCCATCAGATGCCGAACGCACCAGCGTGGCGGCTTGCATCCAGTGGCCCATCACCATTTCCGGGACCATCAGTCCCTCTCGTTGTAGCTGCGCGTCCCCGTCCAGCAAGAGCGCGGTGGCGTATCCGCCGGGGGCCACCGGCTCCGAGCCGGGGGTGGCCACCACCAGGGCGGGCTCGTCGGTGATGCTGGCGACCATGTGGTCGGCCGAGGAGGAAATCACCGGCACCTGCGGGAAGGCCCGGCCCAGCTCGTCGGCGGTGCGGTCCACGCCACGAGCGCCGGCCCGCAGTCGGGAGTTGCCGCAGTTGATGCACCGGTAGTCGCGGTGCCGGGCTCCGCACCATCGGCAGGCCAGTTCGCCACTGGCGGCCGCCATCCGGTCGGTGAAGCTCAGCGGACCGGTACAGTTCGGACACCGGGCCGGGGCATGACACCGGGTACAAAATACCCCGGGGATAAATCCGGCCCGATGCACCTGGACTAACACCGGACCACCTACGCCCTGGGTGCGGGTCCCGTCTAGTCCCTCGCGGGCGGCTTGCCAGGCCAGACCGGGTAGTCGTGCATGGGGCCCCATGTGGTCGCGTCTGGCATGAAAACTATCGGCGGTGGAGACTACCCGCGGGGCTAATCGATGGCGGGTGTGGCGCTCCGGGCTGATGTCGCGGGTCTGGCCGGTCTCAACCAGGTATTGGGTAGCGGTACTGCGGGAGGGCGAGACCAGCAGCAGCCGTGCGGGTGCAGTCGTCTCGGCCGTGGCACCGGTGCGACGCCGGGCGACGTGGGCGACCTGGTGGTAGGGTGCTCGGGGTTCGGTGAGCTGATCGTCGGCGTCCTGATACACCACCACCAGCCCCAGCCGATGCACCGGGGCCCAGATGGCCGACCGGGTGCCAATCACCACGTGCCGGTGGCCGGCCAGAATCTGCAGGAATGACCGGTAGCGCTGGGTGGGCCCTTGTCGGGAGTCCAACCGGGCGTAGTGATGCTGCCCGACCCGGTCGGCGACGTGGCGCTCGAGCCGATCGAGGTCTTTGAGATCCGGCACCACCAGGATGCTGCTCTGCTGCCGTGCCAGGGTCCGGGCGGCGGCATCGGCGAGCAACGCCATCGAGTCCCAGGCGCCGAAGCTGGAGGGAAGACTCAGCGCAAAGCTCGTCGCAGTGTCTTCGGGGCTGGGTTGTGCAAAGAGCCCTTCCCAGCCGGGAAACACCGTCCAGTCCACGGTCGGCGATTCCTGGTCAGTCTGCTCGGGGTGTTCGGGCCAGACCGGTTCCCGCACAGTGCCGTGGTCCTGGGCCCATTGGCGTTCGAGTTTTGCCACTCGCGGTGGGATGGCAGCCCGGAGAACATCAGCAACCGTGCCGGCGTAGTCGGCGGCCACGGTGGTGGCCAACCGATAGATATCCTCGGTCAGCACGGGCAGGGCCGAGACCACGGTGCGAATCGGAGTCAGGGTAGCCCGGGTGGAGATGGTGTCGGTGCGCTCGATAAGCCAGCCGGCCATGGTCTGGTGACCGAACCGGACTTTGACTTTCACCCCCGGTTGCGCCGGGGCATCCAGTTCGGGCGGAATCAGGTAGTCGAATAGCCGGTCTAAATGCGGGACCGGGGATTCCAGCAAGACCTTTGCCACGGGCCGGTCGGGCCAGCCGGTGGGATGTGGTGGCAGGGATGGCTCTGGGACAGGTAGGTCAAAGAGCGCATCGGTGGGTGGCACGTCACCAGCCTACAGCCGCGCGCAATGCCTCCACCTGATCGAGGCGTTCCCAGGTGAAGTCGGGATCTTCCCGGCCGAAATGGCCGTTGGTGGCGGTCTTGGCGTAGATCGGACGCAACAATTTCAGGCTAGAGATAATGGCGGCCGGACGCAGGTCGAAGACCTGATTCACCGCGGCAATGATCTGCTCGTGGGAGATCTTTTCGGTCCCAAAGGTGTCCACGTACAGACCAACGGGGCGGGCCTTGCCTAGTGCGTAAGCCACCTGGAATTCGGCCCGGTCAGCCAACCCGGCGGCCACCACATTCTTGGCCACCCAGCGCATCGCATAGGCCGCCGAGCGGTCCACCTTGGAGGGATCCTTACCGGAGAAGGCGCCACCACCGTGGCGGGCCATCCCACCGTAGGTGTCGACAATGATTTTGCGGCCGGTCAATCCGGCATCCCCGACCGGACCACCAATCACGAAGGGTCCACCGGGATTGATAATGTAATCAGCGTTCGAGTAGTCCAGATCGGAACTGGCCAGTACCGGATTGATGACGTGCTTGATCACATCGGCACGGACCGTCTCTTGGGACACGTCCGAGGTGTGTTGGGTGGAGACCACCACGGTTTCCACGGTCACCGGTCGGTGGTTCTGGTCATAGCCGACGGTGACCTGGGTTTTGCCATCCGGTAGCAAGTAGGACATCGGGGTGGATTCCAGGTTCCGCACCGTGGTCAGTCGTTCCGAGAGTCGGTGGGCTAAATAGGCCGGGGCCGGCATGTAGACCGGGGTCTCGTTGGTGGCGTAGCCGAACATGATGCCCTGGTCGCCTGCTCCTTGCAGATCAATCTGGTCGACTGAGCCGTCGCGGGCCTCCAGGGAGCGGGACACGCCCGAGTGGATATCCGAGGACTGCTGTCCGATGGAGATATTGACACCACAGGTTGCGCCGTCGAACCCATTGGCCGAGGAATCATAGCCGATGCCCAGAATCGTATTGCGCACAATTTCGGGGATCTCCACGTAAGCGGAGGTGCGCACCTCCCCAGCAACCTGCACCAGCCCGGTCGTGGTCAGCGTTTCCACCGCGACCTTAGCGTTGGGGTCCTGGGCCAATAAGGAGTCCAGGATGGCATCCGAAATCTGGTCACAGATCTTGTCGGGGTGTCCGCTGGTCACCGATTCAGAGGTGAACAGACGCAACTCGCCCGAGCCCACGCCCTCGTAACGGGCGTAGCCGGAACCGGTGGTGTTCTGAGAAGAATGCTGAGCTGTCACGGTTCGCCATTCTACCGCTCAGCGCTCAGCACCTGCAGTCCAGAAGTCACGAGCTGTTATCTTGCTCGCAACGCGGTCAGCGTCTTGAGCCGATGGGAGGGGAAGGTTTTCGTGTGTACTCTAACGTGCGTTGATGTTCTCCACGACCACGGCTAGACCTTGACCGACTCCAATGCACAGGCACGCCACACCCCAGCGGTCTCCGGATTCGTGCAGTCGTCGAGCCAGGGTCCCTAGCACGCGGGCACCGGAGGCACCCAACGGGTGGCCCAGCGCGATGGCTCCACCCCAGGTATTGACAATCCCCTGGTCCACACCCCAGGCGTCCAAACAGACCAGGGTTTGGGCGGCAAAGGCCTCGTTGAGCTCCACCGCTGCGATGTCGTCCCAGGTAATTCCGGCCCGAGCGATAGCACGGTTGGTGGCTTCCACGGGCGCATACCCGAAGAACTGGGGCTCATTAGCGGAGGCTGCACGTCCGGCAATGCGCACGAGGGGTTCCAGCCCCAGAATCTCGGAGGCCTTGTCGGATCCAATCCACACCGTGGCTGCTCCGTCGTTCATGGGCGAGGCGTTACCAGCAGTCACGGTGCCGTGGTCTTTCCGGAACACCGTGCGTAGCCCGGCCAGAGTTTCCGGGGTACATTCTGGGCGGATGGTTTCGTCCCGGTGTAGCTCGGTGCTGACAACCGGGGAGACCAGGTTGTCGTAGGTGCCGTTGTCCCAGGCGGTGGCCGCCAGCTGGTGGGAACGGGCCGCGTAGTCATCCATCCGTTCGCGAGTGATCCCGAATTTCTCACGCAACTGCTCGGTGGCCTCCCCGAGCGAGACCGTCCATTCAGCCGGCATGTTGTCGTTAATCAGTCGCCAGCCCAGCGCGGTATTGGATAGCTGCAGGTTATACATCGGGAACGGGCGATCGGTTTTCGGCAACACCCAGGGCGCTCGCGACATGGACTCCACCCCACCGGTGAGGATCAGATCGGCATCACCGACTTCCACCTGGCGGGAGGCGATCATCGCTGCGTCCAGGCTGGAACCGCACAGGCGGTTGACCGTGGTACCGGGAATGGATACTGGGAGCCCAGCCAGTAGCGTGGCCATGCGCGCAACATTGCGGTTGTCTTCTCCAGCCCCGTTGGCATTGCCAAAGATCACTTCGTCGATCTGGTCGGCTTCAGAGAGTTCATTGGGCAAATTCGGCGCCCTTTTGACGAGCTCGCCGATCACGTGCGCGGCCAGGTCATCCGGACGCACGGCTGCCAGTCCCCCGCCGATTTTGCCGAAGGGTGTGCGCACTGCGTCGTAGACGTACGCGGGTTTCAGAGCGGTCATGGCGTGGCGACCTCCTTCATGACAGTGCCCTAGATCACTTCTGAGTGATTATTCTAGTGTGGTCGCCACTAGCCGGTACATTGTCACTGACATGCTCGCAGACACACCACAGGCCTGATCTTCTGCCCGCTGGTTAACCATCCAGACAAAAGACCAGGCCCTGGTGGTCATGATCTGGTCGGCGTGACGGTTCACAGACCGACTGAGTCAGCTCCATAGGCAGCCTGGGAATCAGAGAATCCCTCGAACTTCAGCTGGTCGATGAGTCCAGACCGGGAGAAACCGGACATGGATACATAGTTCTCTGCTTTTTGGGCAGCTTGCTCATTCCAGTCAACCGTCATTTGCCCCACGGCGGCAGTAGCATCCGCAGTGGAGAACCCTTCGAATTCCAGTTGCTCAATCAGACCAGACTCCGAGAACGCCATGGTGCTCAGGTAGCTTTCGGCTGATCTGCCCGCCTGTGCACCCCAATCGACCGTCAGGCTGTCAACCGCAGCGGTGGCTTCTTTCTCGGTGAATCCTTCGAAGATGAGCTGATCAATGAGTCCAGATCGGGAGAATCCCGAGTACGAAAGATACGATTCTGCTGCTGTGACCGCGTTATCCGCCGCCACGCTCACTGGGTTTTCTTCTTCAGTCGGGCTCACGTTAGCAGTAGGTGCCTCAGCCGCGGCCTCGAATGGCACGTCGGATGCCTCCTGGTCTTCAGTCTCCAAGGCAATATCGGCCTCGAGATCAGTGTCGAGGGCTGGTTCGGCGTCCGTGGGCGTCGGTGTTTTGACCTCCGGCGTCGTGTCCTCGGTGGTTGTGGCAGCCACGGGCTCTGCCTCGGGTTGCTCCGTTCCAGCTGCGAGGCCTCCGATCAGAACGCAGAGCCCCAGTCCACCAACGATCAACCACGTTCGTTTGAGCTTGTACCAGGGACGTTTGGGCTGAGACTGCTGGGGAGGAGTCTGGTCAGGAAGGGGGTTGCGGAAATGAGCAGGTGGTTGGGTGGGTGGATAATACTGCGCCATGATGGGTTGTCCTGTCTGTGAGCGCTCACCGCAGGTCGAAACCGAGAGGCCACGACACGAGGTGGGAATGATCAACGAGTGATCAGCGCGAGCAACTGTGGCAGTCGCTGGTCCGATCTTCTCCAAGGCTAAGAGCCACCACAGACATGATAAGACTCCGGCGTTTCACCAGGGTTGGGATCAGCCCCATGACCGCCGGGCCGACAACTGCTCAGCCACGGCAGAGATGATCTGTCCGGCGACCTGATCTTTCGTGCCAGTCGCGGTCACCGCTTCACGACCGTCAGCGTAAAGGATGGTCACCTCGGTGTCATCTTGGCCGAAGACTCTACCCACCCCAACCTGGTTGACCACGAGCATCTCACAGCCTTTACGCTCGAGTTTTTGTTGCCCGTAGGTCAGCACGTCACCGTGTTCGTCCCCGGTTTCGGCCGCGAAACCGACAATCAACCCCGGCAGGTTCTTCTCCTCGTTGCGGGTCTGTACCGTGGTGGCCAGCACGTCTTCGGTTTGTTCGAGTTCAATGACCGGCACGGGCTGTTCAGCGGTCTTTTTGATCTTGGACTCCCCTACCGTGCGGGGCCGGAAGTCCGCCACAGCCGCAGCCATGATCAACACGTCGGCGCCACGACTGTGGGTCAGGACCGCATCAAGCAACTGGCGGGTGGATTCAATCTCGACGACCTCAATGCGCGGGTGCTGAGGAGCCGGAATGTCCATCGCGGCGGCAATCAGGGTGACCTGGGCGCCGGCGCGGGCGGCTTGCACGGCCAGGGCCACGCCTTGTTTACCCGAAGACCGGTTGCCCAAATAGCGGACCGGGTCGAGTGCTTCCCGGGTGCCGCCGGCGGAGATGACCAGGTGTTTGCCTTCCAGCGCGCCGGCTGAGGGGGATACGAGGTTTTGGGCGTGTTCCCAAATAGTGGCTGGTTCGGGTAAACGGCCTTGACCGGTATCAGACCCGGTGAGCCGTCCCGAATCAGGATCCAGAACGGTGATTCCGCGCTCGCGCAGGGTAGCCACATTGGCCTGGGTGGCGGGGTTGAGCCACATTTCGGTGTGCATCGCCGGGGCGACCAGGATGGGACAGGTTGCGGTGAGCATGATGTTGCCCAGCAAGTCCGGTGCCAGACCAGCGGCGGTGCGTGCCAGAAAATCTGCGGTCGCCGGAGCGATGATGACCAGGTCGGCGTGACGGCCTTGACGTACGTGGTTGACCTCGTCGACGGCTTCAAAGGTGTCAGTGTGCACCCGGTTGCCGCTCAGGGCTTCCCAGGTGGCTTCACCGACGAAGTTCAGTGCCGAGCGGGTGGGGACCACGTGGACCTCATGTCCCGATTCGGTCATCAACCGCAACAACAACGCGGCCTTATAGGCGGCGATGCCTCCACAGACACCTAGGACGATGCGCACCGAATGGTCTCCCTTACACGCTCACACCGGATCGACGATGAGAGGTTCCCTACTTGTTGTCTTCGTTGTCCTCGGACTCGCTGTGGATGACCTCGTCCTCATCAGCTGGCAGGGCGAAGGGATCTTCGTCATCGGAGATCTCGAAGGCGCTGAAGTCATCGAGCTCTTCTTCTTCAGCCGGCTGCGGTACCTCGGAGGCGTGCTTGTATTCCAGCTGGTCGTCGTTGATCTCGCGTAGTGCAATCGACAGCGGCTTCTCGTTGAGCTTGGTATCTACCAGCGGTCCGACGTATTCGAAAAGACCTTCGTGGAGTTGCGAGTAGTACGCGTTGATCTGACGAGCACGCTGAGCGGCAAAGAGCACCAGCGCGTATTTGGAGTCCACCTTCTCCAGCAGGGAATCCAATGCCGGATTAGTAATGCCTTCGTACTGTTCAGTCACAAATTCTCCAGTCACCTCTCCGCAGCATGCGGAGACCATTCAGTGTCGTTTAGCTTGTTGGGTCTTGTCCTACCCTGGTCACGGGCGTGTCACCACATGCTCGGGGCTTTTGTTTCCCCGGGTCGAGGCCCATCAGGGTCACAAGTTCTGCCGCAGCCTGTTCGACGGTGTCATTGACCACGACCGCATCAAATTCTGGTTCGGCAGCAAGCTCTAGTTTAGCTGTTTCGAGCCGTCTTTGCTGTTCTTCGGGTGACTCGGTCCCTCGACCGGTCAGGCGGTGAACCAGCTCATCCCAGCTCGGCGGGGCAAGAAACACGAATTGTGCTTCAGGCATAGTCTGTCGTATTTGTCGGGCACCTTGCAAATCGATCTCCAGGAGCACGTGCTGACCGGATCGGAGTGCTTCGTCCACGGTATCTTTGCGGGTTCCGTACATATTCTTGCCGTGGACCACCGCCCATTCGAGCATCGTGCCGGCCTCGATGAGGTCCTGGAACTCTTCGGTGGTGACAAAGAAGTAGTGTTTGCCATGCACTTCCCCGGGTCGTGGTGCCCGGGTGGTGGCCGATACCGACAACCACACGTTGGCGTAGTGGTCCCTAATGTATGTTGACACCGTGCCCTTACCGACCGCTGTGGGTCCAGCCAGCACCGTGACCTGCGGGTGGTTGGGTTGGCCTGGACGCGGTTGAAAAACACGGGGACCCGGAATCGGCGGGGCCACAGGCTGTTCGTCAGCGGGCTGATCGGCGCGTTCGGACTCCACAGTGTCACCTCGTCGGATCTGGATACATCGGTCATCTCAGGACTCGGCCAGGACTGGTCACGTCCCGCGGGGCCTGATCCCACCTTATCCAGCTTAGCGATCCGCACGTGGCCACGATCACCGCGGAGAAAGTTTTACTCTACGGCAAGACGCGTGTTGTGCCAAGCAATCAGTTTTTCCCGCTGGCGACGACCAAGACCACGCAACCGGCGCTTGGGTGAAATCACGCAGGCTTCCATCACACTGGTAGCGCGCACTTCTCCAACACTGCGCAACGCCGTGAGCAGGTCGATGCACCGCATCCGACCAATGGCGTCATCGAGATCGGCGATGGAGAACACATCTTCCAACGTGATCGCTCCATTGGCGAATGCAGCTTTCAGCTCTGCTCGGGCGGTGCGAGCTTCCAGCGCTTTTTCTCGGGCGGCCTGTCGTTCAGCAGGACTAAGTTGTTCCAAGACCATTTCTCTCACTCTCTCTGTGGTTTTATCGGCAGTGCAATCCTTCGGCGGGGGCAAATGTTCCCGCTGTCCAGAAACTCGCCACAGAGCAGAGTGAAACCCTAGGCGATGTGCACCCTAGCTAAAGAACACAGCGTGTTCTCAATTGCCTCCTGGATGCCCGATCGCTGGGGACCGGCCCGGAGAATCCCTCGAGAGGAATTCACGAGCACCTGGGGCCAGGCTCGACCGAAACCCGTGACCACATCGTCCACCCCGGCTCCCTGTGCGCCGAAACCCGGTGCGAGCAACGGTGCCTGGGTATCCGACAGGTCAATCCCCAGCTCTCGAGTCCGAGAGGCCACTGTGGCGCCAATAACGAGTCCAACGGATCCCATGACCGGCGTCCCAGTATGTCGTATCTCACTTTTGTTGTCACGACTTACCCTATCAATAATTATCCGGGCGACAGAGTTTTCGGGCCCTCCCCGGTGCTGAACTTGTGCTCCCTCGGGATTGGAAGTCAGCCCCAAGACGAACACGCCACGGTGATGGCGCCGGGCCAGTTCAATAGCGGGTCGGAGTGACTCGTAGCCGAGATACGGGCTGAGGGTGAGTGCATCGGCTGCCAAAGCGGAGCCGTCGGCGAGCCATCCGGTAGCGTAACCGGCCATGGTGGAACCGATATCTCCGCGTTTGGCATCAGCGATGGTGAGGATCCCCGCTTCGCGGGCTTCGGCCAACACCGTTTCCAGCACCGCGAAGCCGGCTGAACCGTAGCGTTCGTAGAAGGCTACCTGGGGTTTCAGCACGGCCACCCCACCTGTTTGGTGTGGGTCATTGGTGTAGTCGTGGGCGACCTCGATCACCGTTCGACTGAAATGCTCTACTCCGTTGACATCGACCGGTAGCCCCCAATCCTGCATCAGTTCTGGGTGCGGGTCGATGCCAAGACACAGCTGACCGCGCTCGGCCATCGTGGCGGCCAATCGTTGTCCGAACGGCTGGCCACCTGTCGGATGGGTGGTGTGGGTGGTCTGGGACGGGTCTGTCATGGTGATGCTCAGTTGTCGTTGATCGCCCGGTGCAGGTTCTCATCGTGGACCTGCAGGCTGGTGACATCCCAGGCGAATTCGCGCTGGGCATCGATCGCCTGCAGGGCCGCCCCGAAGGATTCCAGGGTGGTGATGATCGGGATGCCACGACTGGTGGCAGCCGCACGGATCTCGTAGCCATCACCGCGAGCATTGCCCCCCGAGGGAGTGTTGAGCATCAAATCCACACGTCCGTCTTCGATCTGGTCCAAGATGGTTTCGGCCCGGGCATCTGCAGTGTCTGTATCACCAGACTGATCGGTGATCTTGGCGACCACCTCGGTGGTGATGCCGTTGCGGGCCAGCACATCGGCGGTGCCTCCGGTGGAGACCAGGGTAAAGCCCATATCCACCAGCGACTTGGCATACGGGACGACACCGCGCTTATCGCGGTTGGCCACCGAGATGAAGACCCGACCCTGAGTGGGCAATGGGCCTCCGGCTGCGGTTTGGGCCTTGGCGTAGGAGGTGTCGAAGTATCGGTCGATCCCCATCACTTCACCGGTGGAACGCATTTCCGGGCCCAACAGTGCATCCACCACGCGCCCTTCGGGAGTACGGAACCGGGTAAAGGGCAACACTGCTTCCTTGACCGCCACCGCAGCGTTGATCGGCATCGAGGCGCCGTCGTAGGCGGTGGGGAGATCACCATGAGCTTTCAACTCAGCGATGGTCTTGCCCACCCCGATCAATGCCGCGGCTTTGGCCAGCTGCACGCCGGTGGCTTTGGAGACAAACGGCACGGTCCGTGAGGCCCGGGGGTTGGCCTCAATCACATACAGCACATCGGCCGCCAGGGCGAACTGGATATTGATCAGCCCACGGACCCCCACGCCCTCGGCGATGGCTTCGGTGGCATCTTTGACCCGCTCCAGCACGTCACGGGCCAGGGTGCGCGGTGGGAGCACACAGGCGGAGTCACCGGAGTGAATACCGGCCTCTTCGATGTGTTCCATGATCCCGCCCAGATACATCTCGGTGCCGTCGTAGAGCGCATCGACGTCAATTTCGATGGCGTCGTCAAGGAATTTATCGACCAACATCGGGTGCTCGGGGGTGATCTCGGTGGCGTTGTCGATGTAGCTGGACAGCGAGGCCTCGTCGTAGACGATTTCCATCCCGCGTCCACCCAGTACGTAGGAGGGCCGGACCAGCACCGGGTAACCGATCTCATCGGCGACCTTCTTGGCGTCGGTGAAGCTCACCGCGGTGCCGTTCTTCGGCGAGATCAGGCCGGCCTCATCCAGCACCTGAGAGAACGCGCCACGGTCTTCGGCCAGGTTGATCGCATACGGGCTCGTGCCCAAAATGGTCACCCCAGCATCGGCGAGTTCTTGGGCGAGCTTGAGCGGGGTTTGACCGCCCAGCTGCACGAACACACCGGCGACTCCCCCGGAGGCTTCTTCGGCGTGAATAATCTCCAACACGTCCTCCAGGGTCAGCGGCTCAAAGTAGAGCCGGTCGGAGATGTCGTAGTCGGTCGAGACGGTTTCCGGGTTGCAGTTGACCATGACCGTGTCGTACCCGGAGGCTTCTAGCGCCATGGTGGCGTGCACACACGAGTAGTCGAATTCCACACCCTGACCGATCCGGTTCGGGCCCGACCCCAGAATAATCACCGAGGCACGCTCGTGGTCGGCGACTTCGGTTTCGGCGTCATAGCTGGAGTAGTGATACGGCGTGTAGGCCTCGAATTCACCGGCACAGGTGTCGACGGTCTTATACACCGGACGAATACCCAGTGCGTGGCGGACACCGCGCACCACGGCCGGGTCCAGGTGGCGTAGCTGGCCGATCTGGGCATCCGAGAAGCCGTGGCGTTTTGCCCGGCTCAACACGGACTCGTTCAGTTCCGGTGCCTGACGGACCTCGCCGGCCACCTCGTTGAGCAACACCAGCTGGTCGAGGAACCACGGGTCAATCCCGGTGGCCTCATATAGTTGCTCGACGGTGGCCTCACCCAGCAGGGCGCGCTGGACCTGGCCCAGGCGGTCAACGGTGGGAGTCTTGGCGGCTTCGATCAGCTCCGCAACTTCGTGCGCGTCGGGCACGGTGAAGTCCAGTTCTGCCCCGGACTGTTCCAGAGACCGCAGGGCCTTCTGCAGGGCTTCGGCGAAGTTGCGTCCCAGCGACATCACCTCGCCGACGGCCTTCATCGTGGTGGTCAGGGTTGGGTCGGCGGCCGGGAATTTCTCGAAGGCAAACCGCGGGACCTTCACGACAACGTAGTCCAGCATCGGCTCAAAAGCTGCCGGGGTCTTCTGGGTGATGTCGTTGGGGATCTCGTCCAGGGTGTAGCCCAGCGAGAGCTTGGTGGCGATCTTAGCGATCGGGTACCCGGTGGCCTTAGAGGCTAGCGCTGAGGAACGGGAGACCCGCGGGTTCATCTCGATGACCACGATCCGGCCGTTGGTGGGGTTGACGGCAAACTGGATGTTACAGCCACCGGTATCGACTCCGACCTCGCGGATGATGGCGATCGAGATATCGCGCATCTTTTGGAATTCGCGGTCGGTGAGGGTCAGCGCGGGGGCGACGGTGATGGAGTCACCGGTGTGTACGCCGACCGGGTCGAAGTTCTCAATCGAGCAGACCGCGACCACGTTATCGGCCGAGTCACGCATCATCTCGAATTCGAATTCTTTCCAGCCCAGGATGGATTCTTCCAGTAGCACCTCGTTGGTGGGTGAGTACTGCAAGCCGGCACCGGCAATGCGGTGCAGGTCTTCTTCGTTATAGGCCAGCCCGGAGCCCAGTCCGCCCATGGTGAATGAGGGGCGCACCACCATGGGATACCCCAGGTGCTCGGCGGCTGCCAGGGCTTCGTCCATGGAGTGCACAATCTGCGAGCGGGCGGACTCGGCACCGCAACGTTCCACCACGCCTTTGAATTCTTCACGGTTTTCGCCCAGCTCGATGGCGTCAATATTGGCCCCGATCAGTTCCACGTTATATTCGGCCAGCACCCCGTTTTGATCCAGCGCGATGGCGGTGTTCAGCGCGGTCTGTCCGCCCAAGGTGGGTAGCACCGCGTCGGGGCGTTCGGCGGCGATGATTTTGGCGACCACTTCGGGGGTGATGGGTTCCACGTAGGTGGCATCAGCCAATTGCGGGTCAGTCATGATGGTCGCTGGGTTGGAGTTGACCAGGATGACCCGGATTCCTTCGTCTTTCAGCACCCGGATGGCCTGGGTTCCGGAGTAGTCGAATTCTGCGGCCTGGCCGATCACGATCGGACCGGAACCGATGACGAGAACTGAGTGCAGATCAGTGCGTTTGGGCATGAGAGTTCTTTCTCCTTGGCGCTTAGCGGGTGGCGCGGTAGGCATCCATCAGTTCGGTGAAGTGGTCGAACAGCGGGTGCGAGTCGTGGGGTCCGGCGGCGGCTTCGGGGTGGAATTGGACCGAGAAGGCCGGCAGATCACAGGCAGTGAGTCCTTCCACGACCTGGTCGTTCAGGGAGTAGTAGGAGACTTTAACCGCCCCGTAGGCGGCTTCTGGTGCGCGCTGAGCCTGGCCGCGGGGTGCGTCAACGGCGAACCCGTGGTTTTGGGTGGTGATCAGGGTTTTGCCGGTGGCTTCTTCCATCACCGGCTGGTTGGGCCCACGGTGACCGAACGGCAACTTATAGGTGTCAAAGCCCAGCGCGCGACCGAAAAGCTGGTGGCCGAAGCAGATACCGAAGAACGGAATCCGCTTCGTGAGTAGCTTACGCAGGGTGGCGACCTGCTCGTCAGCGGTGGCCGGGTCGCCAGGTCCGTTGGAGTAGAACACGCCGTCGGGGTCCAGCTCGACAATGGTCTGCAGGCTCGTGTTGGCCGGAAGCACCTCGAGGCGGATTCCGCGCATGGCCAGCTGGCGCAGTGTGGCGGCTTTGACGCCCAGATCCAGCACGGCGACCCGGTAGGTTTCCTCGATGTTGTCGTAGCCGTAGTCGGCCGGTCCCACCGAGTAGGCTTTCTCAGTGGTGACCCCGTCGATCAGGCTCAGGCCCTTCATCGACGGTTGGTCTGTGACCTGGCTGATGAGCTGTTCCAGTGGTGCGTGGGCGGACTCGCCGGAGAAGATGCCGGCGTTCATCACTCCGACAGTGCGCAACCGGCGCACCAGCGCTCGGGTATCGACGCCTTGGATGCCCACAATGTCGTTGGCCACCAGGTCATCTTCCAGTGACCGGGTGGCCCGCCAGGAGGATACCACGCGGGAGGGCTCACGAACCACCAGGCCGGCGCACCAGTAGCGTTCGGATTCGAAGTCTTCGTCGTTGGCCCCGGTATTGCCGATGTGCGGGGAGGAATGGACCACAATCTGGCGGGTGCACGAGGGGTCGGTGAGCACCTCTTGGTACCCGGTCATGCCGGTGGTGAAGATGGCTTCTCCCAGGGTAGTCCCGACGGCTCCGTAGGACCGTCCGGTGAAGGTGGTGCCGTCTGCTAAGACGAGCACTGCTGGTGCGATATCTGTAAGGCTCACGGTTGGGTTTCTCGCTTCCTGCTACACATTTCTCGACGCGAACGACTCGACACAAACGACGCGACGGTGGTGGGCTTTACTCTGGTTGGCGCTGCTGGCTGGTCTGGTGCATCGTCTCCAGGAGCGTGTGTTGATCTGCACTGTTGCGGGTTCGGAACCCGGTGGTCACCGGGATCTGCCCCAGATTCCATCCGATGGTGATCAGTCCGTCTTTTTCCACGAACTTGCCGACCATCCCGGAACTGGTACTGATCTGGGTGATATCTCGGAACGGAATCACAAAGTTTGGGGAGCCTTCCAGCAACAGCACCACGCCCAGAGGGTGGACCTCGCACTGGGCGCGGGTCCGGATCCCCAGACCATGCACGGCCACCCGATCCAGCCAGTCTTCACCACGCACGGTGCTGACATATATGCCCTGGGCTTGAGCTAGTGGCTCGGTGGCTAACAGTCGGTCGGGCACCGGTAGTGGAGCCGGGATATTGACTTGTCGGCGTCGCCGCGCGCGCCACCCGAACCACAGTCCCAGCACCACCAGTCCGATCAGGCCCAGAGTCAACAGAATGATCACCAGGTAGGCCCCGGTGTCTGATTCGGCCTCGGCATTGGTGGCCATGACGGTGACAAAAGGTGACACGCTGTGGTTCTTTCTCCTCGTAGCGGGTGGACAGTATCAGTGGCTTGGCAAGATCACTAGTTGACTGGGTGCGCCGGGGTTTGCCGGCGGCCGGCCTGAACGTGCGGGTTCGGGGTCGCCAACTGACCATCGGCCACCACCTGGTGGCCCCGGTAAAACACGTGGCGCACACTGCCAGGTAGCTCCATGCCACGGTAGGGCGTGTTGCGGGATTTGGATACGTGTTCGGCCGGGTCCACGGTAAAGGTGGTGTCAGGGTCGTAGAGGACCAGGTTGGCCACCACCCCGGTGCGTAGCTCGCCCTCGGGGCTGATGTGGCCTTGGTCGCAGTCCCCGGCGATGCGGGCCGGGGCGGCTGAAAACGCGTGGGCGATCCGATTCCAGTCACAGGTTCCGGTGTCAATCATGGCGTGTTGGACCACCGAGAGGGCCGTTTCTAGCCCGGTCATGCCCATCGCGGCCACCGGCCATTCGCATTCTTTGGCTTCGGCGGTGTGCGGGGCGTGGTCGGTGCCAATGGTGTCGATGGTGCCATCGGCGAGTCCGGCCCGTAGCGCCAGCACATCGGACTCCCGGCGTAGCGGCGGGTTGACTTTGAACACCGGATTATAGGTGGCCACCAAGTCTTCGGTGAGCAGCAGGTGGTGCGGGGTGACCTCGGCGGTGATGTCGATCCCTTGGGCTTTGGCCCAACGGATGATTTCCACCGACCCGGCGGTGGAGACGTGGCAGATGTGTAACCGGGAGCCCAAGTGGTGGGCCAACAACGCGTCGCGGGCGATGATGGCTTCTTCAGCCACGGCCGGCCATCCGGCCAGTCCCAGGGTGCTGGACAGGCTCGATTCGTTCATCTGCGCACCCTCGGTCAGTCGGGGTTCTTGGGCGTGCTGGGCGATGAACCCGTTGACGGATTTCACGTATTCTAAGGCCCGGCGCATCACCAGCGGATCCCACACGCAGTGCCCGTCATCGGAGAACATACTCACCTGGGCTTGGGAGGCATGCATGGCAGTCAGCTCGGCCAATTGTTCGCCAGCCAACCCCACGGTGACGGCACCGACCGGGTGTACGTCGCACCAACCAGCGGCGCGACCCAGGGCCCAGACCTGTTCGACCACCCCGGCGGTATCGGCCACCGGGGTGGAGTTAGCCATCGCATGGACCGCGGTAAACCCGCCCTTGGCGGCCGCCCGGGTGCCGGTCTCGACGGTTTCAGCATCTTCTTTACCGGGCTCGCGTAAGTGGGTGTGCAGATCCACCAACCCCGGGAGCACGATCATCCCGGTGGCGTCACAGGTGGTGGTTTCCTCCGGGGCGGGCTGAGAATCGTGGGCGCAGGTCAGGTCCTGACCGGTGGCGACCAGGATGCCGTCGCGGATCAGCAGGTCGGTGACCTGCCCGTTGGGCATGGTGGCCCGGCGAATCAGGGTGGTCGATGACATGGTTGGCTCAACCGTCCTTTCCGGAGTTTTCAGCAGCCAAGATCAGGTACAGCACGGCCATACGGATTGAGACCCCGTTGGCGACCTGTTCGAGCACGGTGTTCCGTGGCGAATCGGCCGCGGTGGAGGAGATTTCCAGCCCGCGGTTCATCGGTCCCGGGTGCATGATGATCGCTTCGGTGTCCTCCAGCCGGCTCAGCCGTTCAGACGTCAGCCCCCACCCGCGGGTGTACTCGGCGGTGGAGGGGAAAAACGACTGGTGCATCCGTTCCTGCTGAATCCGCAACATCATCACCGCATCCGGCTCGGTGGCCAGGGCTTCGTCGAGGTCGTAGGTGACCTCGCACGGCCAAAATTCGGCCCCCAGAGGCATCAGAGTAGCTGGTCCGGCCAGGGTCACGCGCGCCCCGAGGGTGTTGAGTAGCCACACATTGGAGCGAGCCACTCGAGAATGCAGAATGTCTCCGACAATCACCACGTGTCGGCCGGTCAAATCCTGACCAACCGGCGGGGCGGTGGCCGGGTCGGCCCCGTCGCGGAAGGCGAAGCGGTGGCGCATCGAAAAGGCATCGAGCAACGCTTGGGTGGGGTGCTCGTGGGTGCCATCGCCGGCATTGACCACCGGGGAGGAGCACCAGCCAGATTCGGCCAGTTGGTGGGCGGCACCGGATGCCCAGTGGCGCATCACGATCGCGTCAGCGCCGGTGGCTTCCAAGGTTTGGACGGTATCGCGCAGGGACTCGCCTTTGGACACCGAAGAACCCCGTGCGGAGAAGTTCAGCACATCGGCGCTGAGCCGTTTAGCGGCTGCTTCAAAGGAGATCCTTGTCCGGGTGGAATCTTCCAAGAAGAGGTTCACCACGGTGCGTCCGCGCAAGGCGGGAAGCTTTTTCACCTGACGGTCTTTGACCCCGGCCATTTCTTCAGCGGTATCCAGGATGTGCAGGGCGTCTTGGAAGCACAGATCCTGGGTCGACAAAAGGTGCCGCATGATCAGCGCACCCCCGTTGCGGTCACGACGGTATCGGAGATGATCACGCAGTCTTCGTGCTCGGTGCCATCGACGTCTTCCAGCCAGACACTGACGCGTTCTGCCGTGGAGGTGGGCAGGTTTTTGCCGACATGGTCGGCGCGGATGGGCAGTTGCCGGTGGCCACGGTCGACCAGTACGGCCAGGCGCACAGCGGCCGGGCGACCAATATCAGATAGGGCATCAAGTCCGGCTCGTACGGTGCGTCCGGAAAATAGTACGTCATCGACCAAGACCACGACCGCATCATCGATGCCGTTACGCGGTAGCGAGGTCGGGACTGGGATCCGGGAGGCCTGGGTGCGCAGATCGTCCCGGTACAGCGTGATATCCAGGGTTCCGGTGCGTTCGGTGGCATCGAAGTCCGGGTCGATTCCGGCGATTTTTTCGGAGATTCGGTGGGCTAGTGGAACGCCTCGCCGGGGAATACCGAGCACCACGAGCTGATCGCTACCGTGATTCGATTCCAAAATTTCATGGGCCATTCGGGTTAACGCCCGGTCAATATCGGCCGCGTTGGCTACCACCCGGGCGGGCCGGGAGGCGGGGTTTTTGGGTTCGACAAAATCTCCCACCGTGTCTCCTTTCCCGCCTCACAGGACGGTCTTTAAAGGATGTCCCCAACCGGTTGGTTCAGGGCGGTTTCCACTGGTCAACTCTAGCACGATCGTTCACCGGCCCGAGCGCATCGTGTTAGAGCACCAGGGTAGGTTTGACCTGCTGAATTCGTCCCAGCAGACCGTTGACGAAATCCGGAGACTCATCGGTGGAGTACTCTTTGGCGATGGTGGTGGCCTCCGAAACGGCCACCGCGTCGGGAACATCGTCGTTGAACAGTAGCTCCCAGGTCCCCACGCGCAGGGTAGCCCGGTCGAAGGCCGGCATCCGGTCCATGCTCCACCCTTGGGTGTAGGTGGCCAAAATCTCATCAATGCGGTCGTATTCGGTAATGACCCCGTCGACGATTTCGGCGGTATAGGGGTTGATGATTTGGTCGGTGTATTGCCGGCGAGCCTGCAACGCGGCCAAGGGTGTGGAGTGGCGTTGTTCGGCTTCAAAGATAATCTCGACGGCGCGTCGTCTGGCCCGTCCTCGCGAGGAGGTTCTCACGTGTTGTCCTGGTCCTTCTGATGATTCAACGGTCGGCACAGTATCTGAGATGACTGCACCCACCCTGCCGTGCGACGGTGGGCCGGGCAGCACCGGGTGGGTGTCTCGACAAGAGAGGTCTTAGTCGGTGACGCGACCCTGGTATTCACCGTTGCGGGTGTCAACCTTGACCTTGGTACCCTGCTCCACGAACAGCGGAACCTGCACCACGTACCCGGTTTCCAGGGTGGCCGGCTTGGTACCGGCCGAGGAGCGGTCGCCCTGCAACCCGGGTTCGGTGTAGGTGATTTCCAGGACCACCGAGGCCGGCATGTCCAGGTACAGCGGGGTGCCGTCGGAGATCGCGATGGTCACGGTCTCATTTTCCAACAGGTAGTTGGCTGCATCGCCGACCACGGACTCGGGGACGATGATCTGGTCGAACGTGGTGTTGTCCATGAAGACAAACTCGTCACCGTCGCGGTACAAAAACTGGTAGTCCGAGCGATCCACGGTAGCGAACTCAACTTTAGCCCCGGCGTTGAAGGTCTTATCGATAGTCTTACCGCTGGTGAGGTTTTTGATCTTGGTCCGCACAAAGGCGCCACCCTTGCCGGGTTTGACGTGCTGGAACTCTTGGACGTTCCACAGTTGTCCGTCCAGGGAGATCACCGAGCCGTTTTTAATATCGTTACTGGTGAGCATGACCATGCGCCGTTATAACCTCACTTCGGTTGATGAACGTTGGGAAAGATGACCTCTAACAGTGTAACGCCTTTGCGCAGGCCTGTTCGTGCTGTTCGTCGGCTCCGGTACCTTAGTCGGCGATTTCCTGATAGGCGGCGAACAATAGTGACTCATCGGGAACATCGTAGGTGATGGGCCGACCTTGGCCTTCCAGAAGCACGAAGCGTAGCTGATCGCCACGGTTCTTCTTATCGCGTTTGATGCCATCCAGCAGGGCCGCCCAGCGGTCGCCGCGGTAGGAGGTCGGCAGCCCCAGAGCACCAAGAACGCTGAAGTGTCGTTCGGCGGTGGCGTCATCGAGTTTGCCCACCGAGCGGGCCAGCTCGGCAGCGAATGCCATCCCGATCGACACCGCAGCACCGTGGCGGTACTGGTAACGTTCGGCCAGCTCAATGGCGTGGCCTAGGGTATGGCCGTAGTTGAGAATCTCGCGGATTCCGGATTCCTTCAAGTCCTGGGAAACCACCACGGATTTCACGCGGATGGCGCGTTCAATCAGTTCCCGCAGCGCCGCCGAGTGCGGATTGGTGGCTTGTTCAGGTTCGGCTTCGATCAGATCCAGAATGTGTTCATCGGCAATGAACCCGCACTTGACCACTTCAGCCAGACCGGAGATGAGCTCATTCTTGGGCAGGGTGAGCAACGTGTCGAGGTCGGCCAGGACGCCCACCGGGGGGTGGAAGGCACCCACCAGGTTTTTACCCTCGGCAGTGTTAATGCCAGTCTTACCGCCCACGGCGGCATCGACCATTCCCAACAGCGTGGTGGGCATGTGCACCACGTTCACGCCACGTAACCAGGTGGCGGCGATAAATCCGGCCACATCGGAGACCGCTCCCCCGCCGACGGAGACGATCGCATCCGAGCGCGTAAAGTCGTTTTGGCCGAGCACCTGCCAGCAAAAGGCCGCAACCTGGATGTGCTTGCCTTCTTCGGCGTCGGGGATTTCGGCGGTGATGGCGTTAAACCCGGCCTGATCAAGATCTTCTTTGACCACATCTCCGGTGGCGCGCAGGGCCCGTGGGTGGACCACTAGTACCTTGCGGACCTGGGTGCCCAACATCTCGGGTAATTGCGAGAGCAAACCACGACCCACCACGACGTCATAACCACCTTCGCTGAGGTATTCCGAGCCCCCGGCGACCGGTATCACGCTGGGCTCGTCGTGCTCTTCGCGGGCCTGAACGTCCTCGGCCACCACACCCGCGTCGGCGCCAGCCGGTGCCGACGCGGGTGGTGTCTGTGGAGTTCGCTCGGTGGTGGGATCAGTCTGTGGTTGTTGATCGGTCATGATCGATATTCATCCTCACGTGCGGCCCGGGGTTCTTGTCCGGGCCATTGAGTACTGTTTTATCGAGTCTAATGGTCGTGGGTTTTTTCTGCTCGACGATACCGCCGGGCGATCTTTCCGGCGAGTTGACGAGGACTATCTGCAGTGGTATCAACTACCTGATCTGCGACGCTGCGGTAGAGCGGGTCGCGTTCGGTGGCGATCTGTTCCCACGTCTCGGCCGGGTTATTCTCTAGCATCGGTCGACCCTGCCCGTCATCGAGCCGACGCAGGGCCTCCCGGGTGGAGACCTGCAGATAGATCACGTAGCAGTGCACGACCAGCAAGTCGCGGGTGGTGTCTCGCAACACCGCTCCCCCACCCAAAGAGATCACTGTTTGTTGTTTTCCGGTGAGGGCTTCGGCGACCACCTGCGCTTCGGCGTCGCGAAAACCGGGTTCACCGTGGACACGGAAAAACTCGGGGATGGGGCCGTGCTGGTGAGCGAACAGCTCATCGGTATCGACGTGGTCATAGCCCAGTTCTGCGGCTAATACTGGGGCAAGGGAGGATTTTCCCGATCCCATCGGGCCCACCAGGGCAATGGGTTGACTGCGGGTGTGTGAACTCACTGGATCGGATCTCCCATGTGGTCAGCTGACGTAGCCCCGCCGGTATTGGTCTGCAGGGTGGGTAGCGGGGCCAGGGAGTCCAGATAGGCGTTGAGGTTCCGCTGGACTTCAGCGATCGAGTCACCGCCGAATTTCTCCAGCACCGCTTCGGCCAAGACCAGGGCCACCATGGCTTCTGCGACCACACCGGCGGCCGGTACCGCAGCGACATCGGAGCGCTGGTGATGGGCCTTGGTGGTTTCTCCGGTGGCCACATCCACGGTGGCCAGGGCCCGGGGAACCGTGGAGATTGGTTTCATCGCGGCCCGGACGCGAATGATCTCTCCGTTGGACATTCCGGCTTCAATACCACCGGCACGGTTGGTGCGACGTGCCACGGTGTTGTCCTCGGTGCGGATGATTTCGTCGTGGGCTTGACCACCTAGGCGGGTGGCGGTGGTGAAACCATCGCCAACTTCGACACCTTTGATGGCTTGAATGCCCATCAGCGCCGCTGAAAGTTTGGTATCCAGTCGGCGATCCCAGTGCACGTGGCTACCCAGCCCGACCGGGGCATGGTAGACCAACACCTCCACGGTCCCGCCCAGGGTTTGACCGTCCTTTTTGGCCGAGTCGATGATCTCCACCATGCGCTGGGAGGTTTGCGGGTCGGTGCAACGCAACGGGTCCTCGTCCAACCGGTGCACGTCGTCGGGGGTCGGGAGTTCGGCGTCCTCGGGCACAAAGACCGTGGAGATGGAGACGGTGTGGGAGACGGTGCGAATGCCCAGCTGGGCCAAGAAGTGTTGGGCAACGCGCCCCAGGGCGACCCGGGTGGCGGTTTCGCGCGCCGAGGCACGTTCCAGTAGCGGGCGGGATTCGTCAAATCCGTACTTCTGCATTCCAGCCATATCGGCGTGTCCCGGACGCGGCCGGGTCAGCGCGGCGTTGCGGGCCAGACCGTCGAGCTCGGCAGGGTCCACCGGATCGGGGTTCATGACTTTTTCCCATTTCGGCCATTCGGTGTTGGCAATGTGAATGGCCACCGGGGAACCGAGGGTGAGGCCGTGACGGACACCGCCGATGAGGGTGACCTGGTCCTTTTCAAATTTCATGCGGGCGCCACGGCCGTATCCCAGTCGACGCCGTGCCAGGGCATCCTGGATATCGGCGGTGGTGATCTCAATACCTGCCGGCAGGCCGTCGATAATGCCAACCAGTCCCGAACCATGGGATTCACCTGCGGTGAGCCAACGCAACATATCTTTAACGTCCTTCAAATTCAGGGGGTGCAACGCGAGGAACCTTGGTGGTGCCCCAGGTCACCTCACGCCGGTGCGGACTACCTACCAGCCTAAATCACCCCGAGTCTTTCGGCGGTCGTGATGTTAAACCGATCGCTTCGGCCATGGCCACAGTGACCGCACCCCAGTCGGGTTCTGCCTGGTGGGATCTGGTAGCTTGGCTTGCCTCATGTTCGGCACGGAGCTCGGCAGTCAACAGCTTGACTTGTTCGACGGCTTGGTAGAGTAACATCTCCACACCGGAGATCACCTGTCCACCATTGCGATGCCAAACGAGGGCCAGCTGGGAGGGCCAGGGGTCATAAGCTACATCCAACAGGGGTGGCAACCAGGTGTAACCCGACAGGCTGTGAGCAAATTCGCTAGCTGCTCCGGGTGGGAGGGTGGAGATCACGTAGCGGTAGCGGTCCAGTTTCGTCAGCCCGGAGGCGATCGAGTCTATCTCAGCGGCCAATCCCAGATCGGTAGCGAGCTTGCGTTGGGGTTCAGTTTTGGCCTGGTTGCGGACCAAGAGGTCCACCCCGGTGACGCCCATGAGCTGTGCAGCTTCAATGGCCGCCGCGGCGGTGCCTCCGCCACCAATAATGCCCAGCGTCGACGAGGCCGGCGTCTCTGCCCGCATCAGAGCCCGGACGATGCCGTCGCAGTCGGTGTTATATCCGGTTGCCTGTCCGCTGGCGTCGAGTACCACCGTGTTCAGCACGCCCAAGCGCCGCACCCGATCAGAGAGCTGATCCATCAGTGGCACGAGGGCCGGTTTCAGCGGCATCGTCACCGAAAACCCCAGCCAGCGGGTGTGGCCGGTCGTCAATTCGTGGCGCCGGTCTCGGTAGAAGGTCTCCACCTGGTCGAGGTCGACATCGGCCCGGGTGTACTCAATTGCTAGCCCCAGGGCGCGGTAGGCGGCCTGGTGCAGGACCGGGGAGAGCGAATGGTCTATCGGGTGCCCCAGTACGGCGGCCTGGCTCGGTGCGCTACGAGTGGTCACTGCGCACCGTTATCGACTGATTCGCCGTCTGTGCTCGGGGCACTGGGGTCGTCGTTGGATCCGCCACCACACATCTCGGGGTTGTCCTGACAGTACTGGCGGTATTCGTCGACGTTCTCGTTGTGTTCTTCCAGAGTGGTGGCGAATTTGGTTTCCCCAGTCTCAATGTTGACGGTCACCCAGTAGTAGTAGTCGTTGTCCTCTGGCTCTGCCGCCGCATCGAGAGCTTCCAGCGACGGGGAACCAATCGGCCCCGGTGGCAACCCGCGGTGGGCGTAGGTGTTGTACTCGTTGGACGCGTCCTCACGGTCTTCTGCCGTAAACTGCAGAGACTGGGTGCCCAGCCCGTAGATCACCGTGGCATCAATCTGCAGGTAGCCGGCGGTTTCGGGATTGGATGGATCCAGCCGGTTACGGATGATGCCCGAGACGGTCTGGAAGTCATCGGTGCGAGCTTCTGCCTGCAGGATCGAGGCGATGGTGACCAGGTCGAATTGGTCGTCCTCATCGGTGATGCCCAGCCGGTCGAACTCTTCCATGGTGGGCTCGATCATCAATTGCAAGATTTCTTCGGGGCTAGAATCCACGTCAAAACGGTACTCGCCGGTGGCGATATAACCTTCCAGGCTCTCGGCCTGTTCGGGTAGCCCGTAAGCGGTGGGGTCAGTAGCGGCTTCTTCAACCTCTTCCACCGAGTACTGGGTGGCATCGGCGATGGATTCATAGACCGCATCGATGCGGGTCCCGGAATTGACTGCGACATAGTTCACCCCGGGGTCTCCAATGCCTAACAGCGTGTCTGCTGCCTCGGAGGCTGACATTTGGCGTTTCATCTGGTAGTCGCCGGGCTGAATATCTTGAACGCTTTGGGCTTCGTCGAGCGCGTCGGTAAAGGCCCCGGTGGAGGCGACGATGTCTTCTTCCACCAGTCGGTCTCCGATCACAATGGGACCCTCACCGGGGTTCACGGTAAAGGTCACCGGTTCTCCTCCGGGTCCCTCGTAGTCGGCATTGGTGCCAGGGATCAGCTGACGCAGTCCGATACCGACCACGGCCAGCAGTCCCACAAATACCACGAAACTTGCCGCCAGCACGAGGTATCGGCGACGCCGGCGCTTGGCACGCTCGGCGGCTTTTTCTTCGTTCACCACGGTGTACTTTCCGGAGCCGTCGGCCACGGTGAGATACCCCAGTGCCTCGAGTTCCTCGTCTTCGTCATCATCGGCATGATCATGGTCGGATTCCTCAGCGTCGAAGCCGGGATATTGCCGTCCGTCCTGTGGCAACGGGTCCAAGTCGCCCAGGTCTTGGTTCTGATCTGCCTCGTAGTGGGTGGGTTGGGAGGTATTGTGCTCGGGCTCTGCTCGGTCATGGTCAGGCTCGGAGGCGTGCTCGGTGGCCGGGACCGGGGCCGGAGCGTTCCCGGAGAGGTCCTCATCGGCCACCGAGGCGGCTCTGAGAGCGGCCCAGCGTTGCCGTCGCGTCATCGGCGCTGGCTCGTCAGTCTGTGTACCACCCTCAGCCTGGTTATAAGCCTGGGCGGTTTGAGTGGTCTGTTCCGGAGTGGTGGCGACACCGTCTTCCGAGGCATCAGCGCGTACCTGTTGCGCACGTCGTGCCAGCTCGGCTGCTTGCTCCCGTTCGCGACGCTCCCGACGCGTCATCGGTCGCTGTTCGGAAGGTGAGCCGGTACCGGCGGATTGTTCATCCGTCATGACTGTCCTTCCGTTGCTTGTTCGGGTGCCGGAACCACGCGACGTCCTGCCCGTTGTCCATCGCGTTTCTCCACGGTCAGGGCGTGTTCCAGGATTTCCACAGCTGCGGCCTGGTCAATAACCGACCGCTGAGAGCGGGCGGAGCGTCCCGCCTGATGGAGTGATTGGGAGGCAAGGACCGTGGAAAGCCGCTCGTCAACCAGGAAAACCTGCACGTGGGCACATTCGGCGCTCGCGGCAAGTGTATCAGCAAGTCCCTGAGCGTAGTCTTCAGCGTCAGCGGTGGAGGCAGTGGATTGACCGTGTAAGTTGATCGGGTCTCCCACATACACCACGGTCGCTTCCCGGTCTCTGGCGACCGAGTATATGTAGCGCTGATCACCCCCGGAACCGTTGAGATCTCGACGCAGGGTCTTCACCGGGTGAGCCATAATCCCGTCGGGATCGCTGGCGGCCAGTCCGACGCGGGCGCGCCCGACGTCGACCGCGAGGCGAACTCCGCGGGTAACGGTGCTGTGCGTGTCGGACATCGGTGGGGTGGACTCTCCGTGAGGGGCAGGGGTCATAACGGGATGGGTCAGCTGCCTAGTGCTGGACGACCTCGTCCCGAATGGCTTGTAACGCGGCGTCAACCTGGCTGGCATCTTGGCCACCACCCTGAGCGATATCGGGCTTACCACCACCGCCGCCACCGAGGACACCGGTAGCGGTTTTGACGAGCGTGCCGGCTTTCAGCCCCTGTTCCTGGGCCTGGTGGTTAGCTGCCACGGCTACCAGCGGACGGGATCCCGCCTCACCAATCAGAGCCACCACCACACTGGCATGTCCGGCCTGTTCCAGTCGGGCCTTGAGATCCAGCACGGACTGACGCAGATCATCTGCACCGGGAACGTGCCCCAGCGAGGCGGCCACCACGGTGGTGTTGCCGATGGTTTCAGCCTGATTGATCAGCCCGGAAGCTACTGCCTGCAGCTGGGCGGATTTCAGGGCGGCGAGTTCTTTTTCAACCTCGCGCAATTTGGCCAGGGTGGCTTCCACACGGCCGGGCACATCCTCGGCCGGGGCCTTGAGCATTTCGGTGAGCTGATTCATCAGGGTGCGCTCGGCAGCGAAATGCTCGAACGCATCGTAACCGACCAGCGCCTCCACGCGACGGTTACCGGAGCCCACTGACTGTTCGCCCAGCAACGCCAGGGTGCCAATTTCCGAGGTGGTCGTCACGTGAGTCCCACCGCAGAGTTCGCGGGACCAGGCGCCGTTCATTTCCACCACGCGCACCCGTTCGCCGTATTTTTCCCCGAACAGGCTCATGGCGCCCATGGCCTTGGCCTCATCCAGTGAAGTCTCCATGGTCAACACCGGGAAGTTATCGCGAATCGTGGTGTTGGCCAGGCCTTCGATCTCGGCCAGAGCGTTGGGTGAAATGGCATCCCGCCACGTGAAGTCGAACCGCAGGTAACCCTCTTTATTGAACGACCCGGCCTGAACTGCGTCATGTCCGAGAATATCGTGCAGGGCGGCATGGATAATATGGGTGGCCGAGTGCGCTTTCTGGGCGTCCAACCTGCGTTGCACATCGATCGCACCCACGGCTTCGGCGCCGGCGGGTACTTCACCTTCGGTCACCACCGCGGAGTGGACACTGAGCCCCTTGACCGGAGACTGCACGTCAGTAATCTTCAGGACGAAACCGTCACCGGTGATCACACCGGTGTCGGCGGCCTGGCCACCGGCTTCGGCGTAGAACGGGGTGGCATCCAGCACTACTTCGATTTCTTGGCCTTGCTCAGCATAGCTCGCCTCGTGGCCGTCGACCAGCAGTCCGCGAATCCGGGATTCGGTGGTGTGCTCGGTATATCCGGTAAAGACCGTGTCGTGGCCCTGATGTAGCTGGTGATACACCGCAGCATCCGCATGACCGGACTTTTTGGACTTCGCATCTCGGCGGGCCCGGTCACGTTGCTCGGCCATCAAGGCCCGGAATTTCTCTTCATCGACGCTCACCCCAGCTTCTTCGGCCATTTCCAGGGTCAGGTCGATGGGGAATCCGTAGGTGTCGTGCAGCTCGAAAGCATCCTGGCCCGATAGCGGGGTGCCAGCGCTCTTGGCAGCGGCCACTGAGTGTTCCAACCGAGTGGTTCCTGCCGCAATGGTGCGCAAGAAGGCTTTTTCTTCGGCATATGCAATGCGGGAAATCCGGTCGAAGTCGGTCTCAACCTCAGGATAGGTTCCTTTCATGGCGTCCCGGGAGACCGGTAGCAACTCGGGCAACACCGGCTTGGTGACCCCCATCAGTCGCATCGCGCGTACAGCCCGGCGAATCAGCCGGCGCAACACATATCCCCCGCCTTCGTTACCGGGGACCACGCCGTCGGAAATCAACATCAGTGAGGACCGGATATGGTCGGCAATGTAGCGCAACCGCACGTCATTTTCGAACGTGGGGTCCGCAGGGTTCTCGCTGGAGGTGTAGGTGACCTGGGCGAGTTCTGCGGCCCGGTCGAGGACCGGACGCACCTGGTCGGTCTCGTACATGTTCTCCACGCCCTGCAAGAGCATGGCCAACCGTTCTAGTCCCAGACCGGTGTCGATGTTCTTATTCGCCAGTTCTCCGGCAATGTCAAAGTCTTCTTTGGTCCGGACCTCGGAGAGCTGATACTGCATGAACACCAGGTTCCAGATCTCCATGAACCGGGTTTCATCCGCGGCCGGTCCCCCGTCCACGCCATAGGCCGGACCACGGTCGTAGTAAATCTCGGAGCAGGGTCCGCCCGGGCCGGGCTGACCGGTATTCCAGTAGTTATCAGCTTTTCCAAACCGCTGAATACGCTCTTCGGGCAGGCCAACGACATCACGCCAAATGCTAGCTGCTTCCTCATCCTCTTCATAGACGGTGACCCACAGGCGTTCTGGGTCCAGTCCGTATCCCCCCTGGTCTTGGGGAGTAGTCAGTAGTTCCCACGCAAATTGGATGGCATCTTTTTTAAAGTAATCGCCAAAGGAGAAATTCCCGCACATCTGAAAGAAGGTTCCGTGGCGGACGGTTTTTCCAACTTCTTCAATGTCGGCGGTGCGAATACATTTCTGCACACTGGTAGCGCGGGTGAATGAGGGGGTTTCCTGGCCGAGGAAATACGGGATGAAGGGCACCATGCCGGCGATGGTAAACAGCAAGGAGGGGTCAGGAGACACCAACGAGGCTGAAGGCACCACCGTATGGTTCTTGGATTCAAAGAAAGCATTCCAACGGCGGGCAATTTCATGCGATTTCATGCAACGTGTTCCTTGTACTGTATTTTCTGTCTCGCCACAGACGCGTGGCGACTACCATGGGCTTGCCGAACGCTCCCCGACGCCGTCACCGTCGCCCGTGCACCGATTGTCACGGAGACTGGGACCGGGCTTACTGCTTCGGGGAGTTGACCGTAGCGGTCCCTTGAATCGTGGTCATCTGCTGGGCCCGCAGGGTCCGTCGCGGAGCGGTCTGCGTGGTGGTTGGTTGGTCGTGTTCATCTTGGGACCGGAAGGCGGGAACTTCTTCACGCAACTGGGAGAAGAAGGCTTTAGCACCTTCGGTCACCACCGTTGCGGTGGCACTGCCGGCCTGGCGTCCGATGTTTTCAGGGCTCAACGTGGTTCTCAGGGACTCCTCTGCACGCACCACAGCCTCATCACGGCCTTTGCAGATGAGCGTGTGCCCAACCCATCCGAGTGCAACTCCCACACCCAACGTCAGGACCTTGTTGATCACGGAGGTTTCCAACCTTTCTCACGAGTTCGCCGAGCAAACACTCGTTTCCGACATGGTCACGAAATGATATCAATCTCCACTTTACCTTGTCAGCACGCTGCCGTGGCATCACCGGACGTACGCTTGTCACACCAGATACCTCGGTTTGAACCGGTCCTTAACCAGCGGTACCCCGCTGGATCCCATCATCCAACGGGGTACGCTCCGGTAAGTCCGGGCTTAGCGCGAGTAAACCCCGCCACCCCACAAACACGCCACACCACCACAACCGTGTCGGCTCTGTGGCGGATCAAAAACCGCCATCAGCCATAATCGACGCCAACGCCACACCATCAGACGGCATCACATGAGCATACGTACGCAACGTCTCCGTCGCATCCTTATGCCCAAGCCTCCGAGCAACCGCCACCACCGACGCCCCGTGCGACAACAAAAACGACGCATGAAAATGCCTCAACTGGTGCCACCCAGGCCCAGCCTCAGGCACCACCGACCGCATACGATGCCACGCCGACAACCGTGCCGACTCAATCAACATCCGCCCATCATCATGAAAAACCAGACCCTGATGATTCGCACACCCCACCAAACGATCCATCACATCAACAACACGCCCACCATAATCAACCGTGCGACGAGACGCCACAGTCTTCAACGGACGGTGCACCCTGGCACCCCTAGTCGCCTCCAGTTGCCGATCAACCCTGATCGTCCTCGCCTTCACGTCCACCCTATCCACGGTGACACCAGCCCACTCAGACGGGCGTAAACCAGTGCCTGCAGCAACTGTCACCGCGTCAGCCCAAATAGTGTCACCAAAAAAGTCCCGCACCCGCTCTACCGTCTCAGTAGTCAAAAACTCCGCATCACCACGCTCACGCGCCCTAGGTAACCGCACCCTTGATGTTGGGGACCTGCGGATCACCTCATCATCTAAAGCCGTATTGAAAATACTGGATAAATGTCGCAGGTACGTTTGCATGGTGGACGGCGCTAAAGTTTCCGCCCAGTCGAGCACCATCGCTTGAATGTCAGCACGGGTAATGTCTTCCATGATGAGTCCACCAATATGCGGAGACGACCGTTTAATCACATTCCCGAGCGTCTCCCTGGTGGTAGGAGCCTGGTGCACTTGCGCACCCCTGTGGGCTTGAGCATAATCATCAAAGGTGACCCTGGTCCTAACCGGCCGGTGCGATTGCGCTACCAGCCAGGCCTGCGCAGAATCCTTCGTATCATGCGATGTTTTCCGTTCACGCCCGGCCCCGTCAGTGTAAACAGCCTGCCACCGCTTCCCCTTACCGTACCTCGCTGTTCGGGTTCGATCCTTGCGGTGCCACAAATCCACGACCCGCGACACTAGTTATCACCGCCACGTAATAACCGGTTTTCCGCTTCCAGCACGTGCACACGGTGGGACAACTCCAGGATCAGATCGTGCGTAGACACCATGGACAGCGGAGAATCGGAGGCCAAAAGCGCGCTGACCGGCACACATTCGTCACGGCGCACCACATCGGCCAGCACCCCCGGGGCGAACTGTAAGGCAGACTCCAGCGCGGATAGGGTGGAAGCGTGAGGCTTAGACCGAACCCCCTGCTCAATTTTTGCGACCGTCGCCTCAGACACACCTGACGCGTGCGAAAGATCAGATTGCGCCCACCCGAGCCGGGCGCGACCATCACGGACAGCTTTAGACAACGGCGACACCCTCTCCCCCATCAGGCCACCACCTGGACGCGTAAGAGGCCACCATCGACGGGGTGACCTCCAGGTCGTACGCCACACCCTGCACCGTGCGATACACACGGCAAGCAGTCAGAAAACGGCACGGGCACACCAGGAGCCAATGGGCGAAATAGTCGGCTTCCCGCTCCGATACGGGCGTAGACGATGTGTGCCCGTACACCGCATGACCAATCTCGTGAGCCAACACCGCCGTGCAACGAACCCCAGACAGGCCCGGATGTAACCGTATGGTCCGCTCTGTGTGATCGTATTCTCCCAACGCGCCAGTGACCGTGTGGGCGCGACGTACACTTACCCCAATACTGTCGGCAATCATCATTAAATCCATGCCCCCCAGCATCAGCTGGCGCGGGGACAGGATAGCGGTCACGGGTCTTGCAAATCAGCGTCCAAAGGTATGTCCATGTCCCTCTCAGGGTGTGCTGCAAGTGTCCATTGTTCGCCGGTATCATCAGCTGGTTGTGTGGTGTCATGGTGTGTCCCCTTCTGGTTTGCGCCCGCCAATTCGATGACAAGCTGACGGACTAGTTTCTGTTGTGTATCCGTGAGCCCGATGAGCGATTCCTCGAAGCTAGCCCGCTCTCTAACACCAGCAACATTCCGTTCACCATAAGCGGCCTCGTAAAGGTCAGCCTTAGGTATCCCGAGGAGAACGGCGAAAGCGTCGAGCGTGCCCGCAGGAACGTGCTTAGGGATTCGGCCCCGCCGGTATGAGCTCACCGTGGAGGGCGATAATTTGAATCCCCGGGCGTTTGCAAGCCTGGACAGCTCGTTCACGCCGATGTCTTTGTCGTCCATCACTTGCACGATGATTTTCGCTAAATCGGTCACGGCACCCACCTTGACGGTTTTTCACAGACCACACAACTAGCACACTTGCCACGAGTGGCAAGCAATTACAGGCCTGTAATTTGCGTATATCCCAGTATTTATAGGGTATCTGACACGCTGGGGTCTTTACGGACTTGCCACCAACTGGCAAGTCGTGTACTGTTATCACTGCACGCACACAGTAAGGAGGTGAGCATATGAGAGAACGCACGATCATGGCGGTAAACGCCGAAAACCTCAGCCAATACCTAGATGCCATGGGCATGAGTCAGCGAGAACTAGCACGCAGGGCCGGTATATCCCACACCCGGGTCCAGCAACTACTCAACGTGAAATCACCAAGCACCGTACAACTAGGCACCGCCGTGAAAATAGAGCGAGCCCTTGGGGCGCCACCCAGAATTATTTTTATACCCAAGGTGTGCACCATTACCACTACCGCCGCATAGCAGGTGAGAAAAACGATAAAACCAGCCGTCCTCGAACAAAACCGCGCCACCTGGATAGACGGGGCCGTCCAATACCTCCTGCAGGAAGCACGCCGCACCGGCCAAGTCACCGCCGAAGATCTCCGAGCTAACTACACCAAACCCGACCACCCCAACTGGGTGGGGGCATGTTTCACCATCGCACGGGCTGAAGGTCTACAACGCACCGGGTACCGGCCCAGCAGGGACAAAACCAGGGCCGGAGGGGTCATCGGTGTCTGGGCGATCAACACCAAACACTGACAAAAGAAGAACCGCCCCACAAGCGCGGGACGGTTCAACCATAAAAAGGAAAACACACCATAACCAAACATGGTGCACACCAACCAGTGTACCAGGAAAACACCCTAGGAGCACCAATGCCAACACAGTACCTGACAACCAGGCAGGTCGCAGAACTCATCCACCGCAGTGAATACACGGTCCGCCAAATGGGGCGACGCCGAGAAATCAAAGGAATCCAGCCAGGACCCCGAGGCCGGTGGCTATTCACCCTCCGCGCCGTCGAAGCATGGGCAAAGCGAAACGAGACCACACCATGAAACCAGTGACGAAAAAAGTCTTGAAAACAGTGGGCGTCCTGATCGCCAGCCCACTACTGGCCCTAGCAATCATGCACGCCCTAATCTCACAAACCTCGTACGGGTGGGTACCAGAGACAGTGCTCTCTTACATCATCCTCACCGGTGTCATCGCGTCCCTACCACTGGTCCTGCTTTGGGACACGAACGACTACGACCTATAAGCACAGAAAGGAAACACACATGACCACCACGACAACACGCTGGGGCACCCCGGAAGCACGCCAAGTACTCCCAGTAACAGCACCAGAAGAACTGTGGCTCGAAGCCCGCACCCACGGTATCGGAGGATCAGAAATCCCCACCATCACCAGAGCACACAGCTACCAGACACCCTACGAACTGTGGCTCGAAAAGACCGCCACCAAAACACCAGAACCAACAACAAATAACCTGTTCTGGTTTGGGCACAAAGTCGAGCCCATCCTCGCCGAACGTTTCACCAGCGAAACCGGAATCCAAACACGCAACACCGGCATGTGGCGGAACAAAAATCACCCCTGGATGCTAGCCAACCCGGACCGGTACACCTCCGACTGTGGTGTTCTCGAAATCAAAACCACCACCCGGTACACGGACAACGGCAAAACATATCTTGCCGGGCAGGTACCAGAAGCGCACCGGCAACAGCTCACCTGGTACATGATGGTCACCGGCCGACACACCGGCCACATTATCGCCCTCGTAGACCGCGAACCGGTCATCCTCGACGTGGCCTACGACCACGACTACGCCGAACAGCTTGTGCAGGCCGGACAAAAGTTCTGGGAGCACGTCGAAGCCAGGATACCACCACCGTTAGACCCCGACACCATCACCGGCACAGAAGCACTCCAGCGCTGGCCAGAAGCGGACGCGGGATCGCACGTGGAAGCAGCAGACAGTTTTGAAACAGAAATGATACTCACCTGGCTGGCTGAAGCGAAACAGGAAAAAGCCACCGCAGAATCCGCGATCCGAGAGTACGAATCCAAGCTCAAAGCCCAAATTGGTGACCACGAGTACCTGACCGTGAATGGGGATCCGGTTGCACGCTGGCAGTCAGTGAAACCGAGGGCCAGTTTCGATAAAGACCGTGCACTATCTGACCTTGCAGAATATGCCGGCGTCGATAGCACTGACGACGAATACCAGGACCTGGTGGACCGGTACACGAAAACCGGTAAACCGTCACGACGATTCACTATCATCCAAACCAACTAAAAGGAACAACACCATCATGATTGATTTCAAAAAGTGTACAGAAAAGCTCGCACCATACGCGCACAACTTTTTGCAAGAACTGCAAGACAAATACGATCCGTTGCCGATTTCATACCGCCTAACGATTGACGTCGAATATGACGGTTACATCATCTTCAATGTTCTGGTTTCGTGGCGATACTCACGAGAAGCATTCTATAAATACCCCCCAATTGTGATGGGCCAAGCATGCGAGACACCCAGCGAAGTAAACGACTTTATCAGCGAGTTAGAACTCGAAATTAGCGAACACCTATAAACCATCTGAAAGGAAAAACACACCGTGATGGACAGATACGATGCGAGGCAACGCGACTACTACACAGAACTAGCAAACTACGCACTCGAAAAACTCGACAGCGTACTCGATGAATACCCACACATTATCGGATCATATGAGGCACGCATTCTCAGAGACCTCTACAATCCATGGAACCTACGAATCATCGCCACATGGTCTCTAAAAGCTGAAGAAAGGCTCCATGATCTGGATTATCAAAGAATCAAGTTCCCGGAATTTCAAGAAAAACCATGGTACCTCAAATACACACCAGCGTGGGACTTGTGTTGGACACGAGATGACATTGACACCGCAGTCGAATCACTCAAGAAACAGTGCGAACTCATGGAGGAATCCATGAAACAAAAACGCACCACACCATAAGAAAGGAAAAACCATCATGCGACTATCCGGCCCACCTGATATTTGGTTCTCCGACGATGAGCCACCATGCCACGAAAAACCCGAACCCGACCCCGACTACTGGCGCGACCTAGCCTACGAGGAGAAACAACACAATGACTGAAGAAACCACCACCACTGACCTATCTATTCGACAAGACCAGCACGGCTTCAACGACATGCAAGTCGCTGCACTCAAGCAACTGGGGGTGCAGGCCAACAATCCGGCAGATATCCAGGTGTTCTTCCACCAAGCCAAAGCGACCGGCCTGGACCCGTTCAAGCGTGAAATCTACATGATTACCCGCAAGGGCCGGCCCACCATCCAAACCGGCATCGACGGTTTTTACAAGATCGCGGACCGGGTATCACGCGCCACCGGTGGCACCTGGGGTATCACCGAAACCCTGTGGTGCGGTCCCGACGGCCAATGGGTGGACGTTTGGTTACAGTCCGGGCCGCCCTCTGCAGCCAAAGTCACTGTGGAACGTAATGGGGCGAAGTTCACGACGGTCGCCGTGTTCTCGGAGTACCAGGCGGAGGGGCCGGGGGGGGGCACTGTGGCAGAAAATGCCGGCACGGATGATCGCTAAATGCGCTGAAGCGTTGGCGATCCGTAAAGCGTTCCCGGACTCGTTGTCTGGACTGTACACGTCGGAGGAAATGGAACAGGCGGACAACCCTGCAGCACAGCACAGTCCCCGGCGTGTGGCGCAACCGGCCCGTGGCGGTGGACAGCAGACGCCAGATCAGTCCGAGGCGACCGGTTCGGGCATTGATTGGGAGGATGCGTTATCTACGGCCACGTCACAGCCGGAGGTGGCCCACCTGGTGTCGCTGATGAAACAGGAAGGCGTCCCGTCGGATGATCCGGCGATGCGGGTCGCCCGTGAGGCGTGGCGGAACCTGCCGGCACAGGCACCAGAAGACACCGGCGAAATCGTCGAACAGGAGGGGTAGCTGATGGCAGGAGAAACACAGGTCACGGTCACCGGGCACACGACAGGTGACGCTGAACTGCGATTCACCAAATCCGGTGACTCGGTCGCGAACTTCACGGTCGCACATAACACGCGGACCTTCGATAAGAACACCCAGCAGTGGGTGGACGGGGACGCAACGTTCTACCGGGTGACGGTGTTCGGTAAACCGGCCGAACCCGTAGCCGAATCGGTGCGGAAGGGTGACCGTGTCACCGTGACCGGTGCCTTGGGGTACCGCGAATACCAGACCAAACAAGGCGAATACCGTTCGTCCCTGGGTATTAGGGCCTCTGACGTGGGCCTGAGCTTGTGGTTTAAGCCGGCCTACCGGTCTGGTGGCAACGGATGGTCACAACCAGCACCACCACCACAAGCACAACAGCCACCACAGCAGGCACAGTCGAGCGCGCCAGCGCAGGGACAATTCCCGACCTCACCACCGCAACAGCAACAGCAGGGGCCGTGGGCTGGTAACACCCAGGCAGGGGAAGCACCATTCTAACCACCCTCGGCAGTCTGCACCGGAACTAAGCCGGGCACGGTGTGCAAGCCCGCCAAGCAGACACAACACAACGGAGCAGGAGACACCAATGAACTACGTGTACGGGGCGTCGCGGAACAGCCCGGAGCGACACCATATCCAACGATTACAGCGCGAATTACAGCACACCAGGCAGGTGGCCGAGCAGAAACTGCGTGAATACGAGACCAGAGCACGCCGGGCCGAAGCGAAAGCCAAAAAAGCCTACGACCTAGCAGACAAAGACAAAGCGGAACTACAACAACAGGTTGACCAGTTGAAGCGGAAGCACATGAACCGGTACCGGCGGGACGCACGGGAAATGCAAAAACTCGAAGAACAAAACCAGAGACTCACCGACCAGGTGGACGCGCTGAAAACAAAACCCACCGGCCCATACCAAGCAGACCTGATCGACCTTTTACAGACGGAGAACCGGAAACTACATCAACGCCTGCTGTCAGCCCAGGCGCGGGCACACCGGACCACAAACAGGCTACGAGAAACAGCATAAACACAAACACACCTTGGAAGGAGAACCAATGGACTGGGCAATCATCGCATTCGCAGTAGCCACCACCTGTTTCGCGGGAGTGGCGATCATTCTTTGTTTGGTAGCAGACCAGCACGCACGGGCGATACGACACCTCGACCGAGACATCAGGCACCTGTACACCAGGTTGCACGCCATCGAGCGGGAGCAAACAACAACCACCGGGTATGCACCGTCCGAAGCCGTGACCACCATCGAGCAAGACTGCAACTAAACACCACCAAGGGGACGATTTGACGACCTATAAGAAGTGCAAAAACTGTGACCGGGACATCAGGCCCCAATGGTGGCGGGCAAAAGACCACCCCGGCACCGTCAGCGGATACAAGACCGGCCTCTGCGTGTCCTGCCACCGGCGACTATACAAACACAACAACGGCAAACCGCCACGACAGATTATCCAGGTCACGTCAATGACACCCTTCACCGGCGCCGAACTACAACACATACACACGATTGAACCGGGGTTATACGACTACATCATGGCACGTCGTGCACGAGGTGTAGGGGGATTGAAATGACCACGACAGAACCAGTCTGCCCTAACTGTAATTGTCCCGCCAGCTTCTGCGCACCACACTGCGACCACGACTGCGACTGGGCGCGGTGCAGGTGTGGCACCATCTGGGATCTCAACAACAACACACGAAACTACACGAAACGGAGAATACGCTAATGGGACGAAAGCTCACTCAAGACGAAATCGTCAAGCTATACCAGATCTTTTGGTATCAAATCGATATCGATCGCAAACCGCCTGTCTGGGCGCTGTTGACCGAGCAGGAGCGACACCGGATCTATCAAGCATTCGACCAGAGCGTCACGCTAGACGATCCCACACTAGAACAGGACGGCTGGGAACAGGTGGAACCTGGGAATGTGCAATTCAAACCCGGCGACATGATACGCGCAGTCCTTGACTACAGAGACAGCGACTACAGGCACTACCAATTTCGACAAGACGCAGTGACTTTCCAAAAAGAGAACTCCGTCTTTACTGAAATTGGATACATATTCTACATCGGTGATGACATCGACGATAGAGAACAAATATATGTCAAACGCAAGCCAGTAAATCACCCTAACCCGGACGAGCACCCAGTCATCAAGGTACTAGACGCTGACTGGCCAGACGACATAGAAGATAACGAAAAACCGGTCGTGTACGTGGCGAACAGGGAAGAGCGCTACTACGAGGGATTCCTGAACGAAACACACGAGCACACCGACATACTGGACCCATACGAGATCACCTGCTGGGAAGTACCAACCGGCTGGGAAGAACGGCAATGAACCTGAAACAGGAGGATTAGATGACACCAGACGAGATACTTGGACTACCAGACGGATATATCAACGACGTTCTCGGCGGACCAGACCACACACTCACAATACCTGTCAGCGAATGGTTAAACAGCAACGACCGCACACAATGGGCAGTCAGGTACAGGGCATCACAAAAACTACGGGTAGACGCGACCATCATCGCCCTAGCGAACATCAAAGAAAAATACCAAAAAATACATGTGCTCGCGTACACGCACAAAACACACAACCGAAAATACGACGCACACAACCTCATGCCCACACTAAAACCAATCATTGACGGAATTGTGAAAGCAGGCGTCATCCCAGACGACACAAACGACCACCTCATCGGACCGGATCTCAGACAAGGCAACAAAACACTGACACCAAAAATCACACTACACATCACAGCATTAAAGGAATAAACGATGAACGCTGAGGAATACCGGACGCGACTAGACCGGGTAGAAGCACGAAAACGCGACTACTACAGGTACCTAGAAGAAATGCGGTTCGAGCACGACAACTGGGCGAACCTATTATCAGATGTGATCTACGACAGGCACGCCGAGACAAACAACGACCCAGCCACGGAGCTAGCACGAGAAATCAGAGAATGCCACCGCCACGGCATATACCTGCACGACCTCGTCGACGAAATCCTCATAGAAGAAACCATCACAACAAACGACTGCACATACGAGGAAGCAAAACAAGAAGTCGATAGCTGGAAAACCCTTAGAGACCACAGACTCACAATGGCAACACTACGAGAGACCACACCATGACCCACCAGCAGCTAACCATTTTCGACTACCTGCAACCCGCCGCACCAAACCAAACCAAGGACACCAAGCCAGCAGGGTGGGACACCATGAGCCGCTACCTAAAAAAACGATACGAGAAAAACCCGTGGCGGGTGACACACGTGTGGGTAGACGACAATCCGTGGGAGAACGTCGACTGGTACTACCAGGACGGCAAATACTACTGCAAAAACTGCCACACCAGGCTATACAACTTCCTCGACACTTGGGAAGGAGCAGGCCACCTTGTCGTCACCAAATGCGCTGCCAACGGTGAACAAGTCGTGCACATGTGCAGCAAACAAGAAACCTTGGCATGGCACGTATACGTCCACTGGAAACACATAGGCTACACCCAGCCAGACGGCCGACAGGAAGCCCTAGACAAAGCAGACACAGTGTGGGGACACCGCAGAAGAGAATTCTTCCGACTTCTGTCCTGTTGGACCTGGGAGCTACGGAAACGAGCGGAAGACCACACTGAATTAAAAGAGCGTGTTAGATGAGCGACTAATCGTTGAGCTGAGACAACCAATCAGAAACTAGGGTGAACACACGGAGAAAAATGTTGCAGGTCCAAGCCCATATAAAGCACAAAAACTCCCAAGCTGGTTCTTTGGCTACTTCAACCACCATCGCCGCAACTAGCTTGTGGAGCGTTTCGACCACAAAAGCTTTAGCTTTGAGAACCCATGTTGGGGTTTCTTCTCTAACGTCAACGTCGACGCTTGGACGACTGTCTAGAGCATCGGTGTCTGGTAGCGCATCTAGTACTGGCAGATTCAAGTCAGCGAAGAGATCCGGGCGTACCACCTGTAGATCTTTAAACAATGTCAGGTCTTTGGTGGCGTCTTTGAAAATTGTGGTGGCGTCTTTGAAAAGGTTGTACGCAGAGGATTCGAACGCCTTACCTGCACCCTCGAAAGCGAACTTCTGCGATGCAATTAAGGACTCGCGTAAGTTCTCCATAGGGCCAACCATTGGAGTTTTGAACGCTTTCCCAAGCTGGTCTAAGCCCGAACGCTTAACGAAACTCCGGCCGATCATTTGACCAATGCTCTGGGCAGGATTACTAGCCACATTAATAACAGTCATGAGTCTTACCTCCTGGGTAAGTACTAGAAATATTAACTTTTCTAATTTCTAGTTTAGCAAATTAAGTGACTGCTCAAACATACGCCGTCGCCGGTTTGCGAAAACCTGAAGAAAGGAGCCAGCCCCATGAGTGATGGGCTTGAGTGGGTGCGGTTAGATACACGTATCCCAAGGAATAAGAAGATGCTCGGTCTGTTGTCAGAGCAGAACGGTTACAGGGCGGCTGCCGTGTACATGTTCTCGTTGGCTTATTGCGGTGAGAACAACACGTACGGGCACATACCCACAGGCGCGCTACCGTTTATCCACAGCACCCGGCGGGAAGCGAAACTGCTAGCGAAACACCGCCTGTGGAAAGTGGTGCAGGGTGGGTGGCAGGTCACCAACTGGGATACCTACCAGCCCACCAAGGAGTACGTAGAACAGCTAAGCGAAAAACGTAGGGCTGCTGCCAACAAGCGTTGGGAGAAACAAAAACACAAAACCCCTAGTGGGGTCGTAGATTTGAACGCCCGGAGGAGTAAAAACACGGGCTGAAACGGATGCAAATTGCATTGCAAGTTGAATCCAAGTTGCACTGCAAAAGCATATGCACGTGCAATGCACGTTAACGTTAACACTCTTAACTCACCTTAAGTACTTAACTCACCTTTTGAAAAACAACAGTTAAAGCATCGACGGCGAAAAAGGTGACCACCAGACCGCGTGCGCGTGCGTGCGCGTGTGAGACCCGCGGGACTACCCCCAGCACTCGCCACCCGCCACGTCGCCGCCGAAAAATGATCAAAAAATTCACCGGAAGGAGGACCCCGTATGCCGTACCAGCTCAACAGTGCTGAGGGTAACGCGCTCCACTACCTCGCCCTTGCGCTCAGACCCGACTGGGCGCACAACAAACCCGGTCAAGTGTGGCGGCAACAACTCCGCGAGGACACGTTCGACCAGGCCGAAAACTTCACCCACGCCGTCCAGGCACTGATCGCCTACACGGCACCAGAAGCGAGGATGAGGACCCCGAACCTCTACCCCCAGCCCGGAGCGCACTGGGACAAAACCGCGCCAGCCCGGGTGCGAGATGCAAGCCCCAGGTGTGTGGACCATAACTGGGAGCCGGCCAGCACGTGCCGGGCGTGCCATGCCGACGTGAAGGTCGGAGACCGGCCGAGAGACATGATCGGGAAGCACCTGCCCGCCAAAACCACACCCTCAGAAACCCAAGGCACCCACGAGGACGCACAAAACCAGGCCCAGGAGCCACGAACAGACCAGAAACGACTAGACACCCACCCGCCATTCTAAAAACACCTCAGACCGGCGCACAGACGAAACCAGCAACAACCAGGAGAACAAAAATGCCGATCCAATACAAGACACGAACAATCGAAGTAGAGCAACGAGTAGCCAAAAAAATACGTGAGATAAGAGAAGCCAAGGGGCTTTCGTACCACGCGCTAGCTGAGCAGATGAAAGCCGTCGGTTGCGATATCCACCCCAGCGCCATACAAAAGACCGAGATAACTAAGCGGCGTATCACCGTCGATGAACTCGTGAGTTATGCCATCACCCTCAACGCCACAATCGGCGAACTACTCGGCGAAACCGAACACACCACCACAAACGCCGACGCACACGTCATAGCACACCAAAACGCCCTGCAATTCCTCGACAACATCAGCGACCAACTCGAACACGACCACCAACAAACCATGGTCAACCTCTACAGAAACAAAGGGAAATGACCATGAGCATCAACACAGAACGAGCGATAGCTAAGAAAATACAAAAACTCCGCCTAACACGCGGGTGGACATACCAGGCCCTCGCCAACCGCATGAAAGAGGTCGGTCACCACATCGACCCCAGTGGAATCCACAAGACCGAAAAAGCGGGGCGACGGATAACAGTCAACGAACTCATAGGCTACACGCGAGCATTCGACATAAGAGTCACCCAACTCCTAGGCGAACCAGAAACACCCCAAGAAATCGCCCAACACCAAAACCACAAAAACCGCGAACGACTCCGCCACATCGCCGAAACAGCCCAACACCTATACACCCAAGCACTCCAAGACACCACGGGAGAACAACCATGAACATCACCACCAGCCAACTCATCGGCATGAATATCAAAGCCCTACGGGAAGAGAGACGGCTAACAGCTAAAGAGTTCGGTAAACAACTGGGAGAGCGGCTACCTAAAACAGACAAAACCGGAAAGTCGTTTATCAAGCCGTGGTCGGCTTCAACGGTTTACATGATGGAAGCTGGCAAACGTGCGATGGCCGCCGATGAGATGTTGGCAGTAGCTGACATTCTGAATGTAAACCTCATGGCGCTCTATGACATACCAGGGGCCCTGCCACTAAACGAGATTGAGCACGTAGGGAACGTAACTATCGACTCGTACCTCAACATGATCCACACTGACGGCGAGTCCGAGCTGTTCATGAAGATCTTTCATGCAGCCGTCCAAATTCTAGGCTCAATACGGCGTACCCAAGACCTGTATAAGGGCCTTATCGAGGAAGTGAAACGCGCCAGCAAGGACAACAACGAGCTGATGTCGGCGTTACGCGACCAACAGTTATTTGCGCATAACCGTATCTATTCACAGTTGGAGGAACAAGCGAGCATAAAACGGGAACCGTTGCCCGCTGACCCTCAAGAGCTAAAGAGACTCATAGATTCTCACGAAACACCACTGCTCAAAGCAACGAAAGACATCCTCGAAGAAAACGAAAAACACACCCAATAAAAAACAGCCCGGAGAGACACACAAACACGTCTCCCCGGGCCATCCCCCTAAAGCATCACACCCAAACAAGAAAAAGGCACAGCAAATAAGGGCCACACCTGGAGGTATGGTCGCCACAAAAATGACTTAGCGCTGAGCACTCCTTGCGGTAGATACCGTTTACCGCTACGGGCAGTGGAACCATCACTAGCTAGCCACTACAACACCCAGTATACACAAAACGAAAGATTGACAACCACACCGTGGCTAAGATAAAACGCACGCAATAATACCAGACACAACCAGTCGCACCTGGTATGATAAGGAACACCACACCCCCCACCATCAAGGGCTATACGATGCGTGTCACCACCCAACACCACTACTCAACCCTCGGCCACCAAATGATTGTTATCACCCCAACCGGCGCCACCAAAAAATACCCACAAAACTTTCACGTAGCCCACACCGGCTACACCACCAAACAACTACCCCAACTACTACGCCGTATCGCAGGCAACCTCACCCAAACCGGTCGCCCATGACCACCCGCACACCATGCTGGCTATGCCAACAACCCGGAACAATCCAAACCAGCCCCGGGTCCTGGGTATGCCAGCACTGTATGACAGGAGAAGGAAGTATTGGAAAACACCTGTGACCACGAATGCGAAACACCATGGTGCGACCGGCCAACACCCCACACCACCGTCTGCTACCACTGCGCTAACACGGTCCGTGACCAGTTCGACCAGATCACCACACAAGACCTGTACACCCTCCACCAAGTCGCCATCGGCCAAGAACAGCCAGCAACAATCAACAAAGAAAAACGAAACACCCGGACCAGCGACGGCGACATCAGGTTCAACATCTGGCAAACCTGGTGGAACCTCACACACCACTGGCCCGGGCTCATGGACGCACTACCAGCCCGCAAAGATGCCGCCAAAGTAGTGACCGGTTGCACCCGTGACATGAACCAGGCGCACGCCATCCTGTACGGAGAAAACACAGACAAACTAACCCCCGCTGAAGTTGCCGAAAAAATGCGGCATCACGCGTTCGACGCCCGCACCCCACCCGACCTGTCACAATGGTTCAAAAACGAGCTAGGAATCCACATCACCGCACGCCGGATACAACAGCTCGTCAAAGACGGCACTATCGAACCCGAACGGCGCACCAAAGGCGGACACGTCACCGTACGACCCGTATCCCTATACCGGCACCTGATCCGAAAACAACTACCAAACACCTAGTTGAAACTGGTACAATACGAAACAGTGGGTCAACGACCGCGCCCAAAAACCAGGGGCGTTCACACTACACTTGAGAACATGAACACCACCACACGCACCCTCACCACCATCAGCCTCGCCACACTCGCCCTCACAGGGTGCACCCAAACCCAAGAAGAACCCACCACACCACAAACCAGCCCAGACACCACCCTGCAAGACAACGCCTACATCCAACAACTAGGCGACCACTACGTCACCGGCAACAGGGAAGAACTACTCCACATCGGCTACGAACACGTGTGCTACCTCCTCGAAGAACAACAAACCATCAACGGGCGAGTCATCCAAGGCACCATCACCAGCACAGCCGACAACAACGACATACAACCCTACACGGCCGGACGAATCGTCGAAGCCTCCACCGACTACCTCTGCCCCGAAGTACAAAACAACTTCGAACCAGACGTCTACCAAACCGGCCCATACAAAAACAAAACATTCTACTAAGCCACACGCCCAGGAGGTGACCGTGGCAAAACACAAACCAACGCCACGCACCTACCCCAAAGAAGTGCGTGAACAAGCCATCCACTACTGGACTACCCTAGGCCCCAGCGAAGCAGCCAAAAAAACCGGCATCGCACGATCAACAATCAACCGGTGGGCCAAACAAGCCGGAGCGCAAAAAACACCAAACACCACCACACGGGCCGCCACCAAAGCACGACTAGAAAAAATACGTGCACTCAGAACACAAGAAGCCCTCGCCACCATGGAAACCGCCGTCCGGTTACGCCAACAAATGGACACCTCAGACTGGGACTCCAGACAAAAACGCGACCAAATGACCGCATACGGTATCGCCATCGACAAATCCCAACAACTCGAACGCTTCGACGACGACGGCGGGATCAGCGATACTATCAGCCTCATAGAAATGATCGCCGACAAACTCGGCATACCCAACGACACCAAATAACAAAACAAAGAGGGGGGTGAACCGCATGCCCACACTCAACGGGCTCCTCTCCCCCAAACAACACCAATACCTCACCGGATCCAGGCACCGCGTCAACCTCACCACCGGCGCCATCCGGTCCGGAAAAACCCTCGTCACACTCATCCGCTGGGTAACCTTCATCATCAGAGCACCACGCGGAGGCGAACTCATCATGGTCGGGCGCACACGCGACAGTGTGTGGAGAAACTGTGTGAGCGTCCTACAAGACCCCAACCTGTTCGGACCCATCGCCACACAAGTCAAAGGCAACTACGGGGCACCCACAATCAACGCGCTAGGGCGAACCATCCACATTATTGGCGCCTCCGACGCCAAAGCAGAAAAAACAATTCGCGGCCTCACCGTATCCGGTGCGTACGTTGACGAACTCACCACCATCGACGAACAATTCTTCACCCAGCTGTTAGGTCGCATGTCCGTGCCCGGGGCCAAACTGTTCGCCTCCACCAACCCTGAAGGGCCAGCGCACTGGGCAAAAACAAAATTCATAGACCGCATTGGTAGCGACCTCAAAGACTGGGGGCACTGGGCGTTTACGATCGACGACAACCCATCCCTAGAAGAAACCTACAAGAACTCAATCAAAAAAGAATTCACCGGCGTCTGGTACGAACGGTTCATCGAAGGTAAATGGGTTGCCGGCGAAGGCGCCATCTTCAACATGTGGGACCCACAACACCACATCACGCCCTGGGACGACCTGCCACCCATGGCCGAACTCCTAGCCGTCGGAGTGGACTACGGTACATCCAACGCCACCGCAGCAATCAGCCTTGGTATAGGGCTAGACGGTGACCTGTACGCGATCCACGAATGGTCACACTCTGGACGCGACACCAGGCAACCACTCACCGACGCACAACTAGCAAACCACCTCGAAACATGGCTGGCCATCCCCCACGCACCAGACGATCCGCGCACCCCACGCCACATCATCATTGACCCGTCCGCGGCCAGCTTCCACACCGAACTGGCCACCAGGGGCACGCACGCCACACCAGCAGACAACAACGTGCTGTACGGCATCCGAACCCTAGCGTCCCTCCTATCCCAGGGCCGGCTACATGTGGCAGACACGTGCAAAACTCTGATCGAAGAAATGCCCGGCTACGCGTGGGACCCGAAAGCCACCGAGAACGGTGAAGACAAACCCATCAAACGCGCCGACCACGCTATAGACGCACTACGATACGCGGTCGTCACCACAGAACAACACTGGAAACCAATACACGTTAGACAAGCAAAACAACACCCAGGGGAAGGAGAACAACATGCCGTTGCCTGAAACCTCCATACCCTGGCCACCCAAACAACACGAACCCGCCTACCAGGCCATGCGCGTCCACGACGCCTGGTACACCGGAAACACCGACACCCTGTCCAGCGAATATGCGGGCACCCTACGGCCACGCAACCGCCCATTACAATACGCCGGCGGAATGATCGGCGCCGTCTCCAGAATGTTCTGGGGCAAACCCGCACCAGCCGGAGAACCACGCACCCGCCTACACGTGCCCGTCCCCGCAGACCTAGCTACCATTAGCGCCGACCTGCTATTCTCCGAAGCCCCCCGGGTCCTGCTAGACGAGGACGCACCAGAACACATGAAAACACGTGTCGACCAGGTAGCCAACACTCCAACTATGCACTCCACCCTGTTAGAAGCAGCCGAAGTAGCGGCCGCCCTCTGCGGCGTCTACCTGCGGGCCGTGTGGGACACCAGCTTTACCGACCACGTGATGGTCGACGTGGTCCACCCGGACCGGGCTTACCCAGAATTCAGGTGGGGTGTACTCACCGCTGTCACATTCTGGACCGTCCTGGAAGACACAGACACGCGTGTGGTGTACCGTCACCTCGAACGACACGAACCGGGCGTAATCTTGCACGGCCTATACAAGGGCGACCACTCACATTTGGGCCAACAGGTGCCACTCGTCGACCACCCCGACACGGCATGGTTGGCTGACGTGGTGGACAGCGAGTCCGGTATTCCCACCGGGGAGACAACACTCACCGCCACCTATATACCGAACATGATGCCCTCGCGGGTGTGGCGGACCAGCCACCAGCTGGCGCCCCTTGGCCGGTCCGACTATGAGGGGATCGAACCATTATTCGATGCCCTGGACGAAACATATTCGTCATGGATGCGCGATATTCGGTTGGCTAAGGCCCGACTGATTGTCCCAAATTCTATGCTAGAAACACGTGGCCCAGGGCACGGAACCATCTTTGATACGGACCGTGAAATCTATGACGGCATGGACTTTCTCGGGTCCATGCAACAAGCCCCCACCATTGAAGCCCACCAGTTTGGGATACGCCACGAAGAACACCGCCAAACCGTGCTAGAACTCGTGCGCGCAATCCTGCGAAGTGCCGGCTATTCGCCCTCAACTTTCGGCGATGACCCGATGGCGGTATCTACTACGGCAACCGAGGTGAAGGCCCGCGAAAACATGTCGAAACGCACCAGGGCCAAAAAAACCAGGTACTGGTCGTCACGGTTGGGACCATTCATCCAAACAGTGTTGAACATTGACGCCACCATTTACGGGGGCGAACGCTACGACACACCGCCACAAGTGAAATTCCAAGAAACAATCCAACAAGACCAACACGAGCTGGCACAAACAGCCAAAGACCTGCGCGTCGCAGAGGTCGCATCCACCGACACGATGGTGCGCATGCTCCACCCGAACTGGGACCGCGACGCCGTCAATGACGAAGTCCAAAAGATTGTGGCAGAACGCGCCACCGACTACCCAATAGTTGACCCTGGGACACTGTACCGGGCAGATAACTAAACACCACAACACCACACAACGGGGGCTGGCATGGTCATCAAATGGACACCACCGGCCACCACACCACTGAACGAACTAGTCGAAGACATTGCCTACAGGGTGGCCAACGCGTACGCGCAAGCAGAACACCAGCTGATCGTAGAACTAGCAAACAAGCCACCGGAAACACTCGGGTGGGATGCACAAAACTGGCGGACACTACAAAAAGGCAGGGCCACCGCAGACACCCTTGTCAAACATTTAGAAAACATCACCGACGACGAAATCCGACTCCTGATCGAACGTGCACAACAAGAAGGGTTAGCGTCAGCGCTCGCACAGCTACGGTCACTACCAGTCGGTGACCTGATGGCAGGGAGCATGGCGCCGGCCGCCTACAGCATCGCCTCAGACCTGCACAGTGCACTGACTGATGTGCGGGCAAGAATATTGCGTGCACCAGACGACATTTACCGGAGCGTGATTGGTGACAGTGTGCTTCATGCTGTGGTGGCTGGTGGTAACCGTAAACGCGACCAGGTCAGGCCGTGGCGGCAACTCATCAACCGTGGTATCACCGGGTACACGGACCGGGCCGGGCGTCGCTGGAACCTGGCCTCCTATGTGGAAATGGCGTCACGGACCGCCACGGCACGAGCCTACCGGGCACAACACGAGCACACCATGAAAAACAACGGTGTCCGGTTCTGCAAAATCGTGGGCGGTAACGACATGTGCGAACAGTGCGGGCCATGGGCGAACCGTGTTCTCGCCATGGACGGCACACCGGCAGGCACCTACCACCTGGACAGCATGGTGGACGACAGTGTGGTGACCATCAACGTGGACGCCACCATCGAAGACGCCAGAACGAGCGGGATATTCCACCCAAACTGTCGGTGCGTCCAGGTCGCCTACCTGCCAGGGGTCGAACCAGTAGTACAGGCCCCAACATACGATGCTGGGCTGGAGAAAGAGCGCGACCGGCTCCGACACCTAGAACGCGAAACACGAAGAGCAAAACGCGAAATGCTCATCACACCGTCACCAGAAACTGCGACCAGAATCCAACAGTTAGACAACATGATCCAAGACCATGTCGAAAAAACTGGGCTCAACCGCAAACGGTACCGCGAAAATCTAAACCTCGGACACAAACCAGGAAAACAAAAACGACCACCACAACACAATCGTTTACCCAGGAGGTAACCACACATGAGCGACAACACCACTAACACCGGTGAACACCAGCCCACCACAGACGATGCCAGCCAGGACACCACTACCGGGCAACAAGAACAAGCCCAGACACAGGACACCGGGCAACACCACAACGCTGACACCGACCAGAACCAAACCCACCCGTGGGACAATCCAGACACCGCGAAAGCCGAAATTGAACGGCTACGACGCGAAAACGCCCGTGACCGCACCACTTCACGCGACAATGCGGCACAACAAGCACGCGAAGAAATCAGCCAACAAATTGGCAAGGCCCTAGGCATCATCGACGACACCGACAGTGCACCAGACCCCGCAAAACTCACCGAACAGGTCGAGCAAGCACGCAACCGGGAACGGCAAGCAATCATCGAACTAGCCGTACACCGGTCAGCCATCAAACACGGGGCAGACCCGGAGGCGCTCCTCGACTCCCGGGCGTTCATCAACCAACTAGGAGAACTCGACCCGACGGGCGAAAACTTCGCCGAAACCATTGAGACAACCATCGCCGAAGCGGTGGACAACAACCCCAGACTACGGTCCGCAGGCCAGGTGCCCAACCGGTCCGGCGGGGAACTCAACAACGGGCAAAAAGAAGCCCAAAAGAAAACCCCAGAACAACTAGCCGACCTCATTAGAGGCAAAAACCGGTTCTAACCACAGAAAGGAACAAGGAGATGGCGAACCGACTTGTCAAAGCCGAAACCCTTGTGGACGCCGCACTCGGCCTGCTGACCAAAGAGGTCATCCTGCCGAACCTGGTGTGGCGTGACGCAGAATCCAACTACCAGGGCGCCGTGGGTCCACGTGGCGACACGGTCAAGATTCGACGCCCCGCCGAGCTCACCCCCGCCCGCGAACTGGCGTGGCGTGACAGCAACCGTGAAATTGTCACCGACGACCTGGTCGAGGGCTACCACGAAGTGAAGCTGGACACCTACCTGTACAAGGCTGTCCAGTTGTTGCGTGAAGAACAAACCCTGGACATTGCCGATTTTGGCGCCCAGGTTCTCACCCCCATGGTGAATGTTGTCGCCGAGGGCGCAGAACAGCGCATCGCTGAAACCATTCGCGAAGCCCCATATAAGGAAACCATTACCGCCGGCACTGGTGACCGTGCCGTGTACAACTCGCTGGTTGACGCTAACAAGTTCCTCAACCAGCACCGTGTACCCCGTATTGGTCGTGTCGCCGTTGTTGGTTCCGAAGTGGAAGCACGCGCACTGAAAGACCCCACCCTGGTGGATGTGGACCGTTCCGGTTCAGATTCGGCACTGCGTGACGCACAGATTGGTCGCATCGCCGGCCACAACCTGTACGGCTCCGACGTGATCGACCCGAACGCTTTGTACGTGTTCCACCCGACCGCGTTCCCCGCCGTGTTCCGTGCACCCAACCCTGCACGGTCGGTGCCGTTCTCCTCGTCTGCTGTCAGTGCGGGCGTGGCCATGACCTACTGGGAGTCCTTGGACTCAAGGAACGACTCGGATCGTGCATTCCTTGGCACTTTCTTGGGTGTCAACCACATCGAGGATTTGGCCGACCCGACCGACCCGACCGGTGATACCGAGTTTGTGCGTGGTGTGAAGATCGTGTTTGACGATGACACCACCCCTGACACCACCCCTGATGTGGCACCGTAACCGCAGGAGGTCAGATCATGGCTTGGAAACACAAAGTGCCATCGTTCAAGACCGGTGAACCGGGTTTCACTGACAAACTGAACAGGTTGGCGGACGCGGTCCGCGAAACCCGGGCAACCATTGATGCGCACAACAAGGCTGGCGGGTCCACATCCGGGCGATCCACCGGCGAAACAAACAGTTAGTAGGTGACGGTAACCGTGGTGAGAGTGTACGCGACACCAGGCGACCTGCCAGCAGATTTGGCGGGCCTACCTGACGTGCAGGACCGTATCGTTGAAGCCTCCCTGGTGGTGGCAGAACTCACCCGGTCAGCCGTCTACCAAACCACACGTGACGGGCACCCAGCAGATCGTGACGTGGCGGAAACGTTCAAGCAGGCAACCATCATGCAGGTGGCGTGGTCTGACGAAGTTACCGGCGGGGCCGGCGACTACACGAACACACCATCACAGCTTGGTTCGCTTAAGTTCGACGCCACCGGGCCGGCCACCACTGGGGCGCCAGAGAAAGTGAACCCGAACGTGGTACGGCTACTCAAACTAGAGGGACTCATCAACCCGACAGTGGGTGGTGCCAGGTGAGAACACCACGCATCCCAGGGCGCCTACTCCCCCACACGATTGTGGTCGAACCACACTTGGGGGCTGGCGCGTACGGCGACCGGTGGGGCGAACCAGTGCACCATCCAAGATGCCTAGTTGAAGGTGGCACACACCTGGTCACTAACCGTTCCGGCACCGAACAAGTGGCGTCCACCACCGTATACACTGAGCCTGCGAACATCCCGGCAGGGTCAATGGTCACCACCCACCCGGGCACCACTTTCGAGAAACGGTCCCGGGTCATCACCGTAGACCACTACGACCACCCGGGCGGGCTATCCCACATGGTGCTACACCTCGAATAACAGCCAACACAACAGGGGCGAAACGTGAGCGACTTTTCATGGAATGGCAGGGCCATCAATTCAGCCATCGAAGACGCCTCAGCCCGTGGGCTAAACAATGCTGCAGAACATTTGCGGGCCACCTCGGTCCCACTCACCCCATTAGACACCAGCAGGCTACGCGGGTCACTGGTCGTCAATGAGGCGACACCTAACGGCCTGGTGGCGTCAGTGTCCACCAACCTGCCGTACGCGGTACGACAGCACGAGGAACTGGGCTACCACCACCGGGACGGTCAAGCAAAATACCTGGAAACGGGAGCGAATATGACACGTACCGTGATGGGCCAAATCATCAGGGACGCGACAAAGAAAGCGCGATAACAGTGAACACGGGACCGATCCGCGACAGTATCACCCTCGAAACAACCGCCGGTTTCATCGCCCTCATGGTAGAAGCCGGTGTGGGCACCTGGAACGAGGACGGACTCTACCAGCCAGACGACTGGGGCATCGTGGTGGGCAGGCTCCCCCACACCCCCGCGAAACTGATCGGCGTCACCCCCTACGTGGCCAGGGTGGACGCACAACCCCGCGTTGACGAACGCGCCATCCAGGTCAGGTACCGGTCAGCCAGCCCAGACCCGCGCCCGCTAATCATCCTCGTGGACAGGCTCCACGACCACATTCACGGGCGATCCAACATCAACCTAGGAGGCCACCATGTGCCGTTGATCTGGCGCCACTCGTTGGCAGACCTAGGCGCAGACCAGAACAACCAGTACGAGATCACCGACAACTACTATTTCTACCTCGACAAATAAACCCCTTCACGTCTGAAAGGATGAACGATCATGGCAGAAAACGTGCTAGCCTCCAAGCTGGCCCGCGACTACGCGGTCGAAGTGCGACCCCTGAACGGGGCACAAGAATTCGTGCGCGTCCGCGGAATCAACAACCTAACCCCAGGGTTCGAACCCAATTTCGAAGACACCACCGACTACGACAACGACGGGTGGACCTCCCAAGAAAAAACCATGCAAGGCTGGTCCCTCCGGCTGGGGATGATCTCCAAAATGGACACCGAATCGAACGCCCTCGACAAGGGACAACAGGTGTTACAGAACGCCCACGACAAGTTCGGTTCCGACTCCATGGTCGAATGCCGGTGGTATGAGCGTGACGGTGGCGACGAAGCCTACGAAGGTGTAGCCACCGTCCAGTGGGAACCCCAAGGAGGGTCCGCAACCGACCTGCGCACCGTGAACGTCACGCTCCAAGGTAACGGCGGTCGCCGGCACATCGACAACCCGGCCAAGAACACCGGCCAAACGGGGGAAATGGGGGAACAGTAACCCCTCCTGAACCTGAGACGCCGGAACCAGGATCGGAACCGGTTTCAGAAGGGGACACCGCACCCGACACAGAAACACTAGAATTCGACAACGAGACCACAACCGAATAACCAGCCAGGCCCACAGGGGCCTTTTTTATGCCGGTGCAGGGGCCAGCCCGCGGGGGCGTGGTGGCCCGCAAAAACAGGGGCCGGCCCCTGCACCCTCCACCACGAAAGGAACCACCATGAGCTTCGAAGACTTCAAAGCATTCAACGAAAACATCACCGTCCGCGTCCCCACCCGCGACGGTGACCTCAAGGAATACACGATCCCACCCATCGACGCTAAAACCGGGATCGAACTGCGGCTCTTCCAGTCGCGTGTCAACGAGATCGTCACCATCAGCCAACGCAACGAACAAAAAATCAAAAACACCAAAGACGGGGAAACACCAGACCTCGAAGAACTCCCCGACTACGAATTCACCGACGACAACTCCCCCACCCCGCAAAAAATATTGGGCGAAAAACTCCACGCCCAGCTCCTCGACGACGGTGTCACCGCAGAAGCCGTCCAACTCATGACCGACACCGCGTTCTGGGACTTCCTCGCAGGCAGAGAAGCCGCCGAAGCCTACTGGAACTCAGGTGGTGACCCAAAAGTGTTAGCGAGGGCGACACCGGCGGGGTCGATGCCCTCCACCACAAATACGGGCGAGGAGAATACGACCCAGAAACGGGCCTCTACGAGTGGTACGAAATCCCGGAAGAAGACTACGACCGGGAGCACGAAAAAGGGCCAGAAACGACAATCGACTACCAGCAAATCATCGGCCAATGGAAACTCCTAGAAGCAGCCTTCCATGACGTGTACCAGGTGGATTTAGAAGACACCATGCACACCAAAACATGGCGATGGTTCTCAACCCGCGTCAACTACTTGCTAGCCGGCGACAACCCGCTAGCAAGAACGCTCAACCCACAAGCCCGGTCACGAAACATCACCGGATGACCACGGCACCAATAACCCCCAGGAGGTTACAGCATGGCATTAACCGCCGCCGAACTTGTCGCCTACCTGCGGATGGATAAAACCGACTTTGACAGCAAACTCGGGTCGGCTGAAAAACACATGCGCACAACGTCCGGAAAATTCCGTGACTGGGCTAAAGACATGGGCGGGGCCATGGCCGGCACCCTCACCGTGGCAGGCACCGCCGCAGGTGCGCTAGCGGTCGCCGTCGGAAAAACCGGTGTCGAATACAACGGCATGCAACAAGCATCCCGGGCCGCATTGGACACCATCATGGGCGGTGCCGAAAAAGCGAACGCCCAAATGGACAAACTCGACGAGTTCGCCCGAAACTCGCCGTTCTCCAAAGACGTGTTCATCAACGCCCAACAACAGTTGCTGGGGTTCGGTGTCGAAGCTGATAAGGTCATTCCGGCCCTGGAATCCATCCAGGACTCAGTCGCCGCAGTTGGTGGATCAAATGAGGACATCGCCAGCATCACCGACACCTTGTCGAAAATGCAAGGCCAAGGCAAACTCACCGGCGAAACGCTCAACCGGCTAGGTGAGTACGGTATCGACGCGGCCACCATCCTGGGTGAACAGATGGGAAAAACCGGTGAAGAGATCCGCGCCATGGCCTCCAAACCAGGCGGAATCCCAGTAGATAAAGTGTGGGACCCGCTTGTTGAAGGGCTAACGGACCGGTTCGGTGGGGCCGCCGCGAATGTGAAAAACACGTGGGCTGGAGCTATCGACCGGATAAAAGCGGCAACCCGCGACATTGGTTCAGAGGTCGCTAAACCACTGGTTGACCCTAAGGGTGGCGGTTACGCGGTCACCTGGGCTAACCAGTTCGCGGACGTACTACGTGCGGTACAACGCCAGGTTGAACCGTTGACTAGCCTCATGGAGGAACGATTCCAGGGCGCTATCGGCAAAGTGTCCGAGGTTCTCCTTGACGCCAGGGACGCAATCGACAGTATCACTGTTGACGACCTGAACAACGGCCTGGAAACACTGGGGATGCACGCACCAGCAATCGCCGGTGTGGGCACCGCCATCACCCTGATGGCGTCAAAAAACATTCCCATCATTGGCGGGTTAGCGTCAGCACTTGGCCCCATCCCTGGGGCGTTGATCGCGGCCGCCACTGCGTCACCGGAGGCTCGGGACGCGCTCGGCCAACTGTTCGAAGCGGTCGCACCACTGGGCGACACCTTGCTGAACCTGGCCGGCATACTGTCTGATAATTTCACGACAGCTATCGGCGTGGCCGCAGACGTTCTGGGTGTGGGCGTGTCAGCGGTGAAACCGTTGATTGACGCGTTCACGGCTTTACCGGAGCCGGTGCAGAATAGTGTGATCTGGTTGGGCGCCCTGGTGGCCTTGCGCGGCAAGGTTGAAGCGTTTGGTGTGCTGATGGGTCGCACCGGTCGGGCGGTCCGTGATGGTGCTGTGATCGCAGTCGATGGTGTGCGCGGTATTTTTAACGTTTTCCGTGGCTGGCGTGGCGCTTTCGACCAAGCCTATTCTGACACTGGACGCTTCCGGTCCGGTTTGTCTGAGATGGCAGGACAGGTTGGTCGGGACGCTAAATCTGGGTTGCGTGGCGTATTCGGTGGCGTCATGTCCCTGTTGGGTGGACCGTGGGGTGTTGCCCTCGGTGCGGCAGGTATTGCTCTCACCTTGTGGTCGCAGAAGAATCAGGAAGCCAAACAGCGTCAGGAAGAGTTCAAAGCCTCCCTGGATGAAACTACTGGCGCGTTGACTGAACAGTCCACGGCGCTTATTTACGAGAACGTGTCGGCAAACGAACGCGCCATGGACGCGCTAGAAGCGTACGGGCTCACCGTCCAAGACGTCATCCCCTACATTGAGGGGCAGGCCGGCGCTGAGGCTGAACTGAAAAGCCGGGTCGAAGACCTCATGAAAGCCCGGTGGGAAGAACAAGGGCTTACTGAGAAAGAAATCGAACGCCGATTCGAACAAGCCGGCGGTGTCGAAGCAGTCCTTGGGCCACTCGAAAAGTATAAGGAAGAAACCCGCGAAGCCACCGAAGCTAAACGTGACGAACTAGACGCACAACAGGCGGCGGCAGAATCGTTAGACGAAACCGAGCGTGCACTGGATCGTTACTCCGAGCAGATGGCGATCGTCAACGACGAAACCAAAACGGGGTCTGATCGTGCGCGTGCTCTCAAGGAAGCCATTGATGAACTGTCCGGGGTGGAGCTGTCAGCGGATGAGATCCGACGTCAAACCGAAACCTCCACCCGTAATATTACGGAACAGTTGAAAGCGTATGTTGATGCCACGAATGAGCAGGGTGAAGCCCTGGTCAACCTCAAGGAAGGCCAGCTCGCTTACAACGATGAAGGTGACCGGCTCAACGAGCTGTTAGTACGTCACGAAGAATTGGCCAGAGAATCAGCGATCGCCGCCTACGACAAAGCCGGTGGGGACCAGAACGCGAAGGAAGCGGCCGAAGCTGCCGCGGACGCTTATGCGAAGCAACGTGACAAGCTTGAAGAGCAGATGATTCAGGCCGGTTTCTCACGTGAAGAAGTTCAGAAACTCACGGACAAACTGTTCGAGGTGCCGTCTGAGGTTCAGTACCACCTCACTGATGGTGGAAGTATTGACGTTCAGGATGCGAAACTATATTCGCTGGCAAAGCGTATTGATGCTACACCGGATAAGACGATCACGATTGATGAACCGAAGTCGCCGGGCATCATTAATCGCCTTAAGGAACTCGGGTACAAGGTTGATACTCTACCGGATGGAAAAATCCGGATCACAGAAACCGGGTCAGCCAGTGTTGAAAACACCCTCGACTACCTGACTAAGGATCGGACGGTCGATATCAAATATCGCCCGATCGTCGAAGGCACAGTCCCGTTTGCGCCGGGTGTGAAGAAAACCCGGCGTGGTGGTCCTCTTGCGGAAGCCCTTGGTCTTGGTGGTCGTCACGCCGGTGGTGTTGATGTGAAGGGCATGGCCACCGGTGGCATCACCGGAAATAACGTCATGAAAGTGGCACAAATGGTGAAACCCGGTGACATTCGGTTCGCTGGTGACCGGTCCGACGTGGACGAAGCATGGATTCCCCTTGACGGGTCGAAACGGTCAGTAGCGATCCTGCTCGAAGCCATGCGCCGTATGCCGGGCTTCACCCCGGAGGGTATGGCCTCTGGTAGCGTGACCGCCAGGGTGACCCCAGCAACCGTTGACGACGTGCAACCACCAGACACCAGCGAACTAACCGGGGCCTGGGTGGAGGCAATGGACCAGCTCACCGAGTCCACAGAATCGGCGTTCAACACCATGGCCGATGATACTGCCACAGCACATCAGGCCATGACCGGTACGGTATCTAAGGCTGGTAAAACTATGAGCGCTGACTGTTGGGCGAGCATGCTCGCCCAACAGTCAGCGACCGTGGCGGGAAACCGGGCCATGACAGCTGACACAAAAACTGCGATGAATGCGCAACAGTCCGATACTATCAAAGCACATAATGTGATGTCCTCGGACACGGCAAGAACGGTGGCTTCTCTCGTGAACAGCACGGCCGCCGGCAATAGGTCGATGACCGCTGACACGCGCTCACAGAAGGGCGAACAGTCGCGGGTGACCAGCACCGCAAACCGGGCCATGCTGGATAACACGGTGCGATCCTTTACTGCGATGCGGGACACTGCCGGGAGCCGGTTAGCTGGCATGACAAGGGCCACCGGGCAGAACATGGCGATAATGCGCACCACCACAGCAACACAGGTTGCTGGCATGCGCGAACGGGCCGGGGAAGAATTCACCAGGATGCGTGACCGTGGTGTGGCCACCACCTCACAGTTACGTGAGGGTGTGGTCAACCAAATGGGGTTAGCTAGGCAACCATTCACCGGGAAAATAAATAATCTCATCGGGGTGTTACGTTCATTCTCTGACGCTATTAGCCGGGCCTACGGTGACATGGGTGTGAGTATGAAAAAACCTGTCCGGTTAGCGACAGGTGGTGTTCTCCCCGGCTACACTCCAGGCCGGGACGTGCACAGTTTCACCTCTCCTACTGGTGGCAGGCTCGAACTATCCGGTGGTGAAGCGATCCTGCGCCCCGAAGTGACCCGCGCCATGGGGCGGGGCTGGGTTGACGGAGTGAACGCTACAGCACGTGGTAGCGGTGTGGCCGGTGTACGTCGCGTCCTCGGTGATAGTAGGCAGGCGTTCGCGGACGGCGGTATTTTTGAGACCGAGTTTTCCGCGGACGCCAAAAAGATTGGCCAAGAATACAAGGGCCGGTTGCCAGTGAGCCCGTGGCGTCCTATCGGTGAGCATGTGATCCAACAGGTCATTGACGGGTTCGGGGCCTACCTTGCCAGCATGCTTGACGCAGGCGCCGGTCCTGGCATGGTTGTCACGAACGGGCGAACCGCGAAACCAACCACCGGGCGTGTCACATCCGGTTACGGTCCACGGTGGGGTGGTTTCCACTCCGGTATTGACATTGCCGCCGGGCAGGGCACCCCAACGTTCGCTTATGCGGCGGGTGTGGTCCGAAAAACTGGGCCGAACATTGGGCCGGGCCGTACCGGTTTGGGTATTTTGATTGAGCACGCGAACCGGATGCACACCTACCACGGGCACAACCCTATTGGTGGTGTACGGGTGCGGGCCGGCGACAAGGTGCTACCCGGTCAACGGATCGGTGCGCAGGGCACCACCGGTAACGTGACCGGTGCGCACTTGCACTGGGAGGTGCACCGCAACCGGGCGTGGGGTGATGTTAACCCGGCTAAATATTGGGCGACTGCGGGTCGTGGCGGAAACATGGCTGGCACTATCCCTGGCAGTACGGGAGGCACAGATTTTCCTACCGGGTCCGGGTCGATAAAGGATCAGGTGCGGGCGGTCGCATCCCGGTATGGTTGGGGTTCCGGCGCACAATGGCGGGCGATTGACCAAATTTTGTCTCGCGAGTCCGGGTGGAATCTAAGGGCCGCTAATCCCACATCATCGGCGCGAGGCCTGTTCCAGAAAATGACGTCCATTCATGGGCCTGTAGAGCCCACACCTGCGGGACAGGCTGAGTGGGGTTTTGACTATATCAAACGCACGTACGGTAACCCATTGTCGGCGTTAGCTCACCACAACCGGCGAGGCTGGTACGCGGACGGTGGTGTTCTACCCATGCGAGGTTATGCGGATGGCACCATGTCAGCGGTTCCCGGCTGGGCATGGGTTGGTGAGCGTGGCCCTGAACTGTTGAAGTTCCGTGGCGGTGAAACGGTGAAGACCGCGCAACAGTCGGCACGACAGCAGGTGAGCGTGCAAGGTGTGTTGTCGGAACGGGACGCCGATCTGTTGGGTCGAAGTATTGCTAAGCATATGGACGGCGGGGTCACATTCAATGCACCGGTGACTGCTGGTGATACTGACCGGCTCGCTGAACGGTTAACCGCTTTGAGCCGTCGTCGCAGGGTCATCATGGCCCGCTAACAAAACACATTGACCACACGAGCTGAAACGAGGGTGAACCTAATGGTGGGAACAGGGCGTCGCACAGTGACATTGGTCGGGGCCGGGAAGAAGGCGACACTACGGTTCGGTGGCGACCATACCGGGTTTAACCTTATGGCTGATGTTGAAGGTTTGGGTGCGTCCACGGTCGAAACGCACACAACACCGAAATGGTTTGGTGGAGACCACCTGGACCACATGAGGGCAGAATCCGGGGAAATGTTTTTGCCTGTGCATGTGCGGGGCCATGATACCGGCCATGTTCGCAGACTGCACCAAACGTTGCGGGAGGTGTTATCCCCCGCTGATGGGTGGGTGACGGTGACTGTGCATGACCCGGTCACTGGTGTGTCACGTGAACGCCGTGCCCTGTACAAGAGCGGTTTAGAAACTCCAGGGTGGGAAACGCCAGTGTCTATGACGTTAGGGGTCACGGTCCAGTTTTTGGAACCACGAGCATTTGGTACCGCATGGGAGGACACGACGATCACGGTCGCACCAACCATGCGAGCCTCTGCCGGGTGGACTTTCCCACACATTTTTAGTCCCTCAATTGCTGGCACCGGCGACCCGCGGGCCGGAGTGCTCAGAAACGACGGCGAGTTGGCGGCGCCCGCGAAAGTGACTTTCTTTGGGCCGTGCGAGAACCCGAGAGTGTGGGGTGACGAGTTTGTGGCCGGGTACCGGGGCCGACTGTTGTGGGACGAACGGGTCACCCTTGACGGTTTGGCGGTGTCAGCGGTGCACTGGGCGGGTAGTGGGCGGACCCGGCATGTTCCCGGTGATCTGACCCGCGACACCCGGTTATCAAAACTCGTGATCCCGCGAGGGCAAACAACACTGTGGTTTGACGCTTCAGACACCACAGGAACAGCGAAAGCTACTGTTAGTTTTCGAGAAACGTACAGGTCACTGACCTGAACGGCAACGACATGGAGCATGTAGGAACAACTGAAAAGTGGAGGGGCTGGAATGAGCGAAGATTACCAGACTGCACCAGAAAATTCTGTGTGGGCAATCTCAACAGGCGGGGTGGGGCACGACCCGGCGGACGCTAGAGCCATGGTTTTTATTGGTACGAACGGTGAATCCGGTCTTGTCGCCTCTGGTGGTGGCGACCTGAAGGTCACACCAGGTAAGAGCGACCATGTGCGGGTCCACCCGTGCTCTGTGGTGGCCCGGTCCCGGTACCCTGGGCGCGTCGATGAATCCTATGCTTTCCGGGTAAAACGTGCCCTGGATGTGAAGATTCGCCCGGCATCATCGACACCGGCTAGCGGGCGGACTGACGCAATTATTTTGCGTGTCCATGACCCGGTCATTGAGGGGTCGACGGTCCCGGACACCGCGGAAGCATTACAGGATTATAACTACTGGTCGGTGGACGTGATTGAGGGCATCCCAGGGTCGGTGGCTAAAACTGAGGAAGCAATCAGCGCGTACAAAAAGATTGATTACCCGTTTGTGCTGATTGGTACGGCGGTGATTCGTGCCAGCCAGTCGGCGGTGGATGAAACAAACTTTTTGGCGAACATGATTATGCCCCGCACATACACGCCACCGCCTATCATTCATAAGCCGTCGAAACGGTTCAAGACCACACAAACCGGTTCTTACTATGAGGACATGTCGGCCCCGCTACGGTTTGATGTGCCAGAGTGGGCACGGTGGGCTACTTTTGATGTGATTATCGCCGGATTTCACCTGGCTGGGAATAATGGGCGCGGCAAAATTAGCGCTTACACCATGTCTCGGGCTTTACCGTCCTCCGAGTGGAATATGGATTTATCAGACGGCGGGTCTCGTTCTACCCAGTTCACTGGTGGCCGTGTGAGTGTGAGCGAACAATTGCGGGGCACAAGCCAAACCCTGGTGTTGCGGGTGTCGAATGAGCTTCGCGGGTCAACGGTCACCATTGATGAGAAATCTATTATCAAGATCAGCGTCACGTTCCATGAGGTGCGCTGATGCGGGTCATCGCTGTTGAGGCGCGCACCGGTCGTGTCCTGGATTGGGAGCTACAAGCCCACGCCGATGAGGTGACAGTCACCGAAGTCTTGGACGGCCACACCGTGTTAGACCTGAGTTTGCGGGCAGACTATCACGCGAGGACGGACCGTGATGGGCACCCGGTGCTATTGGAGCAGGGCACCGTGTTCTTCGTGGAGGACGACGACGGCAAATTGCTACCGGCAGTCATGGATTCCGGGTCGTTAGAAACCGATTACCGGGTGGAAGCATCCGGGCCGACCCGGTTAGCCCAGGACATGCCGTGGACTCGTGAAGAGATGCGCCGGTCAGGGACTGATGCGCTCCACCTGTGGAAGCATGTTTGGTCACGCATCATCATTGACACCGGCATTTACGCGCTAGACATTGACGGATTGTCGTCGTCTGGGCAGGTTGTGGGGCGGGCACCCACGTCAGCGTACCGTGACAAACTGGACGAGCTAAAAACAATCCAGGACTTTCTGACACGCCGAAAAGACGACCGCACCGCGTATTGGGAGAAAGAAACACAACGGCGGGCGCGAGTCCTGGCTAAACGTGGTGGACGATCCGGTGTGGGGGAAATTGTGACCTCCACCGACCCGCCCGCCCCTAACGATGGTGCCAGCTACAAGATCGTCATTCACCAGAATCAAGACGGCGACGTGTTGCGGGTGTGGCACTGGAAATGGTCCACCAAAAACCCCGGGACCGGTGAATGGTATTACCGGTCGAATGGGGCATCCAAGCAAGCAGCCAAAGACTACCTGGCAGCGAAGAATACGTTAGAGAATTCGAAGACGTGGTTCGGGTCCCGGGTGGCCAGGGCAGAAGAACTTGAAAAATGGCTAGAAGCCCACGAGGAAGAACAAGGCCCAGAACATTACACCATTAGCCCTTGGGAAGACCGGGACCTGTCGGACACGCTACAAAAACTCCAAGACATTGGTGGTTTCGAGTACGTCGAAACCGGTTCGTGGGTTGACGACACACCGCACCCGGTTATGAGGGTGGCGCGCCGGTTCGGCACCCGTCGCCACGATCTACGGTACGAGCTGGGCGCGAACGTGCATGACATACCAGAGGTACAGCGGGGCGAATTCGTCACTCGCGTCACTGTCACGGGGTCGGGTGAGGGTAAGTCCACACTCATGGAGGACCGGGCGTGGAAGCACCCCAGGTTGTTGGACAAGCATGTGACCGTGTCGGAGTCGGATTTGGGCACGCGACAGCTTGTGCGGGCCCGGGCCGATAAGGAGCTGAAACGGTTGAAATCAGGGTTCCAGTACCAGCTGGACCGGCTCACGGTCGTGGATTCACCGCTGGCACCTAACCGTCTGCTGAACCTTGGTGACGAAATACGGGTGGTCGGTGACATGCCAGACGGTACCGGGTTGAACGTGTGGGTGCGGGTGGTGGAAATTACCCGAACCTGGTCGGCAAATGTTACAGGGGACACGATGGAGTTAGGGGTTGAACCAATTGTCAAATAGTGGGTTTTCGCGTCGTGAGCAACGCGAGTTTGAACGGCTGTTCCTGGAATCTAAACGAATTGTGGACCGTGTCGCCCGTCTTGAGCGTGCCCAGGATGCGCGTTTGACAACCGTGGTGTCGGGTGACGGTTCAGGGTTTCGTGTTGTTGACGAGGACGGCCGGGAGCTGGGTGTTATTGCGTCTGGTGGTGATTTGTTCCGGTACACGTCCACGGTGAAACCTGTAACACCGTCGATGCCTGAAGTGTTCGCGGTGCCTGGTGGTTTCCAGGTGGTCTTGGGCGATGGTGTACCCGATGGTGTGGGGAAGGTGTTGGTTCATGCTTCGACTGATCCTGGGTTTATGGTTGGGCCGTCAACTGTTGTGGGCACGATCTGGGATGACACTCAGGCCACGGTGACCTTGTGGGGTGGCGTGTGGAACATCGCCGTCCAGTTTGTGTCACGGTCTGGTGTGGTGTCTGATCCGTCGCCGGTGGTGGTGGTCGAGGTCCCGGCCTTGGTGGATGAGGACACGATCGAGGAGGCTCTGGACGAAACACAGGCGCAGATCGACGAAGCTAATGATCGCAGTCGGGAGTTTTTGGAAGCACTCAATGGGTTAGCTGAAGGCTTCACACAGTCCATTGAGACAGCGAAGCAAGACATAAATAAACTTGACGACCTGGTAAAGGCGTTACAGGACGGTACGCTCACACCTGAAGACATCGCCAGGCTGGTCGGGTCAGACCCGGTAGTGACGGACGCGATCATCGCCAACGAGGGGCTGTGGGCTGGTGCGATCACCGCGATCAACGCGAACCTGCAAACCCTCACGGTGACGGAGAAAGCTAATTTCGCGTCTGCTTTTGCTCAACAGCTCTGGGCTGAAATGGGTGTGATACGACGGTTGCAGTCTGAGACCGCGTGGATAGACACCGGCATGGTGCGTGAGCTGTCGTCGGAGCGTGTGACGGTGACACAGGATTTCGTGGCACGCCTCGCCCGGGTACTAAAAATTGAGGCTGGGATGATTGAAGCGAACGCGATCACCTCCTCACATATTCGGGCTGGCGCGTTGGACGGCACCGTCATCACCGGTCCTCTGATTCAGACTGAGCGCGCACCAGAGCAGGGCGTGAAATGGACCTCAGAAGGCATCATGGGGTGGGACGAAGACGGGAACAAAACCATTTCTTTGAATGGAAAGCTCAACACGTTGTCTGGTCGTATTGTCGCTAACCACCGTGGCGCACCGGGTATCGTGATTAAACCGTCGAACGATAACTGGAAAGATCAGTCAGACCCAAACTCGTCCCGACGGTCTGGCGTGTATTTTGCACAAAAACCCAACCAAGGTCTGGGCAGACTATTTGACACGGCGGGCATGTACATTCAGAACCCAACAAACACTGGCCCCGAGGATTTGTATATTAACGCGCAAAACGGTGGGGCAATCAATCTCAATTCGCGTTTGAACGCCCGGGTCGGGAACACCGACGTGAGTAATCTACGCATCTTTCAAGGCGAACTCGCGGTGATCAACAATACTGGTCGCCGAGCAGTGACTGTCAACCAAAATTACGCGGTCTTCGATAATAACGTTTCTGTCGGGCCAGCGTTTTCGATCATGCGAAACCGGTCTACCGACTACCGTGCGAACGTGCACATGGACAGTAACGGGATCTTATACAAAACCACGTCGTCGGCACGGTACAAAATCGATCAGCGCGTCCACGACACACCAGAAGCGTTACTTGACTTGGACGTGAAAACGTTTCTTGATGGTCACGCGATCGAACGGCAGAAAGAAGCGCGCACCAAAAAAGAACGCATCGACAACGGTTCCGGCGAAACCTGGGACCATGTGGACGAGCTTGACCTTAACCCTGTCCTGGAACGCATCCCCGGGCTGATCGCGGAAGACGTCGCCCAGATTGACCCGACTTTTGTGACATACACCGAAGATGGTCAAGTCGAATCGATCCAATACGAAGCATTAGCGGTGGCGTGTTTTCCGCTCATGCGCAGACAACGTGACCGGATCGAAAAACTAGAAACCACCGTCGAAGACCTGAGAACACGACTCGAACGGCTCGAACACCAACAGCAGGGGGGCTCATGACAGTCGATCTGACACAGTACACACAAAAACAACTCACTGATCTACGTCACGCGATCACAAATGAAACCACACGCCGAGACATCATCGAATCCGCCATGACACGTGTGACCGGGCTCATCGACCAGTACCAAGAATACGCGGGCACACAACACCCTGACGGCGAGCAATGGTCGCAACCGGTGACCGTGCTCGAAGCATACCCTCACGGAACTGTGGTCACTCATGACGGGCACACCTGGAAATCTACAGTCCCCGCAAACATTAGCGCCCCAGGCGCAAACGACCACTGGGAGAAACACCAATGAGCGCGGAACAACCAAACCAGCATACCGGCTGGGATTTACCGAAACGAATCTGGGGCAAAATCTCCGAGCCGAGGGTCATCAATTTTGCCACATGGATCGGATACTGGCACGCTCTCATCCCCGGCGTGTACAGCATTTTTCAGCCACCCTCCAGTATCCAAGGCGCTATCGGTGACTATGCCATGCTCGTCATCGCCATCCTAGTCACCATCGGAGGGGCAATGGGGTTACTCACCTGTCTGAACGGTGCGTGGTGGCTGGAACGATGGGCCGTGGTCTCACTCATTGCTGGCGTGTTCATGTACTACCTGATCGTCATCACACTACACGTGTCATCCCCTGGCAACAGGCTACTGCAAGCAGGCATCATTGGGTGCGCAATCTGCCTACTCGTCTGCCGATTGCTCAGGGTATCCACACGCCAGCAAGACCCGAACGTGACCGAACCAAAACACCGCTAAAAAGGAGGGCGGATTGTGACAGAAGAAATGATCGCCCTCATAGCCACCGCAATCGGGTCACCAGTGCTAGTGAAAATCGTGGAAGCCCTCATCAAATGGTCCTCAGGCAGGGTCTCACGCGAAAAACGATTAGAGCAAAAAATAGACCAGCTAGAAGAAGAAAACACCCAGCTACGCCGTGACATCCGACAGGCCGAAGACCGTGCCCACCAGTCCAGGCGTCAAGCAGAAGAAAAAGTACACCAGTACCGGCTGAAAATATACCAGCACGGCATCAAACCCGAAGAATAACAACACAACAACAGCAAGCACGACGCGACCCCCTCACCCATGACCGGGTTAGGGGATTTTTTATACCCAAAAACAGGAGCACAACATGCCCTACTACACAGGACTCGCGAGGGTAGCACGGACCACCGGCTACCCGGTCAAAGAAATCAGCGGATGGAAAACCCGCGGAAACGGCACCATGTCCCCTGTGCGGTCGGTGATGTGCCACCACACCGCCGGAGGCTCACGCGGGAACTACCCGTCCATGAATGTCGTCAAAAACGGGAGACCAGGTTTATCCGGACCACTAGCACACTACGGTATCGGACGCGACGGGACAATCTATGTCATCGCGGCCGGGATCGCCTATCACGCCGGCAAAGTCTCCAAAACCGCGTACACCAACAGGCACAGTATCGGGATCGAGGCAGAAAACACCGGCGCCGGCGAACGCTGGAGTGATAAACAGCTTGACGCGTACGTGAAACTCTGTCGGGCGCTCATCGACGAATTCGGTCTACCAGTATCCGATGTGGTCGGACACAAAGAAGCAGCAGTACCCAAGGGCCGAAAAGTGGACCCCGCTTTCATTAACCCTCGCATGTCGATGAACGATTTCCGCAGGTACGTGAAACGCGGGTACTACACAAAACCAGGCAAAACAACCGCGAAGAAAAACAACACCAGGAAGGATTGGCTCAGCATGGCCACAGAAGCACAACTACGCAAGATTATCCGCGAAGAAACACGGCTCGCCAAATGGTCGTACAAGCCTAAGAATGACGACTGGGACATGTGCGCGTACAACCGCGAAACATACAAGCTACTCAAAGACCTCAATAAAAAGGTAGCTAAGAAAGTGTGGGGCTACAAGAACCAGTACGCCAAACGCGACATCTATGGGTACGTCCGGGAGACCAATAAAGCGAGTGTAGCAACTCAGGGCGAGCTTGCAGGCATCCTCAAAGCACTGGAACAACTCTCTGAGGGCAAAAAAGTGAATCTGGCAGAAGTGCGGAAGGCCGCTCAAGAAGGTGTCGCGAAAGCTATCAAAGACCTAGAAGCCGACGTGACCCTCACGATCGGGCAGGAGGACGAATAATGCAAAAACGTACTGTAGGACCAGTCACCGGCGCGTCTGCTGTCGGTGGGTCGCTGGGTGCCGCAATCGCGCAAATTATTGTGCATTTCGCACCATCACTCCAGCCAGTGGAGACAGCGGTCACAGTGATTATTACCGCTGTTTTGGCGGTCATTGGTGGCTGGCTAGTACCCGCAGATAAGCGCCACCTGCTGACAGTGAATAGTGCGGACCCTGTCACCGTCGATGACCTAGAAGATGTAGATGATGTTCTCGTCCCGGAGGAACCCCCGGTAGACCATGCTGAACCAGTGTCGCATGGCCCCTCTGACCTGGGGGTTGACCCGGAAGACGCGGAACCCACCCGGTAAACAACAACACAAAGTAAGACCCCGCCCTGGCCTTGATTGGCTCGGGCGGGGCCTTTTTTTTGTTTCGATTATTTGCGGATAATCGTCAGAGGGTAACCATGAGTTTCAGAATCAATCTTGTATGACCAGTCAATGCTTCCCGGCTCAAAAGAGTAAAAAGCCTGCTCTTCATCGAGGAAGTCCCAATCGCCGGTCGCTTTCAGCTGTCCCATCATCCAGCGGACTGCGGACACTGCCAAAAAGTGGACGGTGCGGTAGTACTTTTTCAGGTCGTCGCCGTCCTGGGCCGGATCAATGCTGAGCACAGGGTTGAATTCTCCGATGACCTCGCGGGTGTCCTTGTCGAGGATTGTGCCGGATACAATGACTTCGGGCTCCTGGCCATTTGAGGCGATCGAGGGCAGAACCCGTTCTTTGTGCTCGACGGAGATTTGAATGATTGCGGTATCGATATCGGCGGGAAGGTCCTGGACTGCGGTGTGGATCAGGGTCATTTCTTATTCCTCTCTGTTAGGTTGGGAGCGTAACCTTGTGTTTTCCTCCCTACACCTCCACTATAACACATGTGTCATGATGGGTGCAAGTGGTAAAGGCAAAAACTCCCCTACTGTTTCATCATGCGCGACACTCTTGACTGAGACACACCAAGGAATTCAGCTATATCACACTGTGTATAACCATTTTCGCAAGCGTCGCGTAACAACTGAGCCCGTCTTGCCACCGCGCTAGTCACGCCCTGCTCAGCGTCCGCCACAGCCTGATGCGCCTCACCTACAGCACGTAACAGGTCGCTATCGGTCACGTTTCCTCCTCAGGAACAAAAAACAATCGCGCCCTATCAAGGTCACCTAACGCAAACAAAATATGACCAACCAGCGCGGTATGTTGCCTTACCGTCATATCGTCACCAAGAACGCGACGAGCAGTTTCAGCGCTACCGTACACCGCTAAATCCACGCTCTCAGCCTGGCCATACCCGGCTTCTAGCTCATCTACACCAGCTAAAACCTCGTCGATGATCTGCTGGTAACGCTCGTACAAACCGGTAACGTACTCTGATGCGATGCCTGGTGGCTGGTGCGATGATTCCCACCGCTGAGCAGACACAGGACGAACACCCAAATGTTTAGCCACATCTTCCGGTGTTAAACCTAGACTCATTCTCAGCACACGGTAGGTAGCTGAGTTCATCTTTCCTCCAAAGAAAACCGGCCCGTTCGCCTCCCCCTTCGTGGGGAACGACGGGCCGAGCGATCAATCATCGTTATATACGATTACCAGCCCCACCGCTCACGATCAGCGATCATTTTTTGACGGGCATTGGTAATCTTCGTCCAGTAGGTTTTCTCGGCCAGGTTCTGTGCTGTCCACCGGCATCCGCAAGCACAACCTAGCTCGTATTGGTCCTCAAATACCATCATTGAGAGCTGTTCGCCCGCATAGTATGGGTGGCCGAACTCGTCAATTTGCATGAGTGCGTTAACATGCTGGCAAGCGTTGTCTAAAGCTTTTGCAGTCATTGTTTAGTCCTCTCTACAGGTAAGGAACCTAGCCTTGTTGCTTTCTTCCTTATACCTTCACTATACTACATGTGTCATAAGGTGTGCAAGTGGTAAAGACAAAATTATTTCCCATCGCATCTCATCGCTACCCATCGCTACGTGGCTGGGACTCAAGTAGGACTAATGGGACTGGGCTTGTGGCGGTCGAGGACAACCACCAAAAACCGCCACACAATTTGTGGCTGTCCTGTGGCGGTCAAGACCCAACACGCCCCCACATCACACACCACCAGGCCACACCCGAAACACCAGCAAAACCCGCACAAAAAAAGGGGACCCGCCAGATAACACCAATCCGGCGAGCCCCCACAAAAACACCCAAAAATTAGCGCGAGTAATGTTCAACCACGAGATTTTCCTGGATGCTGACGGGAACTTCAGAGCGTTCCGGGGTCCGAACCAGGCGAGCACGCAACTTGTCGATTTCCACGTCGAGGTAGCCGGGAACGTCGGGAAGCACTTCCTGGTGAGCGCCGGTGGCAGCAATCTGGAAGGGCACCATGGTTTCCGAGCGCTCGTGAACGTGGATCAGCTGGCCTTCTTTGACCTGGAAGGAGGGGCGGTCCACACGCTGACCGTCAACCAGGATGTGGCGGTGGACCACCAACTGACGAGCCTGAGCGATGGTGCGTGCGAAACCGGCACGTAACACCAGGGCATCTAGACGGGATTCCAGCAGGGTAATGAGGTTTTCACCGGCCTGACCGCTACGCCGCTTCGCTTCGGCGAAGTAACGGCGCATCTGGGCCTCACGCACGTTGTACAGTGCGCGCAACCGTTGCTTTTCCTTCAGACGAACCGAGTAGTCTGAGTCGGCGCGACGACGAGCGCGACCGTGCTGACCGGGGCCGTAGGGACGGCGCTCCATGTACTTTTCGGCTTTAGGAGTCAGGGCAATGCCGAGTGCGCGTGAGTGGCGCACCGTGCGGCGAGAACGCAAGTTCTTAGTCATGAATCAACTTTCTTGTCATACGGCAATGTCATGTTTGTTCCACTCGCTCGACAAGAACCGGAGGTTTCCGGGATACACAGCGAGCGTTCCTGGCCTCCCATATCATCTTCGGGAGAGCTGAGGGGTTTGCCGTCACCCGTCATCACTACCATTGCATCGTGGGCCCGGTGCAAACGCGGGTCCTGCGGTGAATGTGCCAGACTTGTCTACCTTATCAGAGATCGTCGCCGGCACCGAACCTCACCGAGCATCCTGACGGTGGTGTTGGTCTCGTGGACGCTTCTGGCCCTTGCTTAGTCCTGACTCGTGACGTCGTCGCGCTTGTCGTGGTTCTCGTGGTCGTTTTGTTCCGACTGCGCGGTCGGTACAGTCTTGTCCCTCGTGGTCGTTGTGGAAGTCTCAGCTTGTCGTGGCGCACTGGGATGACCGCGAAGAATATCGCGGAGCACCGGTAGCCGTTCGGAGAGGGAACGTTCCACGCCGTTGGTTGTTGGATGGTAGTACTCCCGGTTTCTCAACGTGTCGGGCAGGTACTGCTGGGTGGCGATGCTGTGCGGGGCCTCGTGGGCGTACCGGTAGCCAACACCGTGTCCGAGTGCCTTGGCTCCGGGGTAGTGACTATCGCGCAGGTGGGTTGGCACGACCCCGGAGCGACCCGCGCGGACATCGGCGATGGCCTCGTTAATGCCTTGATAGGCCCGATTGGATTTGGGCGCGGTCGCCAGATGGACGACGGCTTCAGCCAGGATGATCCGCCCTTCGGGCATCCCGATTAACTGCACCGCTTGAGCGGCTGCGACCGCAGTTTGCAAAGCGGTAGGGTCAGCCATCCCAACGTCCTCGGAAGCCAGAATAATCAGCCGGCGGGCAATGAATCGGGGGTCCTCACCGGCTTCAATCATGCGCGCCAGATAATGTAGCCCCGCATCCACATCCGAGCCCCGAATGGATTTAATGAACGCCGAGATCACGTCGTAGTGCTGGTCACCGTCTTTGTCGTAACGTAGCACCGCCCGGTCCATCGCCTGGGCTGCATCTTCTTCGGTGATCACCGGCACGCTGGGTTGCTCACCCTGTTCGGAGGTGGCAGAGGACTCCGGGGCGTGGTCGAGTGCCACCCCGGCGGAAGCCTCCAGTGTGGTCAGTGCGCGACGGGCGTCCCCGGACGCCATACGCACCAGGTAGTCCAGGGCTTGGTCGGACAGTGACACGGCGGAATTCAGACCGCGTTCATCGCTGACGGCTCGGGTGATCAGCCCGGAGATATCGTCGTCAGTCAACGGCTGCAAGGTCAATAACAGGGACCGAGATAATAAGGGGGCAACCACGGAGAAGGAGGGGTTCTCGGTGGTTGCTGCCACCAGCACCACCCAGCGGTTCTCGACCCCCGGTAGCAACGCATCTTGTTGGGCCTTATTGAACCGGTGAATCTCGTCGAGAAACAACACTGTGGTCCGACCGTAGAGATCTCGATCGTTCAGAGCTTGGTCCATGACCCGCCGCACGTCTTTGACACCCGAAGAAATCGCCGATAACTCCACGAACTTCCGTCCTTCGCCCCGGGCAATGACATGCGCCAGCGTGGTTTTGCCGGTTCCAGGAGGACCGTAGAGAATCACCGAGGCTGGTCCGGCGGCACGTCCCCCGGTGCTGGGTTCTCCCCCGGCCAGATTCCGTAGTGGCGAGCCCGGGGTCAACAGGTGCTGTTGTCCAACGACTTCGTCGATGGTTCGCGGTCGCATCCGCACCGCCAGTGGCGCTTGGGCTCCCCCAGCTCGATGAGTGTCGATTCCTGCCGGAGCCTGATCACCGGCATCATCGTGCATCGAACTAAACAAATCAGCCATGGTCTTCATTCTAGTAAGCGCCCGCCAACGACTGGGTACACTGTGCGCTATGCGCGCAGTGGTTCAAGTTGCTTCACAGGCCCAGGTCACCGTCGGCGAGGAGGTTATTGGACAGTTGCACCAACCAGGGCTGGTAGTCCTGCTCGGTATCAACACCACAGACACCGAGCAGGACGCGACCGCTGTCGCGACAAAGCTCTTCGGGCTACGGATCTTGGAGGGGGAAACGTCGGCGGAATCAACCGGTGCACCCTTGTTGGTCATTTCTCAATTCACCCTCTACGGGGACGTCCGCAAGGGCCGTCGCCCCTCCTGGTCGGCGGCAGCCCGCCCCGAGGTATCCAAACCACTGTATGAGTATTTTGTCTCGACGCTACGGGACCTGGGGGCCGATGTGCAGACCGGTGAGTTCGGGGCGAAGATGGAGGTCTCCTTAACCAATTCCGGGCCGTTCACGATCGTGATTGACTCTGATGACCTCAAGCGCCCCCGCCGTGGGTAAGCCCCCCGTTACCTTTTAGGTGTCACTGGTTTTCGGCAGGATGTGCGGTGTAGGTAGCCGGGTGGTTCACGTGCGCGGAGTGGGCGAGCCCCCTAAACCGTCGCCACTGTGCTGAATCTTGGACACGGACCAAATTGAACGGATCGTCGGATTTCGCGCCTGCACGCAATCGTGGTCGCTGTCAGATCAGTTCCGTCTTTCCCCGACCGTACTGGTCCGGTGTTGTCCCGACCTGTACGAATCCCTGCCAAGAGAATAAGGTCCGGACGTCATGGGGAGCCACATTCAATAGTGCCTCTCCTGCGCCACGGCGCCGAGCTGAAGGGTCGACGATCAGGGGGCTGATCTTGGCAGTGCCGTGACGCTTGATCACGAGGTTGATGTAGCCGATCGGGCGGCCTCCAGGCTCTTGTCTGGCGACATATCCCAGTTGGGCGAGAGAGTTGAAGCCGTTGGCGTCTTGTCCATTTGCGCGGTGGGCGTTGATCAGGCGAGTGAGATGCGCGTCGTGATCGCCGTCGTAGTGAGGTTCCAGAGTGCTGACGAACAAGCCACGGAGAGCGTCAAAGTCACTCTTCTGAGGCTGTTCGACGATGAAGTCATCGGTCATGACCTTGCCACCTTCCTGCGCTGACCGGTAGGCGACTGCGGTGCTGACGAGCCACCGCTCAGCGCTT
>NZ_QHLP01000020.1:0-52701 GCF_003185985.1 Auritidibacter sp. NML100628
CAACGGACGACTCGAACACCTGCGCGGATCCGCCCTGGGCTTCCGGAATCTCACCAACTACATCGCCAGGTCCTTGCTCGAGAGCGGAGGATTCAAGCCCCGTCTACACCCTCGATTGTGAAGAGCCATTAAACCCAGGCCACGCCTTGCTGCCCGTACAATATGGGCACTTAGTGCCATTCCGAGTTCGATTCGAAGGGGTGGCTTTCCAGGTATGGCCGTGCTCTAGACAACGCCACCAATAGTTTTTCGTAGTCCCAGGGATGACATCACAGGCTCTTGTGTCACCATTCCATGTCGGGTGCCATTCTTTAGCAATCTCAGGGAACCTCAGCTCAAGGTCGTTGAATCCTGGCAACGCTTTTCGGCCAGCGCAATACGGGCACCCCGCGCCCTTGACCCGTGAAATCACATAGGCAGCCCACGCGTGTCCGTGCTCTGTGCACTTCCACCACGCTTTTAGTGCGGCACCTATATAGCATTCGCTAGCTGGAAAGCCATTTCTCTCCTCGTCCCACTCTGCGGCGACATCGGGGCAATGTCCCTCCAGATTGGGGTGCGTCCCCTTTTTGCCTCTTGGCACTGGTTTGCATTCCTCTCTATCCTGTAGAACTACACAGTGCCGGCGGCATGAGAAAACCCCCGACGCAGTATTGCTGCTTCGGGGGTTTAGTTTGGGGAGTTAAATCTCCTGGTCGATGTCAAGGTCGTATACCGTCATGCCGGCATTATCCATCCAGTCACCATCACCACCCGGGGTGATCAGGAAAACCCACTTTTCCGGGTCTTCCTTCGGCGGAACGGGATTGAAGTAACCGTCGGTGACGCAAACTACGGCGTCGTAGTCGTGGTTGAGTTCGTCCTCGAGGTATCGTTCCACGTCAACGATAGACGTGCCTCCGCCTCCACGGAAGGTATCGCCTGGCTGGAACGGGTAGCACTCACTGTCGAAGGCCACCCAGACAATTTCCAAGTCCTCCTCTTCTCCCACCAAGTCAGCGATGTAGTTCAGCACAGAGGTCTGCATGGAACCAGAGGTATCCACAGCAATTACAACCTTCTGTGTCTCTTCGTCTCCTACGCGTCCAAGACGAATATCCCACCAGATCGCAGTGCGAAGCTCGAGACGCTCTCCTGGGACAAGCCGCGTGTGCAGCGCCTCCTGGAGGTACTGCTTCCAGAACTCCACCTTCCGCGTCTCCGTGGCCTTACCACGAAGCTGGTTGGCACCGATGTCACCCCACATAGATGAGTAATTCCTAATTGCCATTGCGGTGCGGTGGGATGTTCATGCTCGGATAGTTCGTCGTGCTTGAGGCGGTGGGGCCTGTTAAAGCGGGTTGGAGGGTGTTAAGCATATGTTGTGAACAAACAACTCAACACCCTCCTGATAACACTGTACGTTTTTATCACCGATAAAGTCATCCCGGCCTATGATCCACCGGTTCGGCGTGGCCGCAAACACCAGCTCACGGATGCCGAGCTGTTGTGTTTGGCAGTGGCCCAGCACCTGACTCGAGGAGAGTCCTCGGAAGCCAAATGGGTCCGCTACGCCCGAGAACATCTGCGCGATATGTTTCCGTATATCCCCTTGCAATCTGGATATAACAAACGGATCCGGGCCGCTTTTGGGCTCATCCAGACCACCCTGGTGGCCTTGGCCAAAGACACCGACACCTGGCACGAGGTGCTGCGTCTGTTGGATGCCACCCCGATCCCGTGTGGCCGGTCCAAACAAACCGTGCAACGCTCAGGATTAGCCGGCCATGCCGGTTACGGATTTAGTGCGGCACATAACGAATACTTCTGGGGCATGCGCCTGGTATTGATCAGCACCCCCGACGGGATGCCGGTCATCTGGGGGCTGGGCAATCCCAAACTGGGCGAACGCGCCATCACTCAAACCCTGCTGGATGGCAGCCGCCACTTACTGACCGAGGGCCAAGTGATCCTGGGCGATAAAGGCTTCTCCGGCAAGGCCTTTGAAACCTTCATCACCGACGACTTGCACGCCAGGCTGCTGTGGCCAGACCGCAAAGACGAAACCCCACGATTCGGTAATCTTGGTGGCATCCGCCAATGGATCGAATCCATCTTCGACACGCTCAAAGGCCAACTGGGCTTAGAACACCACGGTGCCCGCACCATCCAGGGACTCTTAGCCAAAATCGGGGCCAAACTGCTGGCCATGGCCGCCGGCATCTGGCACAACTGGAAAATCGGAGCACCCAACAAACGATCCCTGATCGCTTATGACCACTAAAATCAATAGGAATTAATCATCTAGGCGTTCTTCAGCGCGTCGGCGACCACGCCCAGGCCTTCACGCAATAGGTCTTCATCAATCACCAGTGGAGGCAGGAACCGCAGGACATTGCCGTAGGTGCCACAGGTCAGGGCCACCACACCCTGCTCGCCGGCTGCAGTCAGCACCCTCTTGGCCAATCCGGCATCCGGCTCCCCGGTCTGCGGGTGCACCAGCTCAAGAGCCATCATCGCCCCGCGACCACGGATCTCACCGATCCGCGGATCATCGAAGAACGCGGTGATGATCTCCTCGATCCGTTGTGCCTTGGCGGCCAGCTGTTCCTCTTCGTACACCTCGATCGCGGCCAGCGCTGCTGCCACGGCCGGTGGGTTCCCACCGTACGTGCCACCCAGACCGCCGGCGTGGACCGAATCCATAATCTCCGCCCGACCGGTCACCGCCGACAGCGGCATACCTCCGGCAATACCCTTGGCCATGGTGATCAGGTCCGGCTCAATCCCTTCGATCTCCGAGGCAAACATCGCCCCGGTGCGAGCAAACCCGGTCTGCACCTCATCGGCAATAAACACAATGCCGTGATCCCGACACCACTGCACGATCCGAGGCAAAAAGCCCTCGGCCGGCACAATAAATCCGCCCTCACCCTGGACCGGTTCCATTATCACCGCGGCCAGATTCTTCGCGCCCACTTGGGTCTCCAGACGTGCGATAGCCTGCTCGGCCGCCTGGGCGCCATCGAGTCCATCCCGATACGGATAAGACCCGGGCACACGGTAGACCTCCGGGGCGAACGGGCCGAACGAATCCTTATAGGGCATATTCTTCGCCGTCAGCGCCATGGTCAGCGTGGTGCGACCGTGATAGGCGTGATCAAACGCCGCCACCGCCTGACGGCCGGTGTGCGCCCGGGCAATCTTGACCGCATTCTCCACCGCCTCAGCACCGGAATTGAGCAACACCGTCCGAGTCTGTCCCGCAATCGGCACCAGCTGATCCAGTTTCTCCGCCAGCTGCACATACCCCTCATATGGAGTCACCATGAAACAGGTGTGGGTGAAGTGGGCGACCTGATCTTGCACGGCGCGAACCACTTTCGGATGCGCAGCACCCACCGAGGTCACCGCAATACCGGCGCCCAAGTCGATCAAGCGGTTGCCGTCAACGTCTTCAATGATTCCGCCAAAGGCTTGCGCAGCGAACGTCGGGGTCGATGAGGCCACAGCAGGTGAGACGTACTGAGCCTGACGGGCAGCTAATTCTTTCGCCTTCGGACCGGGCAACTCGGTCACCAGACGACGGGACTGTTCAATAGACATAACACTTCCTTTCCGTGATGTGGTACTAGTTTTGTGTCTATTGTCACCCCGGGTAGCTATGCATGTCTAATAGATCGGAAACATATCAATTATGCTTAACGTGCATGACTGGTCTTGATCTGTCCCATGTCCACGCCTTTGTCGCCGTGGCCGATGCCGGCTCGGTCTCCGAGGCCGCCGACCAGCTGTCGATCACCCAACCGGCTCTGACGCGCCGGTTGCAGAAATTACAACGCGACCATGAGATTCAGCTGTTGGAACGCCGTGGCCCAGGCTTGGCACTCACCTCAGCGGGTCGGGCTTTCCTGCCCACCGCCCGTCACCTGTTAAGAGAACACGATCAGGCCGGACATCATCTGGCCTATCTGCGTGACGGCACTCTTCGCGAGTTGTCCGTGGTCGCCCCGGGCACCACACTGATCGACATCATCATTCCGTTTGTGGCCACCCTCGGCCCGGATCGCCCGCGCACCTCGGTCACCGAAGCCGCCCTGGATTTACGCATCCGTGAGGCGGTGGAAACCCACGACGTGGTGATCTTCCCGGCCGAACCCGATGACACTGTCACCAGTACCGAGTTGCTGAACCTGCCGGTCTGGGCCCATGTGGCAAGCACCCATCGGTGGGCCTCGCGCACCGAGATTGAGCTGGCCGAACTGACCGAAGAATCCCTGTCGGTCCCCACCCGGAATTTCGCCGCTCGCCGGAAACTCGACGCCGCCTTGGAACTGGAGAACCTCGTGCTCCACCAGGTACAAGAGACCAACTCGGGACAGGTCGCCCAAGCCCTGGTCGCCACCGGCGGTGGTGTCGCGGTCGTCACCGATGACCCAGCCTTCGGGCTGAAACCGTTGCGGATCATCCACCGGGGCCAACCGTTGTCGATGGAATTGTGTGCCATGGTGAAACCCGATCATTATGCCCGCCGAGAGATCGCAGAATTCGTTCACCAATTAGCCGTATTCTGCACACAGAAATACCCTTCGCTAGACTGAACACCTGTGAGCACCCCTTCAGATACCCGTGACCAGCGCCAGGTGCGTCGCAATAAGCGCGCAGAACTTCTGCAGGCCGGGGTTCCGGCCTATCCGCACCAGGTGCCTCGCACGCATACCCTGGAATACATTCGCGACCACTACAGCGACTTGGAAGCCGGTGCCGAAACCGGCCAGATCGTCTCGGTCGCCGGTCGCGTCGTCTTCCAGCGCAACTCCGGCAAGCTGTGCTTTGCGGCGTTGCAGGAAGGCGGATCTGACGGATCCGGTGTGCGCCTGCAAGTGATGCTCTCCCAAGCTAGAGTCGGCGCAGAAGCGCTGGCTGATTATAAGCACCTGGTCGATCTGGGCGATCACCTCGCGGTCACCGGTGAGATCATCTCCTCTCGCCGCGGGGAACTGTCGATTATGGTTGACACCTGGCAGATGGCCTCTAAGGCACTGAACCCTCTGCCGGTACTCTTCGCCGACCTGAACGAAGAGACCCGAGTCCGCCAGCGTTACGCGGATCTGATCGTGCGCCCCGAAGCCCGCGAAATGGTGCACAAACGGGCGGCGATTACCCGCGCGGTGCGCCGGACGCTTGAAGATGCCGACTACACCGAGATCGAAACGCCCATCTTGCAACTGGTCCACGGTGGCGCCCAGGCTCGCCCCTTCGAAACCCATCTGAACGCTTTTGATCAAAACATGACCCTGCGCATCGCCACCGAGCTCTACCTCAAGCGTGCTGTGGTCGGTGGTATCGATCGGGTTTTTGAGATCGGAAAGGTCTTCCGCAACGAAGGTGTCGACTCGACCCACTCCCCGGAATTCACCACCGTCGAGGCCTATGAGGCCTACTCCGATATGTATGGAATGGCCGAACGGATTAAGACCATCATCCTGCGTGCCGTGGACGCCGTCGGTCTGGGCCACCACATCGAGACCCCACGTGGTACTGCCGATCTGTCAGGCGACTGGAACTGGATCGAGGTCTACCCCGGCCTGTCTGAGGCCGTCGGTCAGCAGATCACCCCCGATACCGATGTGGCGACCTTGCGTGAGATCGCCGAAAAACACCAGGTCTGCATCGATGAGAAGTGGGACGCGGAGAAGCTGGTGATTGAACTCTTCGGTGAGATCGTCGAACCCACACTGATCAATCCCACCTTCGTCTATCACTACCCGCCCTCGGCCCAGCCACTGGCCTCCCCCCACCCGGAAGAGCCCCGCGTTATCGAAGCATGGGACCTGATTATCGGCGGGACCGAGATCGGCACGGCCTTTTCGGAGCTGATCGACCCGGTGATTCAGCGCGAACGCTTGACCGCCCAATCCTTGGCAGCTGCAGCCGGTGATGAAGAAGCCATGCAACTCGACGAGGATTTCCTGCGCGCCTTGGAATATGGTGCGCCCCCCATGGGTGGCTTGGGTATGGGCATTGATCGATTGGTCATGTTACTGACCGGTGCGGGAATTCGAGAGACAATTTTGTTCCCTCTGCTGAAACCTGAGGCCTAAAAATGGAAACTTTCTGGGAGTATTTCTCAGTTCTGGCCCCGTCGATCGGGGTGGGGCTGATTTTTTGGCTCGTCATGCATTCATTATTTCGTGGCGACGCCAAGGAACGCTCTGCCAAAGCGCGCGCTGAAGAAGAAGAGGCCCAGGAGTGGGCACGTGCTAAGGCTGAGAAATCCGATACCGGGCAGAACTGAGCCAGTCTTCGTCACGCCTGTCCTGGGAACGATATTCCATGTGAATCCGGTGAAATATTAGACATAAATTACTTTTCAAGGTTTATCCAGAGCAATAACTGCTCTAGACTTATTCTCAACAGCTGTCAAACACCATTTACGGCGAATTGAGGATACAAATGGCACGCAAAACCGAAGTTGTTTTGATCGATGATTTAGATGGTTCACCGGCCGATGAGACCTTAATCTTCGGATTTGACGGTCGCCATTATCAAATTGATCTGTCGAAAGAGAATGCCGACGCTTTCCGAAAATTGCTGAAGCCCTATATCCGCAAAGCGGAATCGATTGCGCCACCGGCTCCTGGAAATGAAGCAGCAAAAATTCGGGAATGGGCCAGAAAGAACGGTTATAACGTCTCCCGTCGTGGTCGCCTCCATCGGGATATTGAAGAGGCCTACCGGAACGCGCATAAACGTTAGGTTCCCCCACACGCGAACAGCCATCAACGAACTGGTTATTGGACAGTAGGATCGAGAGCAATAGTCAGCAAGGAGATGTGCACATGTTTGAGAGATTCACCGACCGCGCTCGGCGCGTGGTTGTGCTCGCACAAGAAGAAGCGCGGATGCTCAACCACAGCTACATCGGCACCGAGCATATTTTGCTGGGTCTGATCCATGAGGGCGACGGCGTCGCCGCCAAGGCCCTGGAATCGATGAGCATTTCCCTGGGCGCAGTGCGCGAACAAGTTCAAGAAATCATCGGCCAGGGGCAGCAAGCCCCTCCGGGACATATTCCCTTTACTCCCCGTGCCAAGAAAGTCCTGGAACTGTCTTTGCGTGAGGCCTTGCAGCTGGGGCACAACTACATCGGCACCGAGCACATTCTGCTGGGTCTGATCCGCGAGGGTGAAGGCGTGGCAGCCCAGGTACTGGTCAAGCTCGGTGCAGATCTGAACCGCGTACGCCAAACGGTGATCCAGTTGCTGTCCGGTTACCAGGAAGGTGGCCAAGGAAAAGAAGCCCAAGGCGTTGGTGTTGCCGGCCCCGGTGGCGGATCCGACGGATCCCCGTCCGGCTCGGTGGTGCTGGACCAGTTTGGTCGGAACCTGACCGCTGCTGCTCGCGAATCTCAGTTGGATCCGGTCATCGGTCGTGCCCACGAGATGGAGCGCGTCATGCAGGTCCTTTCACGGCGCACCAAGAATAACCCGGTCCTGATCGGTGAGCCCGGCGTTGGTAAGACCGCCGTGGTTGAGGGACTGGCCCAAGCCATTGTGCGTGGCGATGTACCTGAGAGTCTGACCGACAAGCAGCTCTACACCCTGGACTTGGGCTCACTGGTTGCCGGCTCCCGCTACCGTGGTGATTTCGAAGAGCGGCTGAAGAAGGTCCTGAAAGAAATTCGCACTCGCGGTGACATCATCCTGTTTATCGATGAGATCCACACGCTGGTCGGCGCCGGTGCCGCTGAAGGTGCCATTGACGCAGCTTCCATCTTGAAGCCCATGTTGGCTCGTGGTGAGTTGCAGACGATCGGTGCGACCACCTTGGATGAGTACCGCAAGCACATTGAAAAAGACGCTGCTCTGGAACGTCGTTTCCAGCCGATCCAGGTGGACGAGCCATCGGTCGCAGATTCCGTAGAGATCCTGCGTGGTCTGCGCGACCGCTACGAGGCACACCACAAGGTCTCCATCACCGAAGATGCGTTGCAAGCAGCTGCTACTTTGGCCGATCGCTATATTTCCGATCGCTTCCTGCCGGATAAGGCGATCGATCTGATCGATGAAGCCGGTGCCCGGTTGCGCATTCAACGGATGTCGACTCCTGACGAGATTAAAGAATTCGACGCCAAGATTGCAGAAGTCCGCAAGGAGAAAGAAGCCGCCATTGACGGCCAGGACTTCGAAGGTGCTGCCAGCCTGCGCGATAAAGAACAGAAATTGCAACAGGAGCGCAATGAGCGCGAGGATCAGTGGCGCAAGGAAGCAACCGACGGTATTGCCGAAGTCGATGAAGATCTGATCGCCGAGGTTCTGGCGAAATCCACCGGTATCCCGGTCTTCAAGCTCACCGAGTCCGAAACCGACCGGTTGCGCAATATGGAAGCCGAATTGCACAAGCGCGTCATTGGCCAAGACGAAGCGGTCAAGTCGCTATCTCGGGCGATCCGTCGCACCCGTGCCGGCCTGAAGGACCCCAACCGTCCGTCCGGTTCGTTTATCTTCGCCGGACCTACCGGGGTGGGTAAGACCGAGCTGGCCAAGGCCCTGGCCGAATTCCTTTTCGGTGACCAGGACTCGCTGGTTACTCTGGATATGTCGGAGTTCCAAGAAAAGCACACCGTGTCTCGCTTGTTCGGCGCCCCTCCGGGATATGTCGGTTACGAAGAAGGTGGCCAACTCACCGAAAAGGTTCGTCGCAAGCCGTTCTCCGTGGTGCTGTTTGACGAGGTGGAAAAGGCCCACGCCGACCTATTCAACTCGTTGTTGCAGATTCTGGAAGATGGTCGTCTGACCGACTCCCAGGGCCGGGTCGTGGACTTCAAGAACACCGTGATTATCATGACCACCAACTTGGGTACTCGCGATATCTCCAAGGGTGTGATGACCGGTTTCCAATCCGCCTCCGATACCACTACCGGTTACGAACGGATGAAGGGCAAAGTCCAGGAAGAACTGCGTCAGCAATTCCGTCCCGAGTTCCTCAACCGCGTTGACGACGTCATCGTCTTCCCACAGCTGTCCAAGGACGAGATCGTGCAGATCGTGGACCTGTTTGTAGACCGGCTCCAGGCCCGTTTGCTCGAGCAGAACCTTTCGGTCGAGCTCGATCAAGCAGCCAAGAACCTGTTGGCCGATCGTGGCTACGATCCCGCGATGGGTGCTCGTCCATTGCGTCGTACCGTGCAACAGTTGGTGGAAGATCAACTCTCCGAAAAGATCTTGTTCGGTGATATTCCGGCCGGATCCAAGATCATGATCTCTACCACCGGCGAAGGAGATGACGCAGAATTGACCTTCACCCCGGTGGAGGGAGATTCGGAGTTGGACGCCGCTCCCGAGCGGGAAGCTCTCGAAGCCTAAGCACTAAGGCCGTCACCGCACTCGGTGGCGGCCTTAGTGCTTCCGGTAGGCATTGCGTCGAGGGGATGGATCGGGATCCAGCCACGGCGCTGGAACAAACCACACTCCGTACTCGTCGATGCGGTCGATCGTCCACTTCTTGGTATGTACATCCACGTGGTGGGCGCTACACAGTAGCACCGCATTATTGATGTCTGTCTGCCCGCCGTTCTCCCACTCGACAATATGGTGAATCTGGCACCAGGCCGCAGGCATAGTGCACCCCGGGGCGGCGCAACCTTGGTCTCGGGCGATGAGAGCGCGATGCTGTGCCCCAGAGAATTCTCGTTTCTCGCGTCCTAAGTCCAACACTTCATTTTCTGCTCCCAGAACATGCGGGATGATTCCGGCATCACACACAGCCGCCCTGAGTCTTTGTGGGTGGACGGTGCCGATGAATTGTCCTTCGGAGCGGAATTTGTGGCCCTTCGGGGTGGTTGGAGTTCCTCGGTGGGTGGTGTAGAAGGCGTCTAAAGAAGATCGTCGCTGGTCGTCATCGAGCTGATATCGATGCGCCAGTTGGTGAGAGAACGTCTCGTAGTCCATCGTGATGTGGACCTTGGTGGCTTGGCCTCGCGTGTGGGGAAGTCCGGTCTTGTTTTTGCCCAGCGCAATTCCCGCCAGCAAGACGCCGAAGAGAGCATCAAAGCTACGCTGAGCCCGCGCTCGAGTATCGAAAAGAGCCTGTTCGGAATAGAGCCGCTCACGGTGTTGCTCGTCAATGCTGACGATGGTCGAAGGGTCCAACTCCGGGAAGTTTGCCTTGAGCGCTGTCAGAATAGGGTTCTCAGGTGCCTCAGTACCGGTGGTACCGACCTTAGTTTTCATCACCGCGAAGTTATTCGCCGCATGGTCGATGGTGGCCAGCAGCTCGGCATAGTGCCCGTAAGCAGTGCCACCGAAATCGACACCGCCATCATGACGAGGTTTAACCCAGAACTGATCGGTGCCTCGTTGGGGCTCCAGCACTTCTTCCGGTGCCGGTCCATCTTGGTCGAGAAAGAAGCACAGCTTGGGTTTCCAATCCTTACAGGTTTTGGCGAAGTCATTGACCGACATCTGACTCGCCTGATCAGTCAAAATCGGAATCGCTTCTTCGAGAACCTTCTCCACCAGCGTGGTTGGAGTTGACGTTTGGGCGCCGTAGCGACGAATCTCTTTGATCAGGCGAATGAGTCGATCCATGCTAGCGGTGGGGAGTTTTCCGGAGCGAAAAGCGTCACCAAGGGCGGGGAACTCCACTTTTGGAGCCGGGCCCCCGGAAATAGGTGGGGCTGGTGGGCTCAGATACTTGGAACGCTCGATATGTTGCTGAGCATCGGCGGACCCAACCCCGGTGCGATCGGTGAGGTATTTTTTCTCATTCTTAAACCCGCGAGCAGTGCGGGGAATCCCTAAAACAGCCTGTTGTTCCTCCGCCGTGGCCGTCGCGCGGGTGGTGAATCCAGTCAAGAGCGCATGAACATGATCCAGGCTTCTGGCGACCTGCTGTGTGGTGTGGTGCAAGGTCGGCAAGGAATCATGCATATTGGCCGGTGGAATGAGCGTGGTCGGTGTTTTCTCAGCAGCCAGATGGGAATTCCATTCCGCATAGCCATGATCTTCGCGCCATCTGGCCAACTGCTCATAGGCGTCAGGAGCTTGGAAATCTGTTGCCAATTCAGTCATGACGAGTTTGACCAGCTCAGCCTTCTGTCCAAAGGTGGCAGCGCGCAACTGATCGAGATCGACGAAGCTCAGATCCGGTGTCGGCATGGCCACCTCCTCGGTTCGTTCGACGATGGATCTGCGGGTGTCATCCGCAGCGCTGATCGATTGCTTTCTAGACTATCGAAACTGTGTTCTATTACGTGGTGCAGATGCCAACTGTGGATGAGAAGATGACATCGAGCTGGTGATCCGCTGTGAATCCACAGTCCACGTCTCGACATTGACCGATGAGCTCGTTAACGTGAGAGATATGACGACAAATCAAACCGCACATGGTGAAACTCAAATCCAGGTCAGCCGTATTATTGATGCACCGAATAAGGAAATTTTCCAGGTGCTGACTCTGCCGGATAATCACGCTCGTATTGATGGCACCAGCACCGTCGTCTCCGAAGATAAGACCGACCGAATTCAGCAGGTCGGCGATGTGTTCCGCATGAACATGACTGGCGATCACATGGGTGGTGACTATAAAACTGATAACCACGTGGTGGCCTACGACGAAAACCAGCTACTAGGCTGGAAGACCGCTCCGGCAGGAACCGAGCCTCCAGGTTGGCAGTGGATCTACGAGCTCGAGCCACTCGACTCAGATCAGACCCGCGTGACGCTAACCTACGACTGGTCGCAGGTCACCGACCAGGACCTGCTGGCCAAGAACTTGTTCCCGCTGTTCACTGAGGAACAGCTCGAGGGCTCGCTGAATAATCTGGCCGCGATCGTCGGGCCAGAATCCGAGTAAAGAAACTCCTCGATACACGACGGCGCCCGGTGCCTGCTGGCCTGGGTGCCGTGCTGTGTGTTGCGGGCTAGCACTCCGAGGTGATCGAGTGGCCTTTGGTGGCGGATCCTGAGCCCCGATATGATCGGTGTTCAATGGCCTGGTGGTAGTAGCCCATGAGCTGTTCGGCCAACACCGGCCAGGACCGCTTGCGGACGGAATCCTGGGCGGCATGGCCGAAGTAGGCGCGCTTCGTGTCGTCGAACAGCAGATCGTAGGCGTAATCGCGCAGCTGGTTCAGATCGCCCGGGGTGTACAGCCACCCGGTGTGGCCCGGTGTGATCAGATCGACCGGTCCGCCAGCGCGGGGAGCGATGGCTGGTAGTCCCGAGGCCATGGCTTCCTGGATGGTCTGGCAGAAGGTCTCCAGCTCGCCGGGGTGAATGAATAGATCGGCGGTGGCCAGCAGTTCACCCAGTTCCTTTCCGGATTTGAAACCCGGGAAGTAGGCGTTGGGCATCAGCTTCCGCAACGTGGACTTTTCCGGACCATCGCCGACGACAACCAGCTTCACGTTTGGCATATCGTGGATGATCTTCAGGTCCTCGACCTGCTTCTCCGGGGCCAGACGGCCGATGTAGATCACAATGCGCTGGTCCGGATCGTCCCCGGTGAGCTTGGCTCGCAACTTCGGCTTGGCTAGATCGGGGGAGAAATTGGAGAAATCCACACCGCGACGCCAAAGGTTCAAGCGCTGGAAGCCGTGGTCGTCGAGCTGCTTCAGCGTGGCAGTGGAGGGGGCCAGGGTCAGATCAGCGCGGTTGTGCAGATCGCGCAACACCTGCCAGGCGGTATGTTCCAGCAGGGCCAACCCGTACTTGGCCGTGTAGCCGGGCACGTCGGTCTGGTAGACGGCCACGGTGGGGATATCGAGCTTGTGGGCGGCGATGCCGGCGGTGCGTCCCAGCACGGCGGGGGAGGCCAGGTGGATGACATCTGGGTCGAAGTCCAGGATCCGGCGCTTGAGTTGAGCGACGTTGGTGGTGGCAATGCGTACGCTGGTGTATCCGGCCAGCGGGATCGAGGAGACGTGGCGAATCCGGATCTTTCGGCCGTTGGAGGCCTTCCAAAACTTCTGCGCCCCGCGTTGTTTGGGGGCGATGATCGACAGATCATGGCCGGTGGCCGCGTAGTGATCGGCGACCCTGAGAATTGAATTGGTGACCCCGTTCATCAGGGGCAGAAAGGACTCGGCAACGAACTGAATTCTCATACCTCCCAGGATGACGGGCGCGAACGACCGCGTAGTCACGATGAGGTAGCCCAAGGCTGACGGGTATGTAAATACTCGATGAACCCGGCCGGTCGTTAACCCGATGGACACCTGACAGTTGCTTTGAGATCAACCGGGACTTGATCGTTGGTGACCGGCAGGGGCTTTAATCGTGTGGCACGGCGTGACCGCGCCGGCTGATGAATCGTGAAGAGAGGTCGTCAAACCCGTGAAAATTTCGGTGATTGGCTGTGGCTACCTGGGGGCGGTGCACGCTGCGTGCATGGCCGAGCTGGGCCACGAGGTCGTCGGTATTGATGTGGACGAGCGCCGTATTAATGGCTTTGTCAGTGGGAAGCTTCCGTTCTACGAGCCCGGGCTGAGTGAGCTGGTCGCCCGCCAGCTAGGCGACCGTCTGAGCTTTTCGACCGATCCCGCTGAGATCAAGCAGACCGAGGTGCACTTTATTTGCGTGGGCACCCCGCAACTCAGTGCGGGACGGGGCGCGGATTTAAGCTACGTCAATCAGGCGGTGGACACTGTGCTGGAACAAGCCCAGCCCGGTAGCTTGATCGCCGGTAAGTCCACGGTGCCGGTCGGGACGGCCGAGGAACTGGCCGAGCGGGTGCTACCGGCTGGATTCGGTCTGGTGTGGAACCCGGAGTTTTTGCGGGAAGGATTCGCCATCCAGGACACGTTGCACCCGGATCGGCTGGTGTACGGGACGATGACGCCCGGGGCCGAAGACACCCTGGATCAGGTGTATGGACAGCTTTTGGCAGACGGCGTGCCGCGGATGATCACCGACGCTGCCACCGCGGAGCTAGTGAAAGTCGCCGCCAACTCGTTTTTGGCCACCAAAATCTCCTTTATTAACGCCATGGCCGAGATTTGCGACGCCACCGGGGCCAATGTGACCACCCTGGCCGAAGCGCTGGGCCACGATGACCGGATCGGTCGGAAGTTCTTGCGCGCCGGGATTGGGTTTGGTGGAGGCTGTTTGCCCAAGGATCTTCGGGCCTTCCAGGATCGGGCCGAACAGCTCGGATTACAGGACGCGCTGGGCACCCTGTCGGAAGTGGATGCGGTCAATCAGCGTGCTCGCACCCGGGCGGTGGAGAAACTGGCCGGGGTGCTCAAGCTCAACGGCGCTCGCATCGCGGTGCTGGGTGGAGCCTTCAAGCCCGATAGCGATGATGTGCGGGATTCGCCGGCCGTGGCGGTGGCTCAGCAGCTGATCGATGCCGGAGCGCGGGTGAGCATGTATGACCCCCAGGCCGGGGAGAATTTGCGCGTTGCACTGCCACAGGCTCGAGTCCTCGATGATCTGGCCTCGTGCCTGGTGGAGGCCGACGCGGTGGCGGTGCTGACCGAATGGAAAGAATTCACCGAGGTGGATCCACGCACGATCGCACGGTCGATGACCGGCCGGATCGTGCTGGACGGTCGCAATGCGCTGGATATGGACGCGTGGACGGCTGCAGGATTCCACTACCTGGGGATGGGCCGCAGCGCTCAGACCCGCGAGAAGACACCGAAGGAGGTTACCTCGTGACCAAGCCCGTGATTACCGCGGTGATTCCCGCGGCAGGATTGGGAACGCGATTCCTACCGGCCACGAAGGCCTTGCCCAAAGAGATGTTGCCGGTGGTGGATCGTCCCGCGATCCAGCACGTGGTCGAAGAGGCCGTGGATGCTGAACTGACCGACGTGTTGTTTGTGGTGGGTCGCAATAAGGACCCCCTGGTCAATCACTTCGATCGCGTGGCGGAACTCGAGGACACGCTGGAGCGCAAGGGGAAAACCGAGATGCTCGCACAGGTGCAGGCCATTACCGATCTGGCCACCTTCCACTATGTGCGACAGCGTGAACCGGCCGGGCTCGGGGATGCGGTCGCTCAGGCCGCTCACCACGTGCGCGGTGCGTCCTTTGCAGTGTTGCTCGGTGATGACCTGATCGATCAGGGCGGGGCGCTGTTGACCGAAATGTTGCAGGTCCACGAGCAGACTGGCGCCTCGGTGGTGGCGGTCCAGCCGGTTCCGGCCGAGCAGGTCAGCTCCTACGGTGTGATTGCTCCGGCCACGGAGGCTGATCCGTTGCTCACCCGTTATGGGCGGGAAGCACTGTGGGTGGACACCATGGTCGAAAAACCCGCCCCGGAGCAGGCGCCGTCTCAGTTGGCGGTGATTGGTCGGTATGTGCTCTCGCCGAAGGTCTTCGAGGTGCTCAAAGAGACCGGCACCGGTGCCGGTGGCGAGATTCAGCTGACCGATGCGCTGGTGACCATGGCCGAGAATCCCGCCGCATACGGAGGAGTGGTCGCCGTGGTGCACCACGGTCGGCGCTATGACACCGGTAATAAGGTGGAATATGCCAAGGCGAACGTGGAATTATCGCTGAAACACCCCCAGTTGGGGCCCGAGTTGCGCGAGTGGTTGGTGGACTACGTGCACCACTTGCAGACACCGGAGGCAGACAGCAACGGTTCAGGAAACTCATAGGACGTTGTGGCGCGAGCCAAGGTGTCAGCGGTAGACAGTGCCGGCGACGGCATGTTTAGCATGACACTATCCTTGATAACCAATCTTGAGGAGTGATCATGGGACTTGGAGATAAATTGAACGACCTGAAGAACCAACACGGCGATAAGATCAACGACGCTGTCGACAAGGCTCAGGACAAGTTCTTGGGTGACGACAACAACAACGACGACAAGAAGGACGCCAAGAAGAAATAAGTGATCGCGCGTTTCGGAAGCCGGCGAGAGATCTTCTCGTCGGCTTCTTGTTTTAATGCGGTGCTGCGTTGACCACGGCGGTGGCCACGAGCGGGTTAGTGGCTAGCTTCGAGCGCTCGCAGGGTCGAGGGCGCATAACCGGAGCCAAACAGCACCGTGTGAACCAGTAGCGGAACCAGCTGGAAGACCGGGATGAGGTCCTCATCGACCGGAAGATAGTCATAGGACTCCCAGCACTCGGGGCCGAACCCTCCAAATAGCGCCATCATCGCCAGATCTTCCATCGGGTGACCCCAGTGCGCGGACGGATCGATCAACCAGGAATAGCCACGGCTATCCACTACCCGATTTCCAGCCCAGAGATCACCGTGCACTAATACCGGGATGGTGGCCGGGCCCAGACAGTCCTCGGTGATGCTGGTGGCCAACTCGAGTGCTCGATCTGGAAGTAGCCCCGCGGTGACGGCTTTCTGGGTCAGTGGAATCACCCGGCGGGTGATCAACGAGTCGTACAGCGTATCGCTGGCGGTCAAATCCACTGGTTGGTCCCCCAAGAATCCTTGGGGCTGACGGTCCAGACCGCCGAAGTATCCCGGGGCGTCGGCCGCCGAGGTGCGGTGCAGGGTGGCCAGTTCACGACCGAACTGCTTTTCTGGCTCGTCCACCGGTGGCCCGGCCACGGTCGCATCGGTAATGCGGGTGATGGTCAATGAGGTATCGGTCAGCTCGAGGACATCCGGCACCCGCGCACCGTAGGAGGCGAGTGCGGTGAGTCCGGCAGCTTCACGGGCGAAGAAACCTGCCGGGGCATCCGGACGGGATTTGGTGAAGACCTCGGGGTCTGATGTGCTCATTCGGCACCCTCCCAGATCTCGTCGATGCGGTCCTCGGCCAGCAGTGCGACGAGATGATCGCAGGCATCTTCAATGACGTCATACATGTGCTCGAAGGCATCGCGCCCCTGACCGTAGGGGTCATCGATATCTCCGGGCTGGCGTCGGGCCAGTGTGCCGAGCCGAACCACGCGGTCAGTGTCGGCCAGGGCGTGAATATCGGCGACGTTCATACCGTCCATGGTGAGAATGAGATCGGCACTGGCGACCAGCTCGGCGTTCAGCTGAGTTGCGGTGGTCGTAAACTCGTAGCCACGCTCGGTGCCGACGTCCTGGGTGAGCACGTGTGGTGGCTCGCCGATGTGATAGCCAGCGGTGCCGGCAGACGAGACGGTGACGCCAGTGAGCCCCGCCTTGTCAATCTTGTCGTTCAACACGGCTTCGGCGGCCGGTGAGCGACAAATATTTCCGAGGCAAACGGTCATGATGTGCATGGCACCATCCTAAGACTTGAGGTCTGCCGGGTGGTGAGAGCGATCTTTATACTGGTGTGATGACTGCTGAACTGCGCATTCGCCCGGCCCGGACCTCTGATGTGTCGGCTATTCGTGCCATGGTGACTCCCTTGGCACACCAAAAAATCCTGTTGGATAAAGAGGCGGTGGCCTTCTACGAGGCGATTCAAGAATTCGTGGTCGCCGAAGATGCGAGTGGCACCCTGCTAGGTTTCGGCGCCTTGCACGTGATGTGGGAGGATTTGGCCGAAGTCCGGACTCTGGCCACGGCCCCGGAGGCTCGCGGTCGCGGGGTGGGATCACGGATCCTGGGGCAGTTAATTGAGCGCGCCACCCGACTGGGTGTGGACCGGATCTTCTGTTTGACCTTTGAGACGACGTTTTTTGCCTCCCACGGGTTCGAGGTGATGGCGGATCAGAGCACGTTGGATCCGGAGATCTTTGCCGAATTGTTGCGCTCAACCGATGAGGGCGTGGCCGAGTTTCTGGATTTGGCGCGGGTGAAACCCAATACGTTAGGCAATACGCGCATGATTCTGCACCTGGACCGCACAAATGATCACGCTCAAGGCTAAAACTGCCGGTGAATACCCGGTAAAAGCTTGTGAGCGTGGAATTAACTTGTTCTACTAAAAAATAAGCGATCGAAAGGAGAGATCATGAGCGCATCAGATAAGTTTGAAAACGCTGCCGAAGACCTGAAGGGCCAGGCTAAAGAAGGCATCGGTAAGGCCACTGGCGACTCCAAGACCCAGAACGAGGGTACTGCCGAGCAGCTGAAAGCCAACGCCAAGGACACTTTCGACAACGCCAAGGATAAGGTGGCCGACGGCTTCTCCTCGGCCAAGGACAAGCTCACCGGTAAGGACAAGTAAGCTGCGGATGCCTGACTTAGTGGCCGTTTCCCCATCGGGGAGACGGCCACAGGTATTTAAGGGAGTGAGAGGTGCTCTCTGGTCGCGACGATCAGACCGTCGTGGAGCAGCCCGGAGACGCAGCGTTCCCACTGGCTGTCATCGGGGCGGTGGGCTCCCAACTTGCCGGTTGCCGTCACCGCTGACCGTAGCTCGGCGCGGTCAACACTGTCGCGGGCGCGCAACAGACCCATAATGGCGCCACGCACCTGTCGGTCGGTGCCGTGCCAGGCTTGGGCGGTGGGCTGGTAATCGGGATCGGGTTTTCCCGCTGCGATCCAGGCACATTCGGACAAGACCGGACAGGCTGCGCAGGAGGGCGAACGAGCGGTGCAGACCAGGGCGCCAAGTTCCATCACCGCTTTATTCCACTGATTCGCGGTGCTGGTGTCGTCGGGCATTAGCTGTTGTGCGAGCCGTTTTTCCGCGGCCGTCAATGAGGTGTGGGGTAGCCCTTTGCCGTTGACCAGTCGGGCATGGACGCGACGGATATTGGTATCGATCACGGTTTCAGGGATGCCGAAGGCGAAACTGGAGACTGCGGCGGCAGTGTAGTCACCGATGCCGGGCAGACTACGTAGCTGTGCTGGGTCGGCCGGTACCGTGCCATGGAAACGTTCCACGAGAGCGGTGGCGGTGGATTGTAAACGTAGCGCCCGTCGTGGATAGCCGAGATTTCCCCAAGCGCGTAGCACCTCGGCGGTGGGTGCTTGAGCAAGGTCGGCGGGGGTGGGCCACCGGTGCATCCACTCGGTCCAGACCGGTAGCACGCGGACTACGGGGGTCTGTTGGAGCATCACCTCGGAGACCAGCACGCCCCAGGGAGAGCAGTCGGGTCGTCGCCAGGGCAGATCACGGCCGTGGTGATCAAACCAGCGGGTGATCTTGTGGTGGAGAGCCGTGGTGTTCATCATCTTCTTTTTCTTGCCTCACTACAGTGGGTGCTATGGCAGAATCCTCCCGTCCGCATCCTCCCCAAGTGTATCGGCGTCGTCGCATCGTGGTGGGAACTATTATGCTGCTCATCTTGCTGGGACTGGTGGCTTTGGGCGTCTGGATTGGCAACCTGCTGTTTGGTGGGGATGATGAGCCGCAACAGGGTGCTTCGCCCCCTCCGAGTGCCTCGGCATCGGTTAGTGGTTCACCGAGTGCCTCGGCGAGTACTTCGGCCAGTGCCTCCGGCGATACTCGCGAGTGTCGTTCCGGGGATGTGGCCGTGGAAGCGGTGACCGATCAGGACAGTTACGCTGCTGATGAGGATCCGGTTTTTGAGTTGCGAGTCACCAATACCTCGGACTCGGCGTGTCAGACCAATGTGGGATCCAGTCAGCAGGACTATGTGGTGTCCGAGGTGGCTGATGACGAGACCTCACCGGTGTTTGCGACCTCGTACTGTCAGGTCGAGCCCGATGACCAGGTGGAAACCCTTCAGGCTGGTCAGGCGGTGTCGTCGACGTTTACCTGGGAACGGATTGCCGCGGATTCGGAGTGCTCTGAGGTGGAGGACGATGTGCCCGATGGCACATACCAGCTGGTGGTCTCTCTCGGTGAGACGAGGTCTTCCCCCGCGACGTTCACCTTGACAGCAGAGGATGACTGATCATCCGGTGGGTGAGGCGCTCATCCCGTTGTCAGAGAGTTGCTGCGGGGTCACCTGCTGAGAGGCGGGCATGGCCTGTTCGAATTCGGCGCGGGTCGCGAAAATCATGCCCAGGGCCTCTGGGAGCGTGGAGGCCTGGTAGACCAGGAATCCGGGTTCGGGTTGGAAAACGGTGTCTCGGCTGGCTGGGATGACCGCGCGGTTGAAGCCTAACCGGGTCGCTTCGTTAATGCGACGCTGGATCCCGGGCACGGCGCGGAGTTCGCCGGTGAGCCCGACTTCGCCAAAGGTCACGAGCCCGGGTTCCACAGCCCGGTCGGTCGCCGAGCCGGTCAGCGACGCGGCAACGGCCAAGTCCGAGGCCGGTTCGCTAATGCGGATCCCGCCCACGGTGGAGACATAGACATCCCGTTTGGCAGCGGTGATGCCCATCCGGCGTTCGAGTACCGCGAGCAACATGTTGATCCGAGACGTCTCCATACCTGAGACGGCGCGTCGGCCGGAAGAGGTTTCCGTCTGTGCCAGAAGCGCCTGGATCTCGGTGAGCAGGGGACGATGACCTTCCAGGCTAACGCTCATGGTGGTGCCTGCGATGGTGGAGTGCCAGGAATTGGTGAATAACCCCGAGGGATCGGTCACGGAGGTGATCCCGTGGTCATCGAGCTCGAAGCACCCGACTTCGTCGGTGGAACCATACCGGTTTTTGACCGCCCGGACCATGCGCAACCGGGAGTGCCGGTCCCCTTCAAAAGTGCACACCACATCCACGAGATGCTCCAAGACGCGGGGGCCGGCGATCGAGCCCTCTTTGGTGACATGGCCGATCAGGATGGTGGCGATGTTGCGGGTCTTGGCCATATTAATCATGGCAGATGCGACCTCACGGATCTGGTTGACCCCTCCGGCGGTGCCGTCAACGTCGGCCGATTCCAATGTTTGCACCGAATCGAGAATGACCACGTCTGGGTCGACCGTTTCAACTTGTCCCAGCGCGTGGCCCAAATCTGTTTCCGCGGTGAGATACAGGGTCTCGGAGACCGCAGAAATTCGATCGGCACGCATTCTGACCTGGGCGGTGGATTCTTCGCCCGTAATATAAAGGACTCTGGCCGGGTGGCCATCCGGCCGGGTCATCTGGGTGAGCTGGTGGCCGAGAGTTAGCACCAGCGTAGATTTGCCGATACCGGGTTCACCGGCCAGGAGCACCACACCACCGGCAATCAGGCCACCGCCGAGCACCCGATCCAATTCAGGCAAGCCAGTGGGTTGGTGACGGGCCAGCGTTGCGTCAATATCCGAAATTTTTCGGGCTCGTTGTGTGGTAGAGATCGTACTGGCCTGAGTGCGCGGGGTGCTGGTTTCCGCTCCAGATTCCACCACGGTGCCCCAGGCCTGGCACTCACCACAGCGGCCCACCCATTTGGCGGTCATCCACCCGCACTCGGTGCAACGATACGCTGGCTTACGTGTCTTGGAGCTCATAGGCGCAAGCCTACTGGGCCCGAGGGGACAAGATTAGAGCTTGGGCAAAAACTCCGAGGCTTCCCGTTCGGGCACCCCGGTGGCTTGAATGAAATCGACCATCATGGGCCGAGCCAACATCACGAGCGCTTCGGCTTGGAGATCTCCGCCGGCTAGGTCGGAAGGCACGAGTCGCTGGGTGGCGGAGACAAAGGCCTCACGGGCGACTGCTAAGGAGCGACGCCTGCCGGGTAGTGCCGGTTCGGAGAGGCAACGCCCCATGATCGCGACGGCTTCTGCGGCTTCATCAAACCAGTCGGCTAGTTCCGTGAACTGTTCATCGGTGAGCGAGGATTCATCGATGACGGTGATCAGTCGTCGGGTCACCAATCGCAACGAGCCCAGAGCCAAGTCGGTCTTGGCGGCGGTGTCTTGGGTGCCAGCTAAGAGTTCACGGGAGGTTTTCGCGGTCGGAGAGTAGGTTGCCAACTCTTGGGATGCCCGCAACGATTGGTAGACGGCATTCATCTGGGTTTGGGTATTGCGGGCGGCCACCAGCGTCATCCACGCTTCGCGAGAATCCTGGGCCCTCAGGGCCTTGGAACAATTCTGGAAAATTTCCGTGACCGTAGAGTACAGCGTATTGAAGTCCTTCACCGTGGCTCCGCGAAGATTCTTGGGCATGATCATGGTGACGACCAAGGCAAATACGCCACCGACCACCGCGTCGAGACTACGGGTAAATGGCCCACCCTCTGGTAGCGGTAAGAGCACCACCAACACCGCTTGCAGGGACATCTGGGTGGTGAAAATGACCCCGTTATCCAGAAAGCGGGCAATAATGATTGACACGAAGACCACCAACAGTGCCTGCAGATATCCCTGCCCCAGGAAAATCTGCATCAGATCGCCAATCAAAATGCCCAGGGTGCACCCGATGGCGATCTCCAAGACTTTGCGCAGTCGGGTATCGCCTCCAAAACCGAGCGCGATCAAAGTCGCAGTGGAGGCAAATAACGGGTTGGTGTGACCCAAAACCACGCTCGCGAACGCATAGGCGGCCACCGCAGCAATCGCTGAGGTGGCTGCCGGCATCACGGCGGCCCGGGACCGGGCGAATCCGGCTACCGCGCGACGGCGTAAAAAACGCCCCAGCGACCGCAGAGATTCGGAGAACCGTTCGGGAAGCTGGGACACAGATATCATGGACTCTAGGGTATCGGTATTTCGTGGCCCGGCGATATCACCCACAGCACCCCGTCGGGTGGCCTATCACTAGGGACTATGAGATTAAGACCACGTCCGAAAGCCCATATCTCCGGAATAGTTTACCTATTGTTCACTCAGTTAGATTTCGCATGTAACTTCCGGGCGGTAGCTTGATCGATGGTTCGAGGGTCGCACTCTAACTCTTGTGACCTATGCGTCGCATAGACGCGAATCATCTCGAAACATGTCATCGACTCGAAAGAGGCATAGAAGTGAAGCTTCGTCGTTTTGGCCGCGCAATGGCCGCACTGTCCATTTCCGCCCTCGCTCTGACCGCTTGCGGTGCTGACAACGAAGGCGATAATGAGAACGCTGACAACGGTTCGTCTGAAGAAGGCGACCTGCTGACCATCGGCTCGGGTGAGCTGATCGGTGGTGGCGCTTCCTCGCAGGAATCCGCTATGACCGCTTGGTCAACCGGCATCAACGAGACCAATTCTGACCTGACCGTCAACTACGACCCAGTGGGCTCCGGCTCCGGTCGTGAAGGTTTCCTGAACGGTCAGTACTCGTTCGCTGGCTCCGATGCTGCTATGGATGCTGATGAGCAGGAACAGGCAACGGAGATCTGCGGTGACGCTGGGGTGTTCCACGTTCCGGCCTACATCTCCCCGGTTGCCGTGGCCTTCAACCTGGAGGGCGTCGACACCATCAACATGGACGCTGACACCATCGCCAAGGTCTTCACCGGTGAGATCTCCAACTGGAACGACCAGGAGATCGCTGACCAGAACGAAGGCGTTGACCTTCCTGACACCGCGATCACTGTGGTGCACCGTTCCGATGACTCCGGTACCACCGAGAACTTCACCGAATATCTGGCTGAAGCTTCCGACAGCTGGGACCAGGAGCCCTCCGATGCATGGCCTTCGGACTACACCGGTGAATCCGCTCAGCAGACCTCCGGTGTTGTTGACCTGACCTCCAGCACCGAAGGTGCTATCACCTACGCCGACGCTTCTCAGGTCGGTGACTTGGGTACCGTTGCTGTCGGTGTTGGTGACGAGTATGTGGAGTACTCCCCGGAAGCCGCTGCTAACGCTGCGGAAACCGCTGAGGAAGATCCCGATGCTGAAGGCGCACTCGAACTGGACCGCGAGACCGAAGAGTCCGGTGTGTACCCGATCGTGCTGATCTCCTACCACATCTTCTGCCACGAATACGACAACGAAGACACTGCTAACCAGGCTAAGAACTTCGCTGCCTACGTGGTCTCCGAAGATGGTCAGAACACCGCTGCTGACTCGGCCGGTTCCGCTCCGATCTCCGACGCCACCCGTGATGACGCCATGTCGCGCATCGAAGGCATCGGTGTTCAGGGCTAAGTTCCTGCCTCTCTGAGCGGGTACCGCTGAGAGACATATCTTGAAGTGTGCAGTCGTTGGTGGTTGTCTCAGCCGATGTGTGCCTGGGAAACCAGGGCGCATTGGTACGACAACCGCCGACGACTGCATCATTGTGTGCACCGGAAGCTTGTGATTCTCGTCTCCGCCACCACATATCACTAACCACCACAATTCAGGAGAGGTATCGTGTCCACCACTGCACCTGAGAAAAACCAGGATGGACCGGGCCCAGAGAAGCAGAATGAACCACGAGCCACGAATTCGGGCTCAGTCGCCGGGGATAAGGTCTTCTTTGGGCTTGCTATTGCCGCCGGTATCATCATTCTTCTCGTTCTGGCCTTCGTGGCAACCTTCCTGGTCATTGAAGCCCTGCCGGCTCTGTGGCCTGAAGTTTTCTCTGACCAAGACTCCATTCAAAGCGCTGATAACTTCTGGGAATATGTCTGGCCGTTGATGGCCGGTACCCTGATGGCATCGGCTCTCGCTCTGCTCATCGCCACCCCGATCGGCGTTGGCGTTGCGCTCTACATCTCCCACTACGCACCGCGTCGTATCGCTACCACCGTCGGTTACGTCATCGACCTGCTGGCCGCTATTCCCTCGGTTGTCTACGGTGCCTGGGGCATGACCTTCTTGGCACCGTTGCTGGTTCCCATTTACCAGTGGCTCGACGAGTATCTAGGATTCATCCCGCTGTTCGCCGGTGATGACAATGTGACAACCACCGGTCGTACACTGGCGACCTCCGGTGTTGTGTTGGCGGTGATGATTCTTCCCATCATCTGCTCGCTGTGTCGTGAAATTTTCGTGCAAACCCCGACCTTGCACGAAGAAGCCGCACTGGCTCTCGGTGCGACCCGCTGGGAAATGATCAAGATGACCGTGTTTCCCTTCGCCCGTGCCGGTATCGTCTCCTCGGTCATGCTGGCGCTGGGTCGTGCCCTTGGTGAAACCATGGCCGTGACCATGGTGCTGTCCGCTGGTGGGTTCTCGTGGTCGATGGTCACCTCGGGCAAGAACGCCACCATCCCCTCGGAGATTGCGCTGAACTTCCCCGAGGCCTTCGGAATGCGCCAGAACGAGCTGATCGCCGCCGGTTTGATGCTGTTCATCATCACCCTGATCGTGAACATGACAGCCCGCTGGATCGTCAACCGTCACAAGGAATTCTCGGGAGCTAACTAATGAGTACTACACAATCCCCTGATACCCGAAAGAGAAAGTCCTCGAAAAACGCACTGACGAAGGGTCAGAAGCCGTCGTGGACCTGGCTGGTTGTTGCGGCGGCCGCCCTGGTTGTGGGTGCGGCACTGTCTGCGTTGCTCTTCGAGAACTTTAGCGTAGTCGCGTGGATCATTTTCGCAGCGATCGTGTACGTGATCGCCATGTATTTCACCACCTACTCGTTGGAGAATCGCCGAAAGGCAACCGACGGGTTGTGGACCAACTTGGTGTGGTTGGCCTTCCTCATTGCGCTGGTGCCGCTCATCTCCGTGATCGTTACAGTACTGGGCAACGGTCTGCCAACACTGATCAACAATCCGGAAATCCTGACCAATGACATGAAGGGTGTTGCCGGGGCCGACGATATTGCAGCCGTCGAAGAGGGTGCCTCGATCGCCGGTGGTATTCTCCACGGTCTGGTCGGTACCTTGATGATCACGCTGGCCTCGACGATCATTTCGGTGCCGATCGGTTTGCTGGCTTCGATCTACCTGGTGGAGTACTCCAACGACAACTGGTTCGCATCGTTGATCCGGTTCTTCGTAGACGTGATGACCGGTATCCCCTCGATCGTTGCTGGTCTATTCGCTTTCGCTGGTATGACGCTGTTTATTCAGACCTTTATCTCCCAGTCTCCCTCAGCGTTGCAACAGGCCAAGACCGGTTTCACCGCGGCCATCGCGCTATCGGTGCTGATGATCCCGGTTGTGGTCCGTTCGACCGAAGAGATGCTACGTGTGGTTCCCAACGAGCTACGCGAAGCCTCCTACGCGCTGGGTGTGCGTAAATGGCGCACCATTGTCAAGGTGGTGATCCCCACCGCGATCTCGGGTATTGCTTCGGGTGTCACGCTGGCAATTGCTCGCGTGACCGGTGAGACCGCACCGATCCTGGTGACCGCAGGCCTCGCGACAAATGTCAACTGGAACCTGTTCGATGGCTGGATGACCGCACTGCCGGTCTACATCTACCGCCAGCTGATGAACCCGACGGCTCCGTCCCACTCCGACCCCTCGCACGCTCGTGCGTGGGCCGGCGCGCTGGTGCTGATCGTGATCGTGATGCTGTTGAACCTCATTGCCCGCATTGTTGCCAAGGCCTTCGCCCCGAAGACCAGCAAGTAATACTGACCTTTAGACTCGTAAGTCTTCAAGAGAGGACCACAAACATGGCAAAGCGTCTAGACGCTATCGATGTGAACGTCTACTACGGCGACTTCTTGGCCGTGGAGGGCGTGAACATCAACATTGAACCCCGCTCGGTAACTGCGTTCATCGGCCCTTCCGGTTGCGGTAAGACCACCTTCCTGCGCACCATCAACCGGATGCACGAGGTGCTGCCCGGCGCTCGCGTTGAGGGTGAGATCCTGCTCGATGGCGACAACATCTACGGCAACGGTGTTGACCCGGTGACCGTTCGTACCATGGTTGGTATGGTGTTCCAGCGCCCGAACCCGTTCCCGACCATGTCGATTCGGGAGAATGTGCTGGCCGGTTACAAGCTCAACGGTTCGCGACTGTCCAAGTCCCGCTCCGATGAAATCGTGGAGCGCTCGTTGACCGGTGCGAACCTGTGGAACGAAGTCAAGGACCGTCTTGACCGCCCCGGTTCCGGTCTGTCCGGTGGTCAGCAGCAGCGTCTGTGCATCGCCCGTACCATTGCGGTCGAGCCCGACGTGATCCTGATGGACGAGCCCTGTTCAGCTCTGGATCCGATCTCCACCCTGGCTGTGGAGGATCTGATCAACGAGCTGAAGAGCGACTTCACCGTGGTGATCGTGACCCACAACATGCAGCAGGCTGCTCGTGTGGCTGATAAGACCGCGTTCTTCAACATCCAGGGCACCGGCAAGCCCGGTAAGCTTATCGAATACGATGAGACGAACGTGATCTTCAACAACCCGTCCAATAAGCAGACGGAAGACTACGTCTCTGGTCGCTTCGGCTAGAACGCACTGTGGTTAGTGAGCATCGGCGTCAGGAGGTTTCCTCCTGGCGCCGATGTGCATCCCGCTCCTTTTTCCAGCGACGCAACGCCACAATGGTCAGCACGATGACCACGATCCACGCCACGACCACCAAAGCGCCGTGGAGGAAATCCGGGGTGGCAATAAAGCCCCCGATGGCTGCCAAAGAAACTTGGCCGGGAATCAGCGCGAGCCCGGAGGCCGTGACAAACACGCGCTGACTAATGCCGAAGACCCCGGCTCCATAGTTCACCGGCCAATAGGGGAAGCCGGGCATCAGGCGTAACGTAAACACCGCTTCAAAACCGGCACCATCGAGATGACGTTGAATCGATTCCGCCCGGGACCCCAGCAGTTTCAGCACGGTGGAGCGTCCTAAACCGCGGGCAATCCAGTAGGCGCCCCAACATCCGAGCATCGCGCCAATGATGGACAGGATACTGCCGAGAATTCCGCCGAAGAGTAGCCCTCCGGCCACCGCCATAATGGTGACCGGGATCGGGGTCAGTGCCACGAGGGCGTAGGCGCCGATAAAGATCACGATGGCCGCCCAGCCAAAGGAGGAGATCTGGGCTTGGAGTTCTTCCAGGTCTGGGAGCCGAACGTTGAAGGCCAGCCAGGTCATCACCAGGATGACAACGACCAGGGCGCCGTTTTGGAGCCAGCTTTCCCAGGGCGGACGGTCCGATTGACCGCTGGATTGCTGTGAGGTGTCGTCAGATGCCACAGAGAGTACTCTACGGAATTTCTGGATAGTGCGAGTGGATTCACCCAGAAGAGTTGGAGGATGCCGGGTCGGGAACGCCTCACGGCGCGTGGCCGCTCGAAGCGGCAAAATGTTTGGAGCCCGGGGGTTACCGCGACCCGACATCTAGTTAACATTCTGCCCCTTCGGCCCAAGGGTTGTCCAATACTGCTGTGGTTCTTAGTCCCACAGTGGGGAGAAACCTGCGGTGACCAGTAAGGCGGTGGCGCCACAGAGCACGACCGTCAGGACGTAGTAGATCCCGATGCGACCGGCTTGAGGCCAACGGACCGAATGGTGGCGTTGGTTGTGGCCGGCACCGACAACGGCACCGGCGGTGGTGAGTGAGGATGACAGTGGTAGTTGCAGGCCGAAGGCACCACCGATCAGCAGTGCCGCGGAGGTTAGTGAGGCGATCGAGGAACGCAACGGGTCAATGGTGACCAGACGCTCGGTGAGCGTATGGGCGATACGCCAACCTCCCAGGAAGGTGCCAGCGACCATGCAGACCGCGGTGGCAACGGGAATCCACCACGTGGTGCCCACCTGTAGCCCAGCCAGGGGGAGAGCCACCACTGTGATGGCGTAGATCCGGGCTCCGTATTGGATCCCGTGACCCAGTGCGTTGGCCGCGCCGGTGACCGCCAGAGTCATCCGTGCGCGGGGATTGACGGTGGACGGATTCACGTCGCGGGCCAACCATAAGGCCGGAAACGTCAGTACCCAGGCCAAGAGGCCACCGGCCAGCGGTGAAGCAACCAGTGAGACTAGTAACGCCCAGGTGGTCGGTCCCATGGCTAACCAGGGGATGTCATGGTTGCCGGTGAGCACCATGGCGAGTCCGGCGCCGAGGAGTCCGGCGGTGAGTGCGTGGGATGAGGAGGATGGGACGCCACGAGACCAGGTCAAAATGCCCCACGCTAAAGCGGTCGCCAGTGCAGCGGCAATGCCGAGCAACCCCAGCGGGCCTTCGGGGAAGTGGACACAGAATTCTTCCACCGCGAAGTCGATCAGTAAGGCCCCGAGAATCACGCCGACGACACGCATCGCTGCGGTGAGTAGTAGCGCACGGAAGGGGGTTAGGGCCCCGGAGCGTACCGGCAGGGCAATGGCATTGGAATTGTCGTGGCCGGAGAGCATGACCAGGAAACTCGCACCCAGTAGGGACACGAGGATGAGAAAGAAAACGGTATCGGGACTCAAGGGTTTAGGACTCCCGAACCAAAACTTGGCCGAGTGCGACGATGACCTGACGCACTGCTTCGAAGGCATCGCCCAGTCCCAGGGCTACTTCGCGTTGACGGTAGTAATGCCGCGCCAGCAATTCGGAGGCATCTTGGAGTCGCCAGCTCAGTAGCACTCGTTCGGCACGGTGGCCGAGGCGCTCCAGTTGAATCCAGGTGACCTCGAGCTGATCAAAATCCGTCAGTTGTGCCATGGCTGCTTTGAGCAAGTCGGATTGGCGGTCCAAGATTTCGAGGACATCCATGGCGGCGGTCGGCAGACGGTAGGACCGCGACTGATGAATGATCGATCCAACCAGGCAGGTGCGTTCGATGGCTCTGTTGAGGCCGTTAGAGATCAGGTACAGGTCTTGGCGGGGCAACGGTGTGACGAACGCGGAGCGCAAGCTGGTCAACAGGGCCATATGAAGGGAGGTGGCCCGTGAGTCGAGGGCTCCGAGCTGGGTATCGAGCTCTTCGGCGGCGTCGTGGCTGGCCCCGAAGAGCTGAGCTAATACATCCACCGACTGTTCAAAGGCGTCGGCCATGGACTCGAGATGGTCCAGTGCCGCGGATTGAGGAGAGAGCAGTCGAGTGAGAGAAGGCTTCATGTCGGCTGAGGATACCCTGTGAAGGTAAACAAGCTTATTGTGAGGCGGTCATGACGCTACGAGCGGTCATCATCGTCGAAGGCGCCGGCTCGATACAGTGAGGCCGAGGCGTCGAGTTGTTCGGCGGTGGTGAGCATTCTGCGTGAGCGTTGCACCATGGCTCGGGCCTGGGCCGGGTGACCGGCGTCCAGATGCTCGGCGTGGTGTGCCATGCCCAAACTAATAATGCGCGCGTAGGCGGCCGCACGGTTGAGAGCGACGGCAAAGTCGCCGGAATACACCCCGGTCAAAATCTGGGAGGTCAGCGTCGACAGATCCTGGGCGGTGGGTGGTTCCACGGCACCGGCAATCACCCGGGAGACCTGGGCCTGATAGCCCGCGCGGTACCAGGCGGCCCATTGTTCCCCGTGTTGCTGGGTGCCTTGCTGCAGAGCATAGAGTCGCCACAGTGTGCCACCCAGGGTATGAGCCGGAGCATCCGACCAGAGCTGGGCCAGGGTATCCATGCCCACCTCATCGACGAGATCCACCAGGTTCTCCACTGACTGGTCGTCGTCGGCGTCCGTGTCTTGCCCGCCGGTCACCAGCGCGTGGGCGAGGGACTCGGCGGCTTCAGCCACCTGTTCGGCATCCGGGCCAGCGTGAATCCGGTCAAATATCTCTGGCGAATACAACACGGGTTTATGGAATGACACCGTAGCGATCCATCCTTTCGATCAGATTGACGAAACTATCGGAGGGCAGTCAGGGGCCTTGCCGAGAGTGCAACGCCGAAACCAGTTTAAAACTCCCAGACACTTTGCGTTAGACTATTCTTCGGTCTTATCCAAGACCCGGGCCTTTAGCTCAGTTGGTAGAGCATCGGACTTTTAATCCGCAGGTCGAGGGTTCGATCCCCTCAGGGCCCACCAACCTCGGCACCGAATGCCACAACAAGAGGGGTGGCTCCCCGGAACCGCATGTCCTCAGCAAACTCAGGCACCGTGACCGGCATGCTTGGGAGTGAAGTGGCCCGCCAGTGACGAATGATGGGTACCCTAAAACCCGTCAAAATACACCGCATAGTGGGAGGCGCACCCCGGGTTGAACAGCGACCCACAGTCCGGACACCGGCTGGCTTCGGTATATTGCGCGACGGTCATCAGCTTCGCGCAGACACCGCACAGTACGGCAGGTTCGTCGAAACGGTTGCGCGGCCACGGTTGCCGGGCGTGATCAACGGTGTCGTCGTGGCACTGGAAGCACGGCCAGAAGGCCTCGTCGCAGCACCCGAAGCGTAGTGCGATGATGTCGAGGTCGGTGTGATAGTGCACGCACCGGGTTTGTTCGTCGACCATCGGACCGCGGACGTGCTCACGGGGATCACAGGTCATGTTCTGACCCTAGGGGCGAGACTCTTGCAGGGTCAACGTGCCAGCGGGTAAATCTTGTGAGCATGACCAACTCGCCCCAGTCTGTGACGGTGTTCTTTCCGGTGGTCGTCTCCGGTGTCGCTCGACTCAGTCCGTCGTTTGTGCGCGTTAGTTTCAGCGCTGATACGGATCCGAGGGCACTGGCCGGGGGGTATCGGCTAGCCGAGTATGGCGACCCCGGTTTTGACCAGCGGATCAAGATTTTCTTCCCGCAAGAAGGGGTGGCAGATCCCCGGGAGTCCTTGGCAACGATTCCCACCGGCGAGGGGTGGTTTGCCGCCTGGCGCCACCTTGATCCGGACCATCGTACGACGATGCGCACCTACACCACCCGTGCGGTCCACCGCGATGCCACCACGGGTGAGGTCGTGGTGGATGTGGACATGGTCTATCACGATCCGCTCGGGCCAGCCGCCCGCTGGGTCCGTGACGTGGCGGTGGGGGACCCGGTGGTATTGCTGGGGCCGAATACCGATCACCCGGGGCCATTGACCGGCATGGATTTTGTGCCGCCGGCCCAAACCGACCGGTATCTGATCGCCGGGTATGAGACCGCGGTTCCGGCCATTGCTCGCATTCTGGAGGACCTGCCGTCTTACGCGCGCGGTACTGTCGTGGTGCAGGTCCCGCATCCCGAGGATGCGGGTTGTGTAACCTGTCACCCCGGATTTCAGGTGCACCTCGTCACTGTGGCGGAAGAGCAACCGGCTGGGTCTTCGCTGTCTGATAAGACGGTGGCGGTAGCTCGCGAGCTGGTAGAGCAGATCGGGGACCGGACGGCGGTGGAACTGACCACTTCAGACCTCGTTGACGACGCGGACGAGCTCACTGGTGATGAGCCGGTGGTATGGGTGGTACCGCGTACCGCCAGGGGTGGGGCGGCGCTGAAATATACCCCACTCTACGTCTGGTTGGCCGGTGAAGCCGGCACCATCACCACGATCAGACGTCAGCTGGTCACTGAGCTGGGCATTGACCGACGTTCGGTGGCCTTTATGGGCTATTGGCGTCGCGGACGAGCGGAGAGTTGAGCCTGCTAGACAAAGTTGACCAACAGCACGTAGCTGATGGTCCCGCACGCGATCGAGATCAGGGTCTTACGCCCAAAAAGCAGGTGGGAGGCCACCGTTACCCCAGCTGCGATGGTGGGTTTCCACCAGCGCGCCGGGTCATCGGTGATGGTTCCGGTGAAGATGGACAAGGCCAGAATCAGCAGGATTCCGGCCGGCATCCACAGGGCCATGATCGCCACCAGCTGGGAATTGCGCAGTGGCCTCAGCAATGCGAAAGGCAGCGCTCGCAGGGTGAACGTGATCGCCAAGATCACCACGAGGAGCCCGATGAGGTATCCGGCCGGTGGCATCGCCTCGCCGGTAAGGAGGTTACTGGCTAACAAAGCGGTCACCTCGTCGGGTTTTTTCCACTAGGTAGCGGATGATCAGTAGCACCATGAACGTGATCAGAGCCGTGAATAGCATCTGGTCGGGGGTGATCAGCATCGCGACGGCGAAGGAGGTCCCGGCCAGTAACAGTGAGGGCACCTGGGCGGTTGAGCGCACCGCATCCAAGGTGAGCGTGATGAACAGCGCACACAGCGCGAAGTCGAGTCCGGCAATCTGGCCGGGAATCAGAGCACCCAACAGGGCTCCGGTGAGCCCACCGACAACCCAATAGACCTGCAGGCATACTTCCAGAGCGATCAGTCGTGGCCCGGTCCATCCGGTGGGATGGGCGACGGTGATGGCGTAGGCCTCATCGGTCATCGCATACATGGCATAGATCTTGGCCACCGGATTTTTCACCACGTGCAGTGGGAAGGAAAAGGCGTAGAACACGTGCCGAAAGTTGACGAACAGGGTGGTCAGCCCCACGGTGAGCAGTGCGGTGGTGTTGACCAGCATCTCGATCATGAGAAATTCCAGCGACCCGGCGTATCCGGTCAGCGACAGCGCGGGGGCGACCCAGGCAGCCAGACCGGATTGGGTCACGAGTAACCCGAAGGCCATGCCCAGCGGAAACAGGCCGAAGCCAACCGCCACCGAGAGTCGGGCACCCTGGATGATCTCGGCCCCGGTGCTCGGGTTCGAGTCAGTGGATTCGTGGCCGGTGGTGCTCATTCCAATATCGTGTCACATTGACCACATCCGATACCACCGTTCCCGGGTAGGCAAGGGGACATAATAGGTCATCTAGCGGGGTGGTTTCGCGCTCGTGCGAGGGCTTCGATAGATTCGAGACGCACCTATGACGCCGCAGGCTCACACCGAAGGAGGAAATCGACCGTGCCCGTCTCCCCACGCAATGACGCTGTTCGTCCCTCGGGGATCCTCATGGTGTTGGGGTCGTGCTCCTCCCTGCAGTTCGGTGCCACCGTGGCGATGCAACTGTTCCCTGCGATCGGCTCCTGGGGCACGACCACCGTCCGCTTGGCGCTGGCCTGTGTCATTCTGTTGCTGGTCTTGCGCCCTCGGTTCTGGGGGTGGACGAAGACGCAGTGGACCTCGGTGATCTGGTTTGGGCTCGCCCTAGGCGGGATGAACGGCTTCTTTTACTCCGCGATCGATAAAATCCCGCTGGGTGTGGCCGTGGCCTTGGAATTCACCGGCCCCCTGGTGCTGTCAGCCATCATGTCGCGGGCCCGCCGCGACTTGATCTTTGTTGGTGCCGCAGCCTTGGGCATGGTGCTGCTCGGGGTGGAGTCCAGTTTTGGTGCGGCAAGCTTCGACCCGCTCGGGGTAGCCTTCGCGTTGATCGCCGGTGGATTCTGGGCGTTTTACATTATTTTCTCGGCCCGCACCGGCCAACTGGTGCCCGGTGGCGGAGGCTTGGCCGTGGCGATGGGGATCGGTGCGCTGGTGGTGTTGATTCCGGGTGCGCCCGGAGTCGCCGAAACCGCGGTTCGCCCGGAGCTGTGGCTGTTGGTGCTCGGTACGGCACTGTTGTCCTCGGTGGTGCCCTATTCGCTGGAATTGGCCGCCCTGCGGCGGATTCCGACGCCGGTGTTCTCGATCTTGCTGAGCCTGGAGCCGGTGGTGGCTGCGGTGATCGGTTGGTTCATGCTGGACCAAACCTTCGGCTGGTTGCGCGCGGCTGCCTTTGGTCTGGTGATTGTGGCTAGTGCAGGCATTACGCGCAGTCAGGCCCGGCCCCGCCCGGAGTCCTTCGATGAGGAGAAACCGGTATCGCGCCATCGCGGTGGTGAAACAGCCTAGACTAGTGCTGGAGTATGCCGTGACTGTGCCCATCGAAAGAGCGCTATGACTGCCACTTTGCCACCTGCCCGCTACCATCGCGGCGCTTTGTGGGCTCTGGTGGCCGTGATGACGCTGTGCACCATGGTGCTTTCCGCTTGCGGGGTGAGTGTTGAATCCCAGCTGGAGTATCGTCAGGACGGGAGCGGTCAGCGCATCCTCCAGGTCGAGATTCCGGACGAGGTGTTTGACGAGACCGACCCAAATCAACGACAGGTCATCGAAGATAGTATTGAGACCCATCGCCCCGACCCGCTGATCTTTGACGGGATTGCCCACAACACTGGCACGAATGCGGTGGCAGAATTCCGCCTGGAATTCGCTTCCCTGGATGACTACCAAGGCCAGGTCAATCAGCTCCTGCACGCCTCTGACTACGCCGGTAGCACCGAGATCGAGGCCGAGATCTCTCACGGCACGCTCACCGACACCTGGGACATCAACGAGCCCTTTACGGTCGCGGATCTGCTTGGCTGGCTACCGGCTGGGCTGGAAGCCGATGGCGTGGTGACCGGCTCGCAACGCCAACAACTCGCCGACGGGTTGCAAAATGGGGCCACCAATGAGCTGGTGATCAACGGGGAGCAGTACGCTTCCGAGGATGACCAACGCCTGCAGGTCAGCGGGGAAGAGTCCTTCGGCTATGACCGGGTCGAGGTGGATCTGACGGTGACCGAATCCGGACCCATCGTCGGTGAGATCCGGCTACACGGTGGCTCCGGGGGAGAAACCGGCGACCAGCGACGCGCTGAGTTCCTCGACCAAGCGCCCGAGCGGCTCGCCATGGACGGGGTCTCTGATGTGCATCTCGAACACGGCCACGACCAGCTACGTTTCACCGCCGCGGACTTGTCGACCGCCGGTGAGTTGGTGGCAGAGTTCGTGGGTAACGCCGAACTGGGTCTGCAGGTCAGCGACGAGGCTGTGGGTGAAAACCAGTCTGAATTCACGGTGACCGGTCAGAACATACACTGCGGCAGCACCTGTCAGGACTCCGAGAACGCACTGACGCTGTCGTTGCGCCTGCCGGCCGACTACCGACTGCAGTCCGAGAGCTCCACCTCGGCCAGCAGCACCGAGCTGTCGGGAGACTTTACCCAGGTCTATCTGCGGGAACGCATCGTGGAATCCCTCCACGTGGAGACCTCACTGGGCATGACCGGGTCGGTGGACCAACGCTACGAGCTCACCTTGGTCGAGGACCCCAGCGACTCCGGGGTCCAACACCTGAAAGAGGCCCTGGAAGCCGTGGCGCTGGACGAAGAACACCGAGACGGCCAGACCCTGCTGAGCTTTAGCCTCGCCGGATCCGACGCCGCACAGCTGTCGGAACGGCTCGAAGAGATTGCCCCGGGTGCCCACCTGTCCCGCCAGAACGACGCCGGGCTGATATGGCCCAACTACACGCTGCGCGCAGACCTCCGCCCAGTACTGGGCAGCATTCCGGCCGGGGTTGAGCAACCAGTGACCCACACTGTGAAGCTCCCGTGGATGCACCGTAGCGTGACCGTTGATGACCAGGGATCCGAACAGGGGGCCGAGATCGAGCTGACCGGTGACCAGGCGCTGACCTTCACCGCCGGGCTGACCGGCCCCACAGTCCTGGGGGCGACGTTGCTGGTGGTGATTGCGATCCTGGTGCTGGTGGTGGCGATTCTGCCACTGATCATCACCACCATCCGGTCACGTCGCGCCCGCCGAGCGGCCGAAACCCGCCCCATGGTGGATCCTGGTCCACCGCTGATGGCAACAGCGAATACGACCGGGCCGACCAATGCAGGCATCACCACACCGTTGGTGCAACGGCCCTATCCGGACGAACAATATCCCGACACTTCACTACCCGACCCCGCGCGGCTCGAGCAGTTCGACGATGAGAAGGGCGACGATCGTGGCTAAGTCTCCGCAGTTGGTGCCGGAAGCACTCGAAACTCCCGGCGAGCTCACCTCCCGCCGGCCACTGAAGGACCCCGCAGTGATCATCGCGATCATCACCGTCGCACTCGCGGTGCTGGCCGGCGTGAGCCAGCTGATGGCCGAAGTCACCGCAGCGTCCGGGTGGAACGTGGCCAGCATCGTGGCCTCGGTGGCCGGCATCCTGCTGGCCGCGACCCGTTTTGCGGTCTCAGCTGCCGCCCATGGTGTGGTGGGGCGACTTACCGACGATGTGCTGGCAGCCCTGGCGGTCATCCTCTGCGCTGCCGCCGGTGAGTCGGTGGGTGCGGTCTGGCTGACTGCCGGCTATTTGGTGGTCCGGACCTTTCTCTTACGTCGGTGGGACCACGTGCTGGTGCACTTCCAACGCCTTGCGGACCTTGAATCCCCGGGTCCGGATCACACGGTGGTCACTCGGGCACAGCTCAAACGTTCCCGCGTGGTGCGACGAGTCGACCGATGGGCCGAACGCGCCCGTCGGGTGGCCGTGATGCTGGCGGTCGTCATCGTGCTGTGGGGATTCTGGATTGAACACCCCACCTTCTGGGCTCCGGTGGCCAGCGTCGTGCTCATCGTGCTCGCCCCGGCGACGATCACCGCTGCCAGCTGGCTTCCCGCCCTGACCTTCATGGCCCGGGCCGCCGAAGCCGAGGTCCTGGTCCGCTACCAGGCGGCCGTGACCTCGCTGGCCACCATCCGTAACCTGGGGTTGGATAAAACCGGTGCGCTGACCTCACTGGAACCCACCGTGGTGGAGGTTGTCGGCTCCGACCGGGCCGAGGCGGACCGAGTGCTGGCGCTGGCTGCCGCGGTGGAACAACACTCCGTGCACCCCCGCGGTGCCAGCATTGTGACCCACTTCCGTCAGACCAGCTCTGCTCTACCCAGCACCAACGCCCAGCCCGAGCTCTGGCCGGCTACAGAGGTGGTCGAGCACCCCGGCCGCAGTATTGCCGGCACCGTAACCACCCCGGAGGGCTCCTCAGTCTTCGTCCAGATCTCCTCACCACGCTGGGTGCGCGCCGGCGCGCTCGGGGCCGACATCGACCGACTGCAACACGCCAATTACACCGTCGCGGTGGTCTCGGCCGACCAACGCCCGATCGGGGTGATCGCCCTGACCGACACATTACGAGAGCACGTACCGGAAACTGTGGCCGAACTGCACGAGCTGGGCTGTCAGCTCACGGTGCTCACCGCCGATAACCAACGGGCGGCCCAACAACTGGCCAGTGCTGCCGGAATCACCGACGTTCGTGCCCAGCAACGCCCCGAAGAAAAAGCCGTCACGATTGCGGCCTTGCGCGAACACGCCCGCACCGGAATGATCGCAGCGTCGGTGACCGATGCGCCGGCCCTGCGGGCAGCCGAAGTAGGACTCGATGTCGCCACCGACCCGATTCGCCCTGATCCCCACGCCCCGGTGTCTGAGGGCATTGATATTCACCTGGGGCCCAGCAACCTGCGATTGGTCCCCACCCTGATCCGCATGGCGCGCGCCATCCATCAACGGACCCTGCGGAATCTCACTGCGACGATCGTGGGTGCGGCGCTGTGTCTACTGGGGGCCGTGAGCGGGTTGGTGCCACTTCCGGTGATCACGGTGGTCTATGTGGCATATTCCGTCTGGGTCTCGCGTCGTAGCTTAAAGATCACAAATTGGTCACAATATTCCGGAACCACAAGACGCTAAAGAAGTGTTGTGAATGACAATACGTGTATCGGAGGTCTGTGCATCGGCATGAGCATGCCTGAAGTATCTCGTACTGCCACATGAGCTGAAAAGTCACAGATTTAACGACAGGTCACAACTTCATCACTGCCCCTTGCACGCTCCTGGTGGGTCCGTAGACTGAAACGGTGCCTACCCATCACGCCACCAAATTCGGCCGAGTCATCAGCGCTACTGTCGTAGCGGCTGGGTTGACTCTGTCTGTTGGCCTGCCCGCGTCCGCGTCCTATCAGACGCTCGAGGCCGAAGATCTAGGTACCGGATATGTTCCGGCCCAGGATTCCTCCGATGTGCGGGTGGCAACCTTTGACGTCAATCTGGTGGGCTCCTCCTCGGGTGAGCTCACCGAACGGCTGTCCACGCCCGGGGATCGGGATGCCGCCCAGGTGGCTCAGATTATTCAGCGAGTCCGCCCCGAAGTCATAGTCGTGACCGGTTTCGACACCGATGCCGATCAGACCAATGCGGAGGCCTTTAGTACCAATTATCTCGCGGTGGGCTCCGGCGAGTACGACGGCATCGACTACCCCTATAGCTACGCCGGGCCGGTGAACTCCGGCGTGGACTCGGGCGCAGATTTGGATCAGGACGGCACTATTGGTGGCCCCGGCGACGCGTTGGGCCATGGTGAGTACCCCGGCCAGGGCGGGATGGTCATCTACTCCCAGTACCCGATCGACACCGACAATATTCGCACGTTTAATAACTTGTCCTGGACTGAGGTTCCCGACTCGAAAATTGCTCAGACCGGTTACAGCGAGAACGAAAAAGATCTCGTGCCCTTAACATCGGTGGGCGCCTGGGATGTACCGATCAGTGTGCACGGGCGTCCGCTACACGTGCTAGCCTCTGCTAGCGCCGAGGCCAGTCGCTCCGAGACGCATGCCTACCGTCAGGACGATCAGGTCGGCTTCTGGGCTGATTACGTCGGTGACGAACAGCCCGATGAGCAAGCTGATGACGCCAACGCCGGTGCTGGTGCAGACGATCAGGACTACATCACCGACGATGAGGGAACCTCCGGTGGGCTCGATGACGGCGCGCGCTTCGTGGTGGCCGGTCAGCTGACCCCCGGAACTGAAGAGGCTCGAGCCCAAGATTCTGAGACGATGTCCCAGCTGCTGGATGTCGACCGTGTGACAGACCCGGAACCCACCTCCGCTCAGGGTTCCCACCAGGCCACCGAGGCGGCCGCTACGCACACGTGGTTGAACCCTGAACCGGCTCCGGGTGAGCCCCGATCGGCTCGCACCGATTACATTCTGCCTTCGGAAGAACTCCCCGTGACAAATTCCGGCGTCTACTGGCCGGCCTCCGGACAAGACGGGGCTGAACTGGTCGGTGGTACCGCCTCGTTGTCCGGTCTGCTCTCGAAACTGTCCCGTCAGCCGGTAGCCACCGATCATCGCCTCGTCTGGACGGATATCAACCCCCAGCCCTAGTTTTCACCGTTACCGACAGTCGGTAAGCTACAAGAATGATCAAGTCCCGCGTTGCGCGCACCGTCGGCACTACATTCCTCTCCGAGAAGGCTCTCACTTCCGCGGTCCATCGCGCCGTGGACCGTCAGGGCAATCCCACCCCGGGTTTTCAGCGCGCTGTGCTGGCAGCCCTGACCGTCCAACGTCCGGTGGTGCTAGCCAATCTGCGCCGATTGCGTCGCCGGTACCCCGGGGCCACCCCGGCCGAACTGGCCGATAAAATCACCGTGTTGTACCTGCGGTCACTGACCACTACCGGAGCAGCTGCCGGGGGAGCCGGGGTGATCCCCGGTATCGGGACCCTGGCCACGTTGGGGGTCTCGGCTGCCGGTGCCTTAGGTTTCATCGAGCTCACCGGGCTATACGCCCAATCCATTGCCGAGCTCAACGGTGTGCCGACCGGCGATGATCAGCGCGGTCAAGCACTGGTGATGGCGATCATGCTCGGCAACGACGGCCGCCGCATTTTGGCCGCCTCCCTGCACCAGCAATCTCCGGAGATCGACGCCGGACTGAGCGGGATGGCCTCGGCCTCCTGGATCGTCACCAGCCTGTCAGGGCTCACCGAGGGACTCTTCAACCGGTTGCAGAAATCCTTCTTCTCCTGGACGGTGAAATCCCAGTCCTCACACCTGTTGGGGCGGCTGGTGCCCTTCGGCATTGGCGCCGTGATCGGCGGGCTGGGCAACCGCAAGCTGGCTATCCGCGTCGCCCGTCATGCCCAGCTACTCTTCGGGCCCATGCCGAGCTGGCATCAGCTGGAAGCCTGGGGACACCCGCTGGCGTTGCCGGCTGACAAGAAGCTAGCCAAAAAGCGCGGTGGCCAGGGTAAAGATGACCAATCCGGCCAGCGCGCCGATGATCGAGCCGTTAATGCGGATAAACTGTAGGTCCTTGCCCGCATAGAGCTCCATGGTGTCGGCGGCCTGTCGCCCATCCCAGCGGTGAATGGTCTCCTGAATGACATCCACCAGCTGGGGTCCATACCGCTCGGCCGCGGTCTGGGCGGCCTGTACCGCCCACTGATCCAGCGTGGTGGCCAGATGCTCATCGGTTTCCATCCGGTGCCCAAAATCGGCCACCGCTTGCACTAGTGCCCGATGCAGATCCGAGTCGGGATCGGCCAGCTGATCCAGGAGCGCCTGTTTGGCGGTCACCCAGGTGTGAGAAGCCAACTGTGCGACATTCGGGTCGGCAAACACTCCGGCCTTCAGGTTTTCGACCTTGGCTCGCACCTGGTCATCGTGTTGCATGTCCTGGGCGAGCTGTTCCAGCCAGCCGGTGACCTGCTGGCGAAGCTGGTGGTTCTGAGAGGCCACCACCTGGCGGAGATACCCCAGCAGTTCACGGTGAATGCGCTCACCCAGCAACCGGTCAACGACCCGGGGCACCCAGCCGGGGGAACGGTCCGCGACGGCATCAATAAAGAACTGCGGATTCTCTGCCACCCAGTCGGCGGCCCGAGAGGCCACCAGTTCCACGGCGGGCTGGTGGTGGTTTGCAGAGACGACTTCCTCGAGCACCGATCCCAAGGTCGGCGACCACTGAGGAGCAATCATGTGATCGCGCACCAGATCCGCGATCAGTTCTCGCACCTTGGTGCCATCGGTGGCCCGCAGCGTGCCCACCGCGATCTCAGCCAGCTGGGTGCCCACATCGCGGGCGTGATCGGGCTCGGCCAGCCAGGCGCCGACCTTGCGGGCCGGGCGCAGGTTGGCCAGCTTTTCGGTCATCACCTCGGATTCCAGAAAGTTCTGCTGAAAGAAAGTACCCAGCGAAACGGCCAGCTGGTCCTTTTTGCGCGGAATGATCGCGGTATGGGGGATCGGTAGCCCCATCGGACGCCGAAAGAGCGCGGTGACCGCAAACCAGTCGGCCAACGCGCCCACCATGCCTCCCTCAGCCGCAGCGCGCACATAGCTGAAGGCCGGGTGGCGTTCTTGCAGGATGAAGGCGATCACGAACACGATCGCTAACACGACCAGCACACTGGTGGCCACCAGTTTCATCCGGCGCAATCCGGCTCGTCGGTCGGCTTCGGTGACTCCAGCCACTAGAACCCGGGGCCCTGACCCCAGGCCTGTGCTGTATCGACGACCTGGTAGGTCTTTTGGGCGATCGCCATTTCCTCATTGGTGGGGATCACCGCGACCTTGATCGCCGAATCCTCGGCCGAGATCAGCCGCGGCTCGGAACCGGTGACCAGGTTCAGCTCGTGGTCGTAGGTGATGCCCAACACTTCCAGCCGGTCCAGCACGCGGGCGCGGAACGGGGCAGAGTTCTCGCCAATCCCGGCGGTGAAGGTGATCGCCTGGGCGCCGCCGACGGCCACGTGATAGCCACCGATGTACTTGGCCAACCGATAGCTGGCCACATCCAGGGCGGCTTGGGAGCCACGGTGACCGGCATCGGCGGCGTGGAGCACTTCGCGCATATCGGTGTGGCCGCTGATTCCGTACAGTCCGGATTCGTTATTGAGTACCCGGTCGACTTCCTGGGCGGTAAAGCCGTGGGAGGTCATCAGGTGAGTCACGATCGAGGGGTCGAGATCGCCGGAGCGGGTTCCCATCACCAGACCGGCCAGGGGCGTGTAGCCCATGGAGGTATCCACCGATCGGCCCCCGCGGATTGCGGTGGCCGAGGCACCATTGCCTAGGTGCAGAATAATGCCGTTGAAGTTGTGCCGGGGCACCCCGATCAGCTCGGCGGTCAGGCCGGTGACCAGATCGTGGCTGGTGCCGTGGAACCCGTAGCGACGAATACCGTAATCGGTGTACCAGGATTCCGGGACCGCATACCGCCAGGCCTCGGCTGGCATCGAGGTGTGGAAGGAGGTGTCGAAGACCACGACCTGCGGGATATCCGGCCACTTCTCCCGCATTGCGCGCAACCCGGCCGCCGAGGGCGGATTGTGCAGCGGAGCCAGCGGGGCGAGGGCGTCAATGGCGCGGATGACTTCGTTGGTCACCAGAGCCGGGGCCTGGAAACGCTCACCACCGTGGACCACACGGTGACCGGCGGCATCGATGGTGCGACCGTCGAGGACGTCCTCGAGCTGTCCCGAGACGATATCCAACGCCTGAGCATGATCGGAAATTTCGGAATCGGGCTGGCCGATCCGTTCAATAATGCCCTCGGCCAGCACCGGCTTCTCGGTATCCGCGCCGGACTCATCGAGTTCACGGACCTGGTATTTCAGGGAGGATGAGCCAGAGTTAATAACCAAAATCAGCATGGTGGGGTCTTCTCCTATCGGGCGCGGGATGAGTTAGTCGCGAGCCTGTGCTTGCACGGCGGTGATAGCGACGGTGTTGACAATGTCCTCCACGGTGGTGCCGCGGGAGAGGTCGTTGACCGGCTTATTCAGGCCTTGCAGTACCGGGCCGACCGCCACGGCACCGGAGGACTGTTGGACGGCCTTATAGGTGTTATTCCCGGTGTTCAGATCCGGGAAGATGAACACCGTGGCCTGACCGGCCACATCCGAATCCGGCATCTTGGAGGCCGCCACCGAGGCCGAGACCGCAGCATCGTACTGCAGCGGGCCGTCGACCTTCAGGTGGGGAGCATGGGCGTGGACCAGATCAGTGGCCTCACGGACTTTATCCACGGCCTCACCGGATCCGGAGGTGCCGGTGGAGTAGGACAGCATCGCCACCCGGGGCTGAACCGAGAATTGCTCGGAGGTGGTCGCCGAAGCGATGGCAATATCGGCCAGCTGTTCGGCGTTCGGAGTGGGATTGACCGCGCAGTCGCCGTAAACTAACGCCCGGTCGGGCAACAACATGAAGAATACCGAGGAGACGATTGAGACCTCGGGGCGGGTCTTGATGAATTCCAAGGCCGGACGGATGGTGTGGGCGGTGGTGTTGGCCGCACCGGAGACCATGCCGTCGACCTCGTCGAGGTGGACCATCATGGTGCCGAAATAGGCGCCATCGAGCATGACTTCTCGAGCCCGGTCCAGATCTACGCCCTTGTGGGCCCGCAGGCGCGCGTATTCTTCGGCATAGCGTTGCCGGTCCGGGGATTCGGTCGGGTCGATCAGCGTAATCTCATGCAGGTCCACGCCCTCGGTGGCGGCCAATTCCTGGATCTGGTCGACATCGCCGAGGATCACCAGATCACACACATTGCGACGGTGCAGGATCTCAGCGGCACGCAGAATGCGGGGATCGTGTCCTTCCGGCAACACGATGCGTTTGCGGTCGGCCACGGCCCGTGAGATCAGCTGGTGCAAGAACCGCACCGGGGTCATTGCCGAGGAGTTGGTCAATTCCAGTCGCTCCAGCAACTCGTCACCATCGACGCGTTCGTGCCACGCCCCCAGGGCGGCAGCGATTTTGCGCGGCTGGGCGCTGGAAAGCTCGGCGCGGACCCGGGAGACCGCGGTGGTGGTGCTGAATGTGTCGCCGAAGGAGGCAAAGATCGGGAAGGGCGCGTTGGCGTACATCTTCTGGATCTCAGCCCGTGGCAACATCGAGTTGGTCAGGATCATGCCCGAGGGGACCGGGAATTCGGGCACCAGCGCGGAGGCCATGGTCGCCAGAATGGCATCGGAGCGGTCCCCGGAGACGATCACCAAAGCCCCCTCGTTGAGAATGCTCAAAAAGTTGCCGCCTTCCATTGAGACGGCCTTGACCTCGGAAACATCGCGCTGGAACTGATCAGACCCGCTAATGTGCTCGAGGTTTAACGCCTGGGCGATCTCAGCGATCGAGGGCAACGTGAGTTCGGGAAGCTCCGGGACGAGGTAGACCTTGGCCTGGGACTTCCCCGGACGGAGCGAGGACTCGATGGCTTCCAGTTGGTCGGGGTTGGCGCGGTTGACGATCACCGCCATGGGCTCGGCGCCAGACTCGTTGATGGTGGTCCGGGTGAGCTCCACCGCACTGGAGACGCCCTCCGGGCTCAAGTCGGCGCCAGAGACCACGGCCAGCACCGGGATGTTGAGGTTCAGTGCCAGCCGGGAGTTCAGTTCGAGTTCGAGGGCGGAGTCCGCCTCCACGAAATCGGTGCCTTCGACCACGACCACGTCGGCGGAGATTTGCTCGAAAATATCGACGCACCGAGCGAAGATCTCGTCTTCTTCTCCGGTGGCGACCAGCTCACGGACTTCAGCCGAGCTCAAACCGGCCCGGGCTTGTTCTTCACTGAGATCAAAATTCTCGCGCATCAGGTGCACCATGGGGTCCCGCTGTGGGTCTGGGGAGATGGGGCGGAAGTAGCCTAGTGAGCCGGTGCGCTTATAGATGGAGTCGGCCACCCCGAGGCTGACCAGAGATTTTCCGGTGCCGGCGGTGGTGGTGGAAATGAACAAGCCTTGGGACATACGCATCCTCTCGACCGGTGAAACGGAGATTGGTGTGGGTCACTTCTAACTATATCGACAACACCGCCCACGCCTAAGGGGCTGGTACACAGTGCTCACGTGACGCTTCTAACGTTAGAGATGAGAAAACCTGGGGTTGTGGGGCAGACTGGAACCATGATTATTGCATTTTCGATCACAACCTCCGGCACCGGATCGCTGGGTGCCGATGCTGCCTCCGGGTCTCCGGAAGCCACCGCTGCCGGGTCGGTCTCGCGTGCTGTGGCTGAGGCCATCGCCGTGGTGCGCGCCTCCGGATTGCCCTACCGCACCTCCTCGATGTTCACCGAGATCGAAGGTGAATGGGATGAGGTCATGGGGGTTATTAAAGACTGCGTGACCGCCCTGGAACCCTACGGCTCTCGGATCTCCTTGGTGATGAAGGCCGATATCCGCCCCGGATTCACCGGTGAGCTCGATGGCAAACTGAACCGGCTGGAACACCTCCTGCAGTCGCGGGGTGAGAGTGCGCACCACTCGAGTGCACAGGGCACTACCGAGTAGATGAAACGGTTCTTCCACCGATCAGCACGCACCGAGACCGGGGCACGCTACTACGTGCGCTCGGCGGCTGAGGCCGACGTTGAGCGGGTCATTCCGGTCAAACTTGCGGTGTGGGAGGAGATATATACCCCGGTATTGGGCGCTGCATTTAGTGCCAAGGCCTATGCCAGCGCTGAGGGCCAGGTGGCTTTCTGGCGACGTCGCGCTCGAGCAACAGCCGATGACCCGCGGTTGTTTTTGGCCGAAGACCTCCGCGACCGGGTGCAGGGTGTCGCCACCGTGGACGAGCTGGCTGACACCACTCGCACGTGGTGCCAACGTCTGGCAGATCAGGGTGAACTACCGGAACTGGACGAAAACCCGGGCGCCTGGCCGGTGCGAGAAGTTCGGGGTGTTTATGTGCTGGCCGAATCCCGGCGTCGCGGGTTGGGCACCGCGCTGGTACAAACCGCGCTCGGCCCGCGACCCAGCGTGGCCAGGGTGTGGCGTGACCACGAGTTCTTTAGGGCTCTGGGGTATCGTCCGGTGGGGGAGCCGGTAACGGTCACCGAGGGAGACTGGGCCGGAATGACCGAACAACTCATGGTCAGGGGTGCTGATGGCTAAACGAGGCGGGCGCTCGCAGAAAACATCACCGGCCGATATCACCCCCGGTTACTACCAGATCGACAGCGGAGTCGCGGTGATCACCGAGGACCCTTTTACGGCTGGCGCCTGGCTGTTAATGATTAATGGTGCTGAATCCTCGCAGATCAATGTGGACCATCCCACCGAGCTGGGCTTTGAGTACATGCGGTGGGCGGCCGCGGTGATCACCCACCGGTTTTCGACTGACACGCGGTTACGGTTTCTGCACTTGGGCGCTGGCGGTTGCACCATGGCCCGGTGGGCGGCCGCGGTTTATCCGGACTCGCGCCAAACAGCGGTGGATGATGATGTGGCCCTGGTTAACCTGGTCCGAGAACACTGTGGCCTGCCGCGAGCACCGCGGTTGACGATCCGGGCCGCTGAGGCGGGCGAGGTGTTAGCCACCGGTGCTACGGGGTCGCGGGACGTGATCTTCCGCGATGTGTTTGCCCAGGATCAGGACGACGGTCACCAGGTCACGCCCGAACATCTCACCGGGCTGGAAGCCACCGAAGAAGCAGCTCGCATTCTCGGCCCCGACGGCGTGTACCTCATCAACTACGCAGGCCCAACCGGACTAGCCGATGCCCGGAGTGAAGTGGCGACACTCCGAGAGGTGTTCTCGGAGGTGATCCTGATATCCGATCCGAGTATGTTCAAATCTCGCCGTCGCGGGAACATGATCTTTGCTGCCAGCAACGCCGAGATCCCGCGCGCGGAACTCGGCGGGCTGGCTGGACTCCAGCGCGCGGTATTGGCAGATCCACTGCCGGCCCACCTGCGCTGGAAGGCCCGAGAACTGGATGACTTTTGCGCCGGTGCGGCACCGCGTACGGCCCCGTTGCGGACCAAAGTCAGTAAGCTGGAGTTAACCACAGGCAGACGCTGTGGGGATCAAGAGAAGGGTGACAATCATGAGTGACCAGAACACTGCATATCAGGGAAAAACTCATGGCGTGGTGGTCGGAGTTGACGGCTCGAAGCGGTCACTGGCCGCTGCCACCTGGGCGTTGCGGGAAGCAGAACGCACTCACCGCCCACTGACGCTCATCTCCGTCTATAGCTTGCCAATGTTTCCGTCGATGGTGATGGATTCCGCAGGCGGATCCGAACACGATAACGCGCTGGCCGATTCCGCGCGCAAGATTTTAGAAGCAACCGCCGAAAAGCTCGGACCCACCGATGTGGAGATCCGAGCAGCCACTGAGCTCGGCGATCCCGCCACGGTGCTGGTCGATTACTCCGAACACGCCGACCTGCTGGTTGCCGGCCCCCGCGGTCGAGGCGGTTTCCTCGGTCTGCTGGTGGGATCGGTGTCGCGTGGGCTCCCGGCACGCGCTAAGTGCCCGGTCGCGTTGGTGCCGAAAGGTGCTGAAGAATCCCGCGCCGGAACTGATGCACCGGTGGTGGTTGGTGCCGACGGGTCGAGGCAGGCACGACTGGCCATGCTCCGCGCCGGCGAGGAAGCCATGAATCGTGGAACCTGGGTGCGGTTAGTCACCGCCATGGCCCCGGTTTCTCCGGCCGTGGAATGGTTGCCTGCTCCCGTGGATGAAAACGCTCTCCTCGAAGAGCTTCGCGAAAAAATGGAGTACGGTCGCAACTGGTTGCAACACCATTTCCCGCAGTTACGGATTGAAGCGGAAGTCATCGACGGCGTTCCGGTTGATGTGATGGTCAAAGAATCAGAAACCGCCCGCCTGGTCGTCGTCGGAACTCGTGGACTGGGTGGCTTCACCGGGGCACTGCTGGGTTCGACCTCTCAAGGCATCGTCTCTCACGCCAAGGGGCCGGTGCTGGTGGTGCCGGCCTACGACGATCCTCGGTTGGAAGACCGCACCGACTTTGGCCCCACCCTGGATGAGCACAAAGACAAGCGTCCGGATCATTCCTAAGATATTGTCGTTACCAGTCCTTTAACGTCTGACAGGGCGGTTGCCACATGACTGGCAACCGCCCTGCGGTGTGTGAGATGAGGTAGTAACCCCCAAGGATCCGGAGAACTTCCCCGGACTCCGGACCCCCGAGGGAATCTAGTAGCGTCCCGCTTGAGGCAGGATGTTGTGCATACCGCCGTAGTTCAAGGCAGTCACTGAAATACCCATCTGCGGGTTGCGGGCGTGGACAATCTGGTTATTACCCATGTAGATCGCCACGTGGTACACACCGGACCCAGATCCATTATTGGACCAGAACACCAGGTCACCGGGCTGCATCTGGCTCAGTGGCACGTACTGCTTGGCGGCAGCGTACTGTGCCTTCGAGCTACGGGGCAACGACTTTCCGGCGGCATTGAACGCAGCCACAGTCAGACCCGAGCAGTCATAGCCTTGGGGGCCGTTGCCGCCCCAGGAGTAATAGGTGTTGGGGTCATTGGCCTTGCCCACGGCAAACTGGATTGCAGTGCTGGCCCAACCGGAGGACGAGGAGGACCCTGCCGTGCCGGTGGACGGGGATTTCGACGGAGCCTTAGACGGAGACTTCTTCGGGGCAGACTTCGTCGGCGACGGCGAGCTTGACGCGCGACCGTTTGAGGAGGAACCTGAGCCCGACCGAGACGGTGCCGAGGAGCTCTGGGTGGGAGACGGGCTAGCCGGTGCGGAAGAGCTCTGGGTGGGAGACGGGCTAGCCGGTGCGGAAGAGCTCTGGGTGGGAGACGGGCTAGCCGGTGCGGAAGAGCTCTGGGTCGGCGATGGGTTGGCCGGTGCCGAGGAGGTCTGGGTGGGAGACGGGCTAGCCGGAGCCGAGCTAGGGGTCTCGGACGGGGTTGCCGACGGCGTCGGTTCTTCCGTGGTCTCTGACGGGGTGGGTTCTTCGGTGACCGGAGTAGGTTCGGCCTCAACGGCCGGCTGTGTCGATGCGGGGGAACTCTGCTCGGTCTCCCGCGCGTCGATTTGCCCCAGAACGCGGTCTAGCTCGGCGGCCCATTCTTCTTCCTCGATCTCGTCAATTCTTTCGGCAGCCTCTTCTTCCGGGATGCCCTCTAGCTCTGCCCACGCCTTGATGAGATCAGAACGAAGTTTGTCGAGCTCTTGGCGCTCTTCTTCGTAGCGACGGGCTTCCTCTTCACGTTCTGCCTGAGCGCGAGCTTCCTCTTCGGCCTTTTGTTCGGCGTCTGCTTCCTTCGCTTCGGCGTTTGCCAGCAGGCTGTCGGCCTCATTGGCTTGGCGGACAGCTTCTTGTCCTTCACGAGCTTGACGATTAGCGAGGTTTTCGGCGGTCGAACGCTGGCTGAGGCTATCTTCATCGCCCAGCATCAGGTCGCTCGCCGAACCGTTACCGTTGCGGTACATCTCACCGGCGGCTGCGCCGACAGCTTCTTCGGAGTCAGAGGCTTGCTCAGCTGCATTTTCCGCAGCCTTTCGGGCATCTTCAGCGTCACGACGTGCAGCTGCCGCCGCTTCTGACATCGAGCGGGCGTTCTCATTAGCTTCCAGAGCGGCTGCCTCGATATCGGCGAATCGCTCGGAGGTCTTCAAGATGGAATCGATGAGTCGCTGGCGCATCTGATCCCGATTGGCATCTGACGTTTTGGCTTGGTCGATCTCTTGCGAGCTCGGAACTTTCGGTAGATCAGCGGCGTCATGCTGGCGAGAGGCGTCAGCATCCAACATATTTGGTACTGCGGCCGCGGCGACTGCGGTTGCGGTGACAATGGCCACCGAGGCGGTAACCCCAATTAGACGGCGAGATTTCACGACAACGTCCTCATTCTCTGGCAAGTGATTCGGGCAGTGAGGTCGAGATCATTTCTTCACCGTTGTGTCACGAGATCATTACGATTCGGATCTGTCACTGCGACACGCCGAAGAAATGCCAACTTCTTGGTCCAGAATAGTTGCACAATTGTCACAAATGCAACAAGAACCCCAGGAATAACATAAATAACAACGGTGTAATTTAGGATTGAATGACCGTGGAATTCGCGAGTTTCTGCGGTTTTGGCATCGTTTCGTGACCTTTTGCACGCCAGGCAGAAACGGGGAGAGCAGTGGTCTATCCCCAGCCCCAGGCGTGCAGTTGCTCGTCGCTAATACCGAAGTAGTGGGCGATTTCGTGCATCACGGTGATGCGGATTTGCCGAGCGAGCTCTTCGTAAGATGAGACCATGCGCTCGAGCGGATTCTTGAAGATCGTCAGATGGTCAGGCATGCCCAGTGGGTCGTCGCCACGCTCATCGAGCGGTACCCCTTCATAGAGTCCGAGGAGTTCGGGCTGTGGCTCTTCGTCGGGGAGTGGCTCGTATTCGTCGGCGACAAAGATCACGATGTTATCCAAAAGACTGCGCACTTGCTCAGGGAGCTCCTCGAGGGCAGCTTCAACGATCGCGTCGAATTCGGCGTTAGATAATGGCTCGATTTGCACACTGTAGAGTTTTCGTCGTAAACTCATGGAGGTCAAGTTCACGGGACATCTGTGGAGTCTCACGAATTTGCCAGGCCCCCATCGTCTAGCGGCCTAGGACACCGCCCTTTCACGGCGGCGGCACGGGTTCGAATCCCGTTGGGGGTACGACTGAAAGACTGTTGATTGACACGATTTCAGTGAGTGGGAAATCTCTGATACTGTAGGTTCCTGTTCAATGGCCCTGTAGCGCAGTTGGTTAGCGCGCCGCCCTGTCACGGCGGAGGTCGCGGGTTCAAGTCCCGTCAGGGTCGCGGATGCGAGAGCCTGTCCAATCGGACAGGCTCTTTGTCCAAGAGTGAATACCACTCAACAGGCTCTGTAGCTCAGTTGGTAGAGCGTTCGACTGAAAATCGAAAGGTCACCGGATCGACGCCGGTCGGAGCCACCAAAACCCTCGCCTAGCGCGGGGGTTTTGCTTTTACCCCGTATCTCGGATCGATCATCGCGCCCTTACCGCATTGGAACTGGTGGAACACATACGGTGCGTTTCGACCGTTTCTGGCTGATCGCTGTCACTCGGGCCCGGGGCAACGTGACTGATGTCGCCAGGTGGACCCTGATGGTAGGCTTCGTCGAAGAGTGGCGCGCATCACGACAGAGAATGAGGGCTGGTCGAGATGAAACGGGGTAAGGCCGTCAGCACAGACGGTACCGAGGCGGACCACCATTCTAGGGGCGCCAGTGCCCCAGCAGTGCACCGGCTGCGTCGGATACTGTCCACCCTGCGTCCGTTGTGGCGGATGCTGATACTAGCGGGGCTACTACTGATCGTGGCTGACCTGACTGGCTTGTTTAATCCACCGGGCGGTTTCGGCTGGGTTCTCGCTGTCATGATGCTGGTTCTTACCGGGTGCCTGCTGGCCGGAATTGCCCCGGTGACGCCGGCTCGTGCACCCGTTGTGGTTCAGCCTCCAGTGCGCGGACGGTGGCTGGCAGTCAATAGCCCCGGTCAGCAACTGCCCAGTCACGGTACGGCGACACGTGGACAATTCAGCGCCGTGGATCTGGTCCATCCCTCCGTTGCCGAAGACATGACCACAACGATCAACCCGGCCGATGTACGTTTGGTCGGACGTGGAACGCGCCCCGAGGAGTTCACCTGTTTCGGTGAGCCCGTGTACGCGATCGCGGATGGAACAGTGCTTCAGGCGGCTGATCGGCAACGCGACAAGCGGGCGCGCGACACCTGGCTCGGGCGGACCTTGATGCTCCTTCTTGAGGGCCCGGCCAGCGAATTTTTTGGCGGATATCGAGCCATATTCGGCAATCGCGTGGTGGTTCAACACGATGACGGAACCTTCGCAGCGTACGCGCACTTGCGCCGTGACTCCGTGGTGGTGGTTCCGGGACAGCGAGTGAGAGCCGGGGAACAGCTGGCCGAGGTGGGCAATACCGGAAACACCACCGAGCCGCACCTGCATGTACAACTAATGGATCGGGGGTCAGTGGATGCGGCTGCGGGGTTACCCTTCGTTTGGTCGAGTGTTGAGCTGGGCGATCTGGATCCAGCATGGAAGCCCTTTGCTAAAGACCGCGCGGCAAATGCCGTGACCGAGATGCCTCGAAACGGGCAGATTTTTCAGGTCGTCGAATTCGGCTCGGTCGGGTAGGGTGGCCTCCACGACCCATCGCCGATCGAGCATTCCCGCAAAATACGCAAAATCAACGGTTGATCATCGATCACGACCGCCGCAGTAGCGTTCTCGTTGTACGGGGGGTCGCCTCGTGGTCAGTTCCGGGGCCGTGGTGTCGGCCTCGGAAAACTCAGCGTTCTGTGCTACTCAGCAACGGTATGACTGCTTTGAGCACGCACCATGTGGCCACCATCATCCCAACGAACCAGGCAATAGCGCTCACCATCATATCGCTGAGAGCACCAGATAGCTGGAGCCCGATCAGAACCACCATGTGGATGCCTGCCAGGATGAACAGACCGATGCTTTGCTGAGTTGATTCGCTCTTTTCTTCCAAGCGTTTCTCCCGTTGTTTCTCATGGACGCATCTCGCCCTGTCATCTTGTTAATCGATCGTAAGTTGCGCGAGGACACCGAGGCAACGGTCAGAGCAGGGAAACGCTCGAATACCTCCAGAAGCTCTCGGGTGGCGTTCTCGCGTTGAGCGGTGAGCACATCCAGTTCATAGGGGCCTAGCTCATCTGGCTGTTCCAGGTCGATGGACTGCACGCGTTTCAAGAGGAACGAGTGGTGACCGGATCGTGCAACGATTTAGAGATCCTTCCAATGCATGTCCCTCTAGTCAGCGCTCGCCACCGGTCCCGTGCCCACGGTTCGCTTGTTAAACGGCGAAGCGAGGGCGGGGGGCGTAGTGCCTCATGTCAAACTGAGCGCGAAGGGTAAGTCGTGCCTCACAGATCGTGAGCGCGAGAGGTCGCGTGGCTGCAGTGTCGTGCCTCAGCTAGTTTGAGCGCGAAAACTTGGGTTAGCTG